>CALQRA010000114.1 GCA_943332855.1 Candidatus Kuenenia stuttgartensis
AAGAGCATGGTCGCCGCGGGAATGATCGTCCACACCACCTCGAGCGCATGGCTGCCGTGGATGTAGGTGGCCGGCTTCGACGAGGCGGCGGCGTCGTACTTCCACATGAACCAAAAGAGGATCAGTTCGGTCGCCAGGAAGATGACGCCAGTCAGCACGAGAATGAAATAGAACAGGTCGTCGATTGACCGGCCGTGGACGGAGACATCTTTGGGGAGCCAGTGGTCGTAGTAGGGGGCGATGACGAAGGTCGCTGTTCCGAGGACCGGCACGAGGAGGAACAGCAGGCTCCAGCCGATCCCACTCCACCGCCGCCCCTGCGGAAGACCGTCAGCCCAGGTATCACCCGGAGGATTTCCTCTGGAGCCGGCATCCCGATCTCGTTTGTCTTGGTCCACGGCCGTCTGCTCCGCTGGCTGGGATGGGGGCTTGATTCAGGTCGTCAGAAGGGGGGCTGGAAGAAAACCGTTGTCACGTCGTCCAAGGGAATAGTCAAAACCGATCGCGGGCGACCATCGGCCGGTCGGCCCCCAACTCGCCGTCGAGTTCGTAGGGGAGGGATTGGACGTAGTTGACGATGTGCCAGATGTCCTCCGGAGGAACCGTTCCTTTCGCTCCGGGCATCGGGGCGCCGTTGATCCCGGCATGGATCCGGTAGTAGAGGTCGAGCGGGCGGCGCCCGCCGCGGTAGATCCCCCGGCGGAGATTGCGGGGCTGGATCGTCCTCGGCTCGAGGGCATCCCCGTCGAGAACCCGGTGGGCGCGACGGACCCACTGCTTATCCGCATCGCCGTTGACTTCTTTCGCCGTCCATTCGACGACATACTTGTTCCAATCGTCGTAGTCGTTGGCCTGCCCGTCGCCGAGCGCCGTCGGGCCATGGCATTTCACGCAGTTCGCCTTGTCTCCGTAAAACAGCTCGCGCCCCTTTGCGATCGACTCGACGAGATCGATGTCGGCCGGCATCTCCGGGACGTCGATGAGGGCGGTGTCGGCGGCCTTCCACTTCTCGACGACCTCGGTCAGCCTCTCACCGACGAGGAACTCGCGGGTTTCGGGAAGCTTCCCTTCCGCCTCCTCGTCGAGCTCGAAGATGGCCCGAATCAGTCCGATCTCCGTCTCGCCGCGGATCGAGAGATACTTGACGTACTCCACGAGGGCGTCGATCTGGGTTTCGCTCAACAGCGCGAATGAGGGCATCGAGGTGCCGGGGATTCCTTTTTTCAGAACCCGCGTTAGGTCGGCGTGGGTCGGCTTATCGGCCCGCTCCGTGCTCTTGAACTTGAAGATCCCCGGGCGGTAATCGCGGGGATAGGGATTGAGAAAGGCGGCGGTCGGTCCGAGGGCGTCGCCGGTGACGCCGTGACAGTGGGCGCAGTGCTCGCGGTAGAGGCCGTTCTTCCGTCCGACGATGTCGCTGCGGACCGGGCCGGCGGCGAGCCGCAGTTTCGCCTCGTCGAGACCCGTCTCGGGGAGGGCGACCGGATCATCGGGGGTGCCGAACATCGCGCTGATGACCGTCGCCACCTGACGCTCCTGCTCCGGCGTCAGTTTCTGCTTCGTCGCCTCGACCATGTTGAGGCGGAACCAAGCCGGGGGCGTCGCCCCGCAGCCGCTCGCCGCGAACATGACCAGCAGGGCCAGCAGGACCAGGAGTTTCATGCCCCACACCGGGCGCGGGCCCCGGGGATGGCGGACGTCGGCAAGCGTGGTGGGATTCATGGCAGTGGGATGGAGGGGGCGGAAGATTCGGATCAGCCGCCGAGGGCGGCGGCGGGAACCTCGAGCGTACCGATGTCCTTGACCTCGTCGGCTTCGATCTTGACCTGGAAGCGACCCTTCGGAGTCCACTTCAAGTCGGGCTTGGCCAAGCCCAGCGCTTGGTTGGGGCCGGTCGAACGTTCGTGCCAAACCTGAAACTCAAGCATCTCCCCCGCCGGCAGGTCGGGGATCGTGAACGACCCGTCGGCGGCACTGACGCCGACGTAGCCGTCCTTGCGGAAGACAATGTAGGCCTTCATCCAGGGGTGGATGTTGCAGGTCACCGCCGTCGGCATCGCAGTTTCGGCTGCCGGCTTGAAGAGCGTGCCATTCCCGGCTGGAATCAGCTGATTGAAGCTCGTCCCGGCGATGTTCGTGTTGTGTCCGACCGGGTCGCTGTTGTGAACATCGATCTCCTGGCCAACCCGGGCGGCGAACACCGGCGTGATGAACTCGCACTGCTTTTGGTCGAAGACGACAGCAGCATCGGCGGGGGCTGATTCCTTGACGCGGCTCGACTTGCGGACGAACACGACGACGTTGGCCAGCCCTTTGGTCGATGGGTCGACCAGGAGCGAGCGGTCGAGGAGTTTGCCGCCGTCCTTCGAGCAGACCTCGGTGTCCTTGTCGACGGCGAGTGCCTTGGCATCGGCCGGGGTTCCCGCGAACACGAACCTACCCTTGAGCGTTCCCCAGCCGGTGCCGGTGGCTGCGGCGCCCTCGGCTTCTCCGCCGTCGGCCGCACCAGTCGACGACACCAGTTCGGTACGCAGTTCCTTGACGGCGCTGCCATCGACCACCGGTTGACGGACCCGGCTGTCACCGCAGCCCGACCCGACCGCGACGAGGATCAATCCGAGCCCGAGGGACGGCAGCAGCCCACGGCGGGGCGCTGCCACCGGAACGTCTGCGGCGTGGATCGATCGCTCACTTCTTGAACAGGTTGGCATCGAGCACCATCTCCCCGAGGTCGTTGTCGCCGGCGGCAACCTTGATCTTCTTTCGCCCCTTGGCGATCTTCTCTACCTTCCCCTTCACGCTGATCTCGCCGATGTAGCCCGCCTTCTCGTGCCACAGTTGGAGCTCGATATCCCCGGCGGGCAGGTTCTTGATCTCGAAGCTGCCATCGGCTGCCGAGATGGCACCGTACGGGTTCGGACGGATGAGCACCCAGGCCTTCATCCAGGGGTGGATGTTGCAGGTGACCTGGGCCGGAATTGCCTCCTCCACCTTGAACGTCAGCTTCGACTCGCTGCCGGCGGCGATCAGGCTGTTCGACGGGGGATTCTTGAGGGTGGCGACATTGCTGTTGTGGCCGACGGAGTCGGAGTTCTTGAGGATCAACGTCTGTCCGGTCTGAAGGAACGCCACGTGGGGTTCGAAGCGGCAGTCCTTGTTGTCCATCAAGACATCATCCTTGCTGCCGGCGAGATCGGGGTGGACCTTGGCCACCTTGTCGCGCACGAAGACGACGACATTCCCGATGCCGCCGTCGGCACCGACGGCGAGTTCCTCGTTAAGCAGTTTGTGCTTGCCGCAGACTTCGATGTCCTTGTCGGCTTTCAATTCCGCGGCGGTCGGGGCCGTGCCGCCGAACTTGAAGCGGCCCTTGATCGTCCCCCAGTCGTCGGCGATGGCGGCCGGGGAGGCAAAGAGCAGGACAAGCGTGGCCGAGGCGCCAAGGGTAGCTCGGACTCTTCCGACGTGACGGGGCATGCGTGAATCTCCGGGGCGGATCGGGATGGATGACGGTGGGGGATCAGTCAGTGCCGGCGGCCGCGATTGTGCGGTCGATGGCGGGCTGGTGCGGATCGAGCAGTGTCACGCTGTCGGCTCCTTGGGGAATGATAGGCGTGGGGTCGTCGGAGGGCCCAGGAATCGGTTCCGCCGGCGCCTGCTCGAGCGCTGCGGAAGGCGCGGTGGCCGGGTCGGCGGGAGGCTGTTGCTTGAAATAGGCCTCGAGCGAGAGATTCTGCTTCGCGAACCGGTCGTAGTGCATGAGGAGATCGGTCAGGGCGTCGATCTGCTGCTCACTCGTGCCGGGGTAAAGGTCTTGGCTGACTGGCTTGTCGAATGGGATGTTGACCGGCATTCCCGTATAGGGGAGGAACCGCTTCGGATTGGCGATCCAGTTGTGAACGTACCCCGGACGGAGCCGTTCGTGAACGACCTCGAGTTGCGGCGCCAGCGCCTTGGGATTCCCCGGCGGGGCGTAGGTACCGACGAGGTGGCATTTCACGCAGTAGTTGTTATTCGTGACAATCTTCATCGCCCCGTCCAGATGCCCCGGGTGGGCCGCCTCGGCGACCGTTACGGAGCTTTCGTCGAGACGGGGATCGTAGACATACGGATAGTCAGCACCGTCGACGGCGGAGAAGTAGTTCACGAGTGCCGACGCCTCGGAGGACTGGAAGTTGAACTTCGGCATCCGGAGCACGGCCGCCGGCCTGATCGGCGCCGGGTTCAAGAGAAACTTGTGGAGCCAGCCGGACTGGACTTTGTTCCCCTCGCCGACCAGCGGCGGGGGGAGCCAGCCCCAGGCATCGTCGGCCTTGACGTTGGGATTGATCACCTTTTCGTCAGCGATCACCACCGGGAAGAGCAGCCGGGCCAGATCCCCGCCCTGGGCCGGGTAGTGCCGGCCGGCGGCGAGGGCGTCGGTGGGGACGACGAGATTGGGGCCGCCGACGATGCGCGGAGCGCCGTCGATGAGGACGTCGTGCCAGAGCATGAACGGCCGATGGGGAACCGCCTCGGCGTCATCCTCCTCGATACCCACGCCATCCTCGTCAACGTACTGGGGCTTCCCCGTTTCGGGGTTGAGCTGCGGTGTCCCGATGAGCGTCGCCCGGCGGCGCCCTTGACGATCCGTGACGAGCGATGTCGCCACATCAGCCGGAGCGAAGTGCGGGGAGAGGAACGGATAATCGGCCGCCTCCTGCCCCTCGCCGAGAGACTCCGGGCGGTAGCGGACGTCCCAACGGTCCATTTGGAGGGTGTGGCAGCCGCCGCAGTTGTATTGCTCGGCGACCCTCAGCCCGGAGAGCCTGGCCTGCTCGCGCTCCGTCGGGGCGTAGACGAACTGCGACGCCGGGGGCTCGGCGACGAGTCCGAGCACGAACGTCATCACCGCTTCGCGCTGGGCCTCATCGAAGGGGAACTGCGGCATCCGGTAGCGTTCGTTGTAGCCCTTGTTCTCCGCTTTTTTGTAGTCGTAGCTGCGGGGCGCGCGGAGCTTTTGCCAGAGGAATCCCTCCCGCTCGTGGGCGAGGAGTTTCTCGAGGTAGAACCCGGTGTTGGGGTCAACCGATTCCGGCGAGACGTGGGCCTCATCGAGTGCGGTGTAGGCCAGATCGGAGTCGAGGCCGTCGGCCGGCTTCGACTCACCGGCCCCTGCCTGGCCATGCCCGTCGTCGTGACCGTCGCCGCCGGCACTGAGGGCGTGGTCGGTCGGCGCGCCATGACCGGCATGTCCGCCATGACCGGCATGTCCATGGCCCAGTTGGTTCATGACAAACTTTGAGACCTGCTCGAAGGCGATCTTCGAAGATTCCTTCCGACCCCAGTCGGCCAACGCTGCTCCAGCCGCCTTCGAATCCTCGAAGCCGGGGATGTCGTGGCAACCGGCGCAGGAAAGCTTGGCGATCGTCTTCTTGCCGACATAGTCGAGGAGTTTGGCGTCGCGATTGGCCGTGGTGACGTCGAGGAGCATCCGCTCGTCACCGAGGATCGAGGCCATCTCGGCGCCGAGGCCGTCTTGGAGAACATTCTTCGCCCGGACTTCCGGGAATCGTTCCTTCAGATACATCAGCGCCAATTCCTCGGTGGCGATGCGCTCGGCATCGGTGAGCGACGTGGCCGAAGGGATGTCGATGGCTTTCCAATCCCCGGTCGAGGTCAGGAGGTAGGCCGTGGCATCGGCGGCCGGATCGCTGACGCTGCCGTCAGCCTGCTTGACCGGTTCGAGGAGGACGTTCGGCATGATCGTCCGGGGGTGGTAGCGGGCCGGTTCCCGGAGCCAGCTGTAGAGCCACTCCTGGCCGCGCGGGTGGGAGGCCACCTTGGCGCCGATCCGGGAGAGATTCGGCCCGTGCGTGCTCGTCGCCTCGGGGAAATCGCCATGCTGATGGCAGGCGAGGCAGCCGCGCACCTGCACGACCTTCTTTCCACGCTCGACGTCGGGAGCCGACGTGATCCCCGCCCACGGGGAGACATACTCAAACGGCGCGCTAGCCCCCTGGAGGTAGGTGATCATCGAGCGGATCTCGATCGGCTCGTAGCGCTGCGATTCCTCCAGGCTCTTCCCCGAGAGGTGCTCCCAGAGCCCGAAGAACCGAGGCATCTTCGTCGACGGCCGGAAGTCCTGAGGATTGCGCAACCAAGCGTAGAGCCACTCGAAGCTGTCCTTGGCGGCGACATGCCGGAGGCTCGGGCCGACCTTGGGGAACGTCCCCGGAGTCTCGGGGTCCTTCAACTGAGCGGCGAGCGTGTGGGAACGGGCCGAGAGCTTGGCGTCGTCGCCTGCGACAGCGTCGAGATCGAGGAGCGCACGGAGCTGCTGCCGCGCCTGCCTGCCATCGGGGCTCGAACGGACCTCCTCGACGAGTCGCTTGACCCCTTCGCCGAAGGTCTCCAGCCCTGGATCGGTGGCAATCGCCTCGGCGACCTCGTGGAAGTTCGGAGTGACTCGCATGTCGGGGCCGATGCGCTTGTCGGGGCCAGCGTAGCCGTTGATCTCGTGGCAGCCGTAGCAGCCGTACTGGCGGATCAGGTGGTAGCCCTCGACGAGCTTCGGCGCGGGGGGCTCGGGAAACCTCTCGGAGGGTTCGAGATCGACCACCTGATGATGGCACTTCAGGCAGCTCGACTCCTCGAACCGGTTTGGGAGCATCGGCTGGATCCAGTGGTGGTTGTTGAACCACCCGTATTCGTCATGCCACTGGTGCCCCTGAACCGGCGAATCGGGGGTGTGCGAGGACCATTTGAAGCTCGTCGCGCTCCCCTGCCCCTGATGGCAGATTGTGCAACCGAAAGTCTGCATGGGGTGGGGGCTGGTCGATCCGACGAAGAGATCGAGACGCGGGTGGGTGGCGTAGGGTTGCGGGACGCCGCGCCGGATCGCGAGTTGGAGCGGGCGGCCCCCCTCCGGAGACCCGACGAGCGTCGAGACAGCTGCCTGGCGCGCGAGCGTCTTGCCGCCGTCGATGCCGGCGATGACATCCCCCGCCATCAGGCCGGCGACCGCCGCCGGCGATCCGGGGACGACGAAGCTGACCGTCGGATCGGCGGCATTGAACAGACCGTGGGGGGCGAGGTTGAATCCGTAGAGCTTCTCGAGTTGGGCGTTGCCATCCCCCTGAACGGCCGGCGCGGGAGCGCCCGGTTCGGTAGCCGTGGGGAGCGCGATGGCGATGTCGCCCTGTTCGCAGTAGGCCGGCTCGGTGGCAGCACCGGGAAGCGATTTGTCCATTCCCTTGTGGCAGGTAATGCACCGGTCGAAGCGCGCGACATCGCGGAAATTATTGTTGAGCGTCAGCTGCGGCAGCCAGATTTGGTCGATCCGCAGTGGTCCGTTGAAGGCATCGAGGACCGGCAGTTCGAGGAGTGTCTTGCCGGTGTTCGGAGCCCGGTCCTTGAGCGTCTTGGCCAGCTGAGCGACCTTGTTGCGATGGTCAGCGAGATTCTTCGCCGCGGCATCCTCGACCGCCGTGATGTCGCGGAGCGTCGATTCGAGGGCCTTGCGATGGGTGTTTGCCACCTGGTTGGCCTGGGTGGCCTCGACGACCTCCACCTTCTTGGCCTGGGCGATCGCTTCGAGGGCGTCGAGGCGCGCCTGGGGCGCATCCTCGGCGACGGCCAGTTCGTAATCGGCCCGGCACTTGTCAAACTCCGCCTTCCGGAGCTTCAGCTTTCCGGCGAGGTTGTCCTCACGGAACTTCGCCCGCTTGGCGATGTCGCGCATCCGCTCGACCAAGTCGCCACGGATCGTCAGTCGCTCGCCGGGATCGGTCTGCGACACGAGTCGATCGATGTCGGTTTGGACGAGATCGGCGGCAATGGCGTCTTCGTCAACCGTCCGGGCCCGCTCGAGAAACGTCGCCGTCAGCGCCGGGGCGATCGCCGCGCGGCGGGCGTCGGCGAGGGCCGCCTCGAGTTCGGCGGTCTGCGTGGAGTAGGTCTCGGAGGTCATCTCCGTGACCCGGGCCGATGCCGACCACGTTTCGAGTTCGCGGAAGCCCTTTTGGTATTTCTTCCAGGGCCTGTTGTGGTCGGCCGCGAGCATCGCGATCGTCGTCAGCAGCAGCACGATCGCCGTGAGGCCGAAGACGACGTGCAGCAGTTTCAGATTGCGCCAGGTTTGTTCTGTGGCAGGCATGGGAACGGCTCGGAAGGGGGTAAGACCTGCGGTGTCGACGCGCGATTCGGACGGCTGGGAGCCGATGGCGTCAGAAGTTGAGGGAGAACTCCGGGATGCTGATGAGATACTTCAGATTGAGCGTCCAGCGGAGGACCATCTTCAATGGCAGGGATAGCATCAGCAGCATGAGATTGATCATCACCAGATAGCGAACGAGACCCATTTTCGCGAAGTATTTGCGGAACACCGTGACGGCGAGGAGCGGCGGCAGGAGGAACAGATAGGCCGCCATGATCACCAGCCCCGGGGCCTCCCGGAGAAGGATCGTCGCCATCTGGGCGTACCACGGGGCGTCGGCCGCGACCCGGGGGAGTGGACGATTGAGCATATTCACCCAGAACATCTGCGGGAGATCGACGTTGTTGAGAACCTCGACTTTGTACGGGCTCCAAAACTCAAACGGCCCGAAGAAGTTCCAATTCGGTCCGCGCAGGAACGTACCGAGGATGATGAGCGTGATCCACAGTTCGAGGAATCCGAACTGGAACGTCAAATAGGCGAACTTCCGCTCGTTGATCGAGTAGTAGCCGTTCCCCTTCTTGTTGAAGTCGAGGTAGGGCATCGCCATCAGCCCGAAGATCACCATGCTCGGGAGGGCGACGCCGGCGTACCACGGATCGAAGTAGACGAGCATCTCCTGGAGCCCGAGGAAGTACCACGGCGCCTTGGATGGATTGGGCGTCTTGACGCTCGAGGCGGGCTCCTCGAGCGGGGCCGGGAGGAGGAGCGCCCAAGCGAGGAGAAACGCCGACACCGCCACCATGCAGATCAGTTCGGTGTAGACCAGATCGGGCCAAACGAGGACTTTTTCGTCATTCTCTTTCTCCAGCGGCGGAAGCCCCCGTGCGATCCGCTCGTCGTTTTCGACTGCCTGCTTCGTCGCCACCCAGGTGAAAAACGCCAGCAGAAAGACGAGTCCGACGATTGGGACGTTGTCGGCCTTCATGACGATCGACGCGAAGTTCTCGTCGGCCATCGCCAGCCCCATCAGGAGCAGAGCGGCGTTAAAGACCGTCCAGGCGACCATCGGCTTGACGAAGAACTTTCGAAACACGAAAGCGCCCGCGAACAGTGCCGTCGTTCCGGCGGTGTAGTTCACCGGCCCGGAGAGGGTGTTGACGAGTTTTCGGAGCGATTCCGGGAGGTGGGGCACCCAGGTGGCCGATCCCGACATCGCCAGGCTCGCGAGGACCATCAGGGCCGTGGCCACTGAGGCCCAGAACACGGCTTCGCCGGTCCGGTTTTTCCGTCTCCAGATGAGGAACGCCGCGATGGCGTTCATGATCGCCAGGCCGGTGTAATACGACCCGAGGAATCCAGCTACGTCTTTGAGGAACAGTCCGTTTGAATGCATGGAAGTAGTGCTACAGCGGGCCGCTGATGCCGCCGTCCTTTCGCACGCGCCAGAAGTGGATGGCCAAGAGCAGAGCGACCGCCAGGGGGATCGCGATGCAGTGGAGGACGTAAAATCGGTTGAGCGTCTCCTCGCCCACGAACCGGGCACCGAGGAGACCGAACCGAGCGTCGGAGCCGTCAGTGATCATGTCGATGCCGCCGATGGTCAGCAGTTGCTGACCAGGCCCCTCGTACCCCAGCAGCGGCGAGGCCCGAGCCATGTTCGAACCGACCGTGATCGCCCAGATCGCCAGCTGATCCCAGGGGAGGAGATAGCCGGTGAACGAGAGGAGAAGCGTGAGGAGAAGGAGGAACACGCCGATCACCCAGTTGAACTCCCGAGGGGGCTTGTAGCTCCCGGTGAGGAACACCCGGTACATGTGGAGCCAGGTCGTGATCACCATGGCGTGGGCCCCCCATCGATGGAGCTCACGGAGCACGCCGAGGCTCGTGACATCGCGGAGGGCGAGGATGTCGTTGTAGGCCCACTCCAGTGTCGGCCGGTAATAGAACATCAGCAGCACGCCGGTGACCGTCTCGACGAGGAACAGGAAGAACGTCACTCCCCCCATGCACCAGGTGAAGGAGAGGGCAATCCCCTGCTTCTTGATCGACACCGGGTGGAGATGGAGAAAGAAATTGGTGAGCATCACCACGATCCGGTTGCGCCGGTCGAGGGGCATCGGATGCCGGAAGATGCTCTTCCAGATCTGGGAGTTGCGGATCGTTTCGCCGATGGCCATGGGACGTTTGCCGGAGGTCGGAGTTGGCGGGGAAGCGAGGAGCGCTGGGAGTGTGAGGGCGCGGGGACGTCAGACGGTGATGTACGAATCGGGATCGGCCCACTGGCCTTGTTCTTCGTGGAAGGTACGCCCCTTGTCGACCTCGAGTTGGCCGTCGTCGGAGACCCGGATCGCATATCGCTCGAGCGGCCGTGGCGCCGGCCCCTCGAAGTTGACGCCATCCTTGTAGAACCCGCTGCCGTGGCAGGGGCACTTGAACTTCTGCTCCGCCTCGAGCCAGTTCGGGGTGCAGCCGAGGTGAGTGCAGACGGTTTTCAGGGCATAAATCTGCTGCAGGCCGCCAACGTCGCTGTTGACGACCCAGACGCCGTACTGGGCGACGTATTTCGTTTCCACCTTGCCGGCCGGGAAGCCTTCCCGGAAGCCGACCTTGAACCGGCTCGGCGGTTCGGCAAGGACGTTGGGGAACATGAACCTGGCAAACCCCAGGCCGAACAGCCCGCCTGTTATCGAGAGGGCGGTGAATCCAGTTGCCATGAACGACCCGAGCACCATCTCGAGAAAACCGCGCCGATCCGCTTCGGCATCAGCCCCCTTTTTCGCGGCTGGTTTCACCGGCTTCGACGGAAGGGTCGGGGCGGCGGCCAACTTGGCCGGGGGGGCCTTGACGATGGCTGCCGCCTCGGCCACAGGGGCGGGGCGGGGCGGGGCGTCGGCCTTGCTCATCGGGCCGGGCTTGGCCCCCGTTCGGGCCGCCGCGAGGATACTGGCCGTGTCGCGGGCGAGGGCCTTCGGCGCCACGGCCTTGGCGGCGGGCTTCGAGGCGGGTTTGTCGCCATCGGCCTTCAGCGTCGGAGCCTTCGCGGGGGCCGGTTTCGGGGCCGGTTTTTCGACCGGAGCCGCCGCGCCTCCCCCCTGCTCTGCTTCTTTCTTCGCCCTAGCCAAGGCCATGATTTCAGCCACGCTCGGCCTTCCGCCAGCCGCTCCGGCGGGCTTGGCAATGGGCTTGGCGGGGGCTGGTTTCGGGGCTTCAGCTTTTTGGGCTTCAGCAGCGGGCGTATCTGCCGGAGGGGCCACATCAGCTGCGGCGGGCGGTTCGGCCTTGGCCGCCTTGGCCGCCCTCGCCGCTGCGAGAATCTCAGCCGTCGACATCTTCTTGTTTTCAGCCATGCCTTGCCTCAACGCTCAAGGTCGCCGTTGATCCCCGATCGATCGCGGTCGCAGCCTGCGGGGCCGCAGATCGGGAACTCCTTCGCCGACTGGTCGAATCCCAGGCCGGGTCGAACCCCAGCCTGTATGCACTGCTATCACCGCGTCAACCAAAAGCCTTCCCGAACCTTCGTAGCACGGACACCGCCGAACGTCGATGGCCCACGAACGAGCCATCGCATCGGGACCTAAATCAACGAATTCAAGGCTCGGGGAGAGTTTGTGATTTTTTTCACGAACTCTCTTCCAACTGTATCGGCTGGGCTATGGCTGTCAACGTCGAGAAGGGCGCGGAGGCCGCGAATCCGGCCCCACCCGCATGTTTCCCACCTTTCCCTTCCCCGTCGGCGGAGCGAGGGCCCGGGAAGGGCTGCCGGCTGGTCCGCCCGACCCGCGGGCGTGCGGCGGCATTGGCGGAGACCAGGGGATCAAGGAGTTGGCCTTCTTTTTCCTCTGCCCTCGAGCGTCGATTCGCATCGCGACCCCCTTCCGGTAGTCTGCTCCCCTCCGGCGAAGTCGCGCTCCTGACGACTCGGCGACGAAGGTCGGAATCGTCTCCGGCCCTCTCCCCATTTCCGAAAGGATCGTTCCCTGTGGCAGGCCCCTCGCGTCGCGTCCTCGTCGTCGGTAGCGGTGGTCGCGAGCATGCCCTGGCCTGGAAGCTTGCCGGCGATGGTGCCGAGGTGCTGATCGCGCCGGGCAATGCGGGCACGGCGCGGATCGGCGAAAACGTCGCCGTGAAGCCGGGGGACATCCCGGGGTTGGTGGAGCTGGCTCGATCGCGGGCGGTTGATGTCACCGTCATCGGCCCGGAGGCCCCACTCGTGGCCGGGGTCGTCGATACCTTCCAGGCGGCCGGCTTGAGGATCTTTGGCCCCACGGCCCGGGCGGCCCAGATCGAGGGGAGCAAGGCGTTCTGCAAGCAGATCCTCCACCGAGGCGACGTCCCCACCGCCATGTACCGCGAGTTCCGCACGGCGAAGCGCGCCCAGGAATACCTCGAGGCCCGCGAGGACATGCCGGTGGTGGTGAAGGCGGACGGCCTGGCGGCGGGAAAAGGGGTGTTTGTCTGTCCGGATCGGGCCGCGGCGCTCGCCGCCGTCGCCATCCTCGCCGGGGATCCGCAGTTTGCCGACGCGGCCAAGGGGATCCTCGTCGAGGAGCGGCTCGACGGCCGTGAGGTGAGCGTGATGGCAATCACCGATGGGCGGACCATCGTCACCCTCCCTCCGCTCCAGGACCACAAGGCGGCCCACGACGGCGATCTCGGACCCAACACGGGGGGGATGGGAGCCTACTGCCCGACGCCCTTTGTCGATGCCGCCTTGATGGCGGAGATCGAGTCGCGGATCCTCGTGCCGACGATCCATGCGATGCGGCGCTCGCATGTTCCCTTTCAGGGGGTGTTGTTCGCCGGGTTGATGCTCACGGCCCAGGGGCCGAAGGTCCTCGAGTTCAACGCCCGCTTCGGAGACCCGGAGTGCGAGGCGCTGATGATGCTGCTCGATTCGAGCCTTCTGGAGATCATCGATGCGACCGTTGATCGGAAGCTCGAGGGGATCGATCCCCCGGTCTGGAAGCCCGGTGCCGCGGTCACCGTCGTGATGGCCTCGGAAGGGTATCCGGGGGAGGTCGAGAAGGGGCGGCCGATCCGGGGGCTCGGCGATGCGGCGGCGCTCGACGGGGTCGAGGTCTTCCATGCCGCGACCCGCGCCGGCCCCGATGGCCAGGGGGTGGTGAACAACGGCGGGCGCACGCTCGCCGTCACGGCCGTCGGCGAGAGCCTCGCCCGGGCCAAGCTGCGGGCCTACTCGGCCGTGCGCCGCATCCGCTGGGACGGCGCCTGGTGCCGCAAGGACATCGCCAACAAGGGGATCGACCGCGATCACGAATTGGCCGCCGCGGAGCCGGGGGCACCGCGATGAAACTCCGCGTCGGCATCGTCGGCCTCGGCCCCCTTTGGGAGAAGCGCCACCTTCCGGCGCTGCGATCGCTTGCCGATCGCTTCGAGGTGCAGGGGATCTGCGAGCAGGTCGCGCACCTGGCGCGGAGAGCGGCCGACGAACTGGGGACGGTGGCGGTCGAGGGATTCCGCGCGCTCGCCGCGCGCGACGACATCGACGCGATCCTCTATCTCTCCGATCAGTGGTACGGCGTGGCCCCGATCCTCGCCGCCTGCGATCACGGCAAGGCGGTCTACGCGGGGGCTTCCCTGCCGGTCGATGCCGCCGAGGCCGACGTGCTCCGTCGCCGGGTCGAGCAATCGGGGATCGCCTTCATGGCCGAACTCCCCCGCCGGTACGCGCCGGCGACGATGCGGCTGAAGGAGCTCATCGCCACGCGCCTCGGGGCGCCGCGGATGCTCTTCTGCCACCGGCGCATTCCGCAGATCACCCCCTCCGCCACCGTGCCGCCACGGAACCGTGCCAGCGAGGCCCGCGATCTGATGGAACTGGTCGACTGGTGCCGGTACGTCACGGGGGCCGATCCGACGAGTGTCGTGGCGGTGCGGCACGCGGAGACGCCGGGGGCCGAAATCGACGACTATCAGATGATGAGCCTCGACTTCACGACGGGAGGAATGCCCGGGAACGGGCCGATCGCCCAGATCAGCTGCGGTTATTACATTCCCGGCTGCTGGGAGGAGGCGGTCGGCTTCAGGCCCCCCTCGGCCCTCCAGGTGGCGTGCGAGAAGGGGATCGCCTTCGTTGACCACCCCAATGGCCTCGTGTGGTTCGACACGGCGGGGCGGCACCAGGAGTCGCTCGATGCCGACCGGTCGGTCGGCGAGCAGATGCTCCTCCAATTCCACCGCAAGGTGACGAGCCTCGTCCGGCCCCACAGCGGGCTCGAAGAGGTGCTCCAAGCAATGCAGGTGGTTCAGGCCGCCGCCGTCAGTCAAGCCGAGGGGCGGCGCGTCCCCCTCGGCTGACGCTCGCTGCCAGCGCGGTTACAGGGCCGCGACGACGAGATCCCCCACCTCCCGCGTGCCATGCCCCATCCGGCCGGCCGCCTGGCTCGACATCTTGGTGCCGGTAACCTGGGCCACCGCCTGATCGATCCGCGCCGCGGCACGCGGGTGGCCGTTGTGCTCGAGGAGCATTGCCATGGCGTTGATCGCGGCGATCGGATTGATCTTGTTGGTGCCGGTGTACTTCGGGGCGCTCCCCCCCATCGGTTCGAACATGCTCACGCCGCGTTTCCCGGCCGCCGAGATGTCGGGATTGAGGTTGGCGCCGGCCGCCACGCCCATGCCCCCCTGGATGATGCCGCCGAGGTCGGTGATGATGTC
>CALQRA010000115.1 GCA_943332855.1 Candidatus Kuenenia stuttgartensis
CAGCACATCCTCGACCGGCTCTGCAGCGGCTATTCCTGGCAGGGGCGCTGGCAGGAGCCGCGGCTCGACGTGGCGGCGGTTCACATCGCGCAGTTTCCGGAGGGGGATGGAAAAGAAAAAAAGCCCGATCTCGGCCGGCAGCGGATCGAGCGCTACAGCCTGAAGAGCTTCCCAACCGTCCGCGAGGCACTCACCCTCGGCACGGGCAAGCTTGCCGTCGACGGCGTCGTGATCATCGCCGAGCATGGCGATTATCCGAAGAACGACAAGGGGCAGACGCGCTATCCGCGCTACGAGTGGTTCAAGGAATGCGTCAAGGTGTTCGAGGACTCAGGGCGGTCGGTGCCGGTGTTTAACGACAAGCACCTCTCCACCGAGTGGAACGAGTGCGCCGAGATGGTCGCCGATGCCCGTCGCCTCGGCTTTCCGTTCCTGGCCGGCTCGTCGCTGCCGATCACGGTCCGCCAGCCCGCGATCGACATGCCGCTGGATGTGCCGCTCCTGGAGAGCGTCTGCATGTGTTATGGCGGCGTCGACAGCTACGACTTCCACGGCCTGGAGACGGCGCAGTGCATGTCGGAGCGGCGCCGCGGCGGCGAAGTGGGGATCCGCTCGGTCCATGCCCTCCGCGGCGCGAAGCTCTGGGAGACGCTCGCCGGGGCCGATCGCGAGGTCACGCGCCGGTTGATCGTGGCGGCGCTGAATCGCAGCCACAATCTCCCGGTCGAAGGGGGCTGGATGACGGAGCCGGTGACGTTTGACTGGGCGCGGAAGACCCTTGCCGACTCGACCGGGTATCTCATCGATCACCGCGACGGCTTCCGGACGACGATGATCATGGCCCCCTTGCGCGACTTCACCTATGCCGGGCTGCGGACCGACTCAGGCGAGATCGTCAGTTGCCTGATGCAGCTGCCGATGCCGCAGTATGGGGCGACGACCGCCGACTTCTTTCATCCCCTCACGCGCCACATCGAGGATCTGGTCCTCGACAACCGCGAGCCCTTTCCGGTCGAGCGAACGCTGCTGACTTCGGGGATGGTGATCGGCGGCGTCGAATCCCTCGCCGCCGGGGAGACGCCCTACGCGACGCCGCAGATGGGGATCGCCTACCGGGCCCCGCGCGAATCGACCTACTGGCGCGACTGACGGCCAACCTTAGGCAGCGCGGCGCCTATGGGCCACCTCGGGGAAGGCCTCGGTGGAGACCTGCCCGCTGCGGCCGCGGATGCTCAAGCCCACCAGGAGTTGGCGGCGGAGAGTGCGGAAGGGCACCGCGAACCGCCTGTGAAGCCGGATCCACCACGGACGCCGGCGGTCGATCTCGTCGGCTGCGAGGCCGGTCTGGTCGGGGCGGTGATGGAGGTGGTGCTTGAGGAGGTGGTAGTCGTCGCACTGCTGGAGGATCCGCAGCAGGCTCCGCAGTGGAGCGGCGAGCAGGGGGCCGGTGGGGAGCGAAAACGAGATCTGGAAGTCGATCAGCCAGGGGCGGCCCGACAGATCGACGAGGACGTTCTCCCGCTTGTGGAGATCGACATGGGCGACGTCGCGGCGGTGAACAGCGGCCAGGAGCGCGGCGAAGCGGGGGAAGAAGTCGTCGTCGACGCGATCGTGGGGATCGAGGACATGCCCTTCGATGAACTCCCGGCTGAAGGCATTGGGGAGTTCGGCGCCGGCGACCGAGACGGGGCCGAGGTGGGCCGGGATGCCAACGACCCCGGCGAGCCGGGCGTGGAAGTGCCGTTCCCGGGCGGCGAGGAGCCGGCCGAGCCAGGCCATCGGGATGGCGAGAATCGGCTGCCGGCGGTTGAACTTACACAGCGCCTTGCGCGGCATCGGGGCATCGGCGGTGGCGTAGATCGCCGTCGCCGCCCAGGAATCGTGCTTGAGGATCTCGAGGAGTCGGAACGAGGCTCCGCCGATCTCCACCCCCTCCGGTGGCTCGGCTTGCCCGAGGGCACGAAACAGCGGCGGGCGGGGCCTGACGCCCGTCGGGGCAGGCCGGCCGGCAGCAGCGGGTAGGGAGGGGGAAAACATGGCGATGAGAGCAACGCTTGGGCAGCCACGGCGACTGGCCGGAGGGCGCCTGGCCTGAGGGCGACTGGGGCAAAGTGCCCGGGCTCATCCCTGATCGACGCGCCACGGTAGAAACTGCGGCGGGGCCGCGCCCGGATGCCGTGGCTGGAATAAAGCAAACAATGCGTCGCAACAAAGCGTCCCTAGAAGGCGTCGCCAGGGGATTGGCATCGGGCTCGGGGGTGGGGATGATGCTCCCGCGGGGGGCCGCTTTGGCGAGCGGCATCACCCGGGCCCCGAACTTTTCCAGAGGGAGTTTTCCATGCGTCGTGTCCGCGTACTGCTGCCGGTGGTGACCCTAGCCCTGGTGATCCTGTCCCTGGTGGAGCTGTCGGGAGGGCGGGGCGTCTCGGCGCAGGCCCCGGTGGCCGCTGATCCGGCGGCAGTGTTCAGCGGGGCAGCCGAGCAGGCGCTGGACGCGATGGCGAAGGAGGCGACGGCGCGGCAGATGAAGGGGGTGGCGGTGATCGCCTTCGTGCCGGGCGACGCGACCCGGTCATGGGCGTCGCAGATGCGCGTCGTCGATGCGTTTGTCCTCGGGCAGGCGAATGTCCTCGGGATCGCCTACGCGAAGATGTCGGAGATGGCCGACACGCTCGAAAACAGCGGCAGCGGCAAGCGGCCGCCGCACCATGGGGAGCTCGGCTACAAGGGGGGGGCGATCCGAAAGGTGCCCGGCGGCCACCTGCTCGCGGCCTTCAGCGGCGGCAAGGACACCGACGACCTCGACGTCGCCAACCTCGGTCTCGACCTCCTCGAGAAGGCGCTGCGCGGGGAGTAGCGGGGCGCCTGCGGGAACCGCGTGCGCCAGTCAACCAATACGCCCGGCTGGACTCGAACCAGCGGACTCGCTTTCCGCTCCGCTGGCCCTCCTGGCCAGGCTTCGCTTGCGAACCTCCGGTTCGTTGGCGGGGGCGGGCATCCGCGCCCGCCAGTCCACCAATACGCCCGGCTGGACTCGAACCAGCGACCCTGGGATTAGAAATCCCATGCTCTATCCACCTGAGCTACGGGCGCGTAGGGGGCTCGCCGTCCCGGGGGCCAGCGGGGAACTGTCTGGCGGGAATCCGGGGCGAAACCTTCTGGAATCTACCACAGGAGAGGTGGGGAGGGCACCACCAACGTGATGCTGTCTCAACGACGCGAGGCTCATGCTCGATCCGGCTCAGTAGTCTTCCGAAACCTGTGCGGCTTGCCATAGTTCATCGAACTTGGCTCGCACGAACAAATCGAGTTGGCCTGAGTAGCTCCTGGGTAGGGAGTTTACGCGGATCAACTGGATGGCATCGGCCAGGTCCTGAAGTCGATGGGCGGCCGTCATCCCGCTGGCGATCTTGAGTTCGAGCAATGACGCAAGGGTGACATAGGGCACACTCTCGTCACGGAGTTCCCGCACTGACTCCGGATCCGGAAAGGACACTGGCTTGGGTCTGCCATCGCCCGGGTAGTCGCCCACGATCAGGACGTCGATTTTGACTCCGTTCAACGTGTCTCGAAAACTCTTCGATCCCTCGAAAAGGTCCTGCCATCCGCGACCAATCCACCGCTCCTTGAACCGGATCAGGTCCTCTCGCCGCATCAGGACATCCACATCAGCCGTCGTTCTGCGGTGGCCGTGCGCGTTCGCGGCCATGGCTCCCGCGATCGCGAAAGAAATCCCGAGGTCTCCGAACGTGCGGACGAGCCGTCGCATGGTGTCGTGGACGGGAGACCGCTCCATCATGAAGTCATCCACGCGTTTGGCGATTTCCAGCATTGTGTCCATGCCCCAATCCTAACTCCGTTTCCACAACGAGCGACAGCGGCAGCGGCACGACGATCCGGACGCTGGCCCGCGGGAGGAAGGCCCCGACGGGCGGCCAAGCCTCAGCCTGCCGCCGCACGACCGCACGCGTCGCTCCATACCGACGAGCCCATGGCGTCCGTTTCCCGCCGAGGCCGGCATTGCTGCCGGGAATCCGACGCCGTCGTCGCGGACGCCAACGGCGACCGCGCCCGGACGGAATCGGGTCGAGATCTTACACGAGCACGAGCATCGATGCGGCGAAGAGTGGCTTTCGCGCCGCAGCAAGGCTGCCGAGCTGGCCCGGAGCCGTTGCCTCTTCAGCCCTGCGAAATCTCCCGGGCCGTGTATCGTGTATTTGGCCCCGGATTCACCCCTCAATGCCTTCTCCGCGCGGCCGGCTCGGGCCGACTTGGGGGTCATTTCCCCCCCGCTCGGCAGCCGCGGTGGTGGTCCAGTTATCCTCTCGGTCAGCTCTCGGTCACCATCTGCCTGCCTCCGGGCCCTCTCCTCAAGCGGGAAGAAGGCAGGTGAATCACCGATCGTTGGCACAGCGTCGACCGCAGGAAACCCTCGGCGTTTCCTGCGGTCGACCAAGCAGGGCCACGGATGGCTCGGTCAACGGCCAGCGAGGTCCGCTAACTCACAGTGAAATGGATCGTGTAGAGAGCACCCGTCGTGGCATTTGTGAAATTCCAACTATAAGTGCCGGTGGGCGTTGTGGCGGAGCCACTGGCAATTGGGCCGAAATTAGCTCCCGTTTGGACGAGAAGCCCGCTGGCTTCGTTCTGCGCAATCGAAGGGCCCGTGTAGTTAGAAATCGTATTGTTCCATGTATCACCCCGCGGCATTTCTATCACCCAGCTGTCGTTGTTGCCGAGTTGAGCTGTGGTTGCCGTGATATTTGCCGTCTGGGAAAAAGGTGCCAAAGAAACGGTGTATTTGACGTAGGTGCCAGGGGCTGGCTGCGGAGCCACGTCACTTACGGCAACTTGGCGAACACGTTCAGCCAAGGCCGCTCGTCGGCTGTCGGCTCCGGCTTGATGCGCCGTGATGGATGACGTTTTCTTGGCCATCATGGCGGCGGTTAATCTGACAAAAGGGACGTCCTCAATCGCCGAGGTGCTGTAATAACGGTTTTGGACCTCGGGGGGGCTTTCCACGACTCCTGAGCTCTTGAGGACATCGGACGTGAGTGCTGATTGAAGATAAAACGTCCGTGGAAGATATGTTTCATTGGCGTTGCCGTCGATCATGTCGATGCCCATGACTGTGACTCTCTTACCGAGCACGACGGTGGTCAGGGCCGTGCAGCCATAGAAGGCCCTGTTGCCGATCGTCTGAACGCCGTTCCCGATCACCACCCCTGCCATGGCGACGTTGCCCTCGTAGGCACTGTCTCCTATGACTTTCACGCTGTGCGGAATCAAGACGCCGGTCATGGCGGTGTTGTCTTGGAACGCATGGGCTCCGATGGTTTCCACGCCGTTGCGGATCACGGCTCTGGCGAGTGCCGTGTCGCCGCGAAAGGCGCCCTCTCCGATTGTCTTGACCGTGCCTGGGATCACCACGGTCTGCAGGGCGGTGTTTCCGGCAAACGCTGATCCGCCGATCGATTGAATGCCCCTGCCGAAACCGACGTACTGGATGGCCGTGTCGCCCGCGAAGGCTTCAGCGCCAATGGTCTTGACAGTGCCGGGGATGGATACGGCCCGCAGTGTTTTGATGCCGGCAAAGGCCGAGTCGCCGATCGTTGTAACGCCCTTGCCGATCTGCAGGACGGTCAGTGAAACGTTACCCTGAAAAGCGCCGGCCGAAATATGTTTCACGTTTCCGGGGATCACCAACTTCATCATCGAGGCGTTTTCGGCGAACGCGGATTCACCGATCGACCCAACATTCTTACCGAACGTCACGCCCTGCAGGCCGCTGTGCCGAAACGCGTTGTCGCCGATCGAGATCAGGCTCTTCGGAAACGTCACCTCCTTCAGGAGCGACGTGTCACGGAACGCCGAGTCCCCAATGGTTGTGACGCCTGTGCCAAACTGAACCTTGGTCAGGTTGGTGAGTCCGCCAAACGCATTTGTGCCGATACGGGTCACGCTGTTGGGAATCACAAGGCTCGTGATTTCGGTATGGTGTGCAAACGCGGAGTCGGCGATTTCCTTGACGGCTACCCCTTCAATGGACCCGGGTATGAGTATTTCGGCTGCCGTCCCCGTGTAGCCCGTGATCGTGCCTGCCGAAAATACAAAATCTGCCGCCGCTAACGCCGCCAGTACGATCCGCTGCTCGAGGATGTCGCAGCCCAGCCGCACCGTCGGCATAAAAAGCGAACGATCCTGTCCATCGAATTGGGCGTTGAAAGTCCCGCGCCGTCGTCTCGCTGGCCGACGCTTGCGGGTGCCGAACGAAAAGAGGGAGGGGAGCGATGTGATCGAGGCGGGCATGAGATTGTGGTCCTTCCGGGATGCGATACGTGTTGGTGGAGAGAGGCGGGGGCCTCGTGGCTTGGTTCAACGTGCCCGGAGGAGGTGATTGGAGAAAAGCGTGTGCGGCGAAGCGATGGCGCGGTCGGTGTGACGCACGTGGTTCCGATGAGCGCTCAGGGCTTCTTCAAGCCTCGGTATCGATGGAAAGCACGGTGTTGCCGTCAGCCGTTCGTCCAGGAAAACAAGTGAGCTCATTCCTTGAAAGGCAACGCTCTTTTATGGTTATTGAGGCGATAAAGACACAATGATCTCACCGGATGTTGCAGAGGCCCACAATCCCGCAGTGGCTTTCAAGGTGTACGTTCCCGCCTTGCTGAGCTTGAGGTTCGTGAAGGTCGCTACGCCATTGACCGGAACGACCGAGCGTGTACTTCCCGAAGCAAAGGTTCCCCCCAAAGGCCCCGAGCTGATGGAGAGCGTGACAAACTTCGCGGTTGGCGTGGGGTTGCCGTAGGCATCGACCACGGCCACCCTCATCGCACCCAGCGGGCTATTCACGCCTCCCGTGGAAGGAGTCTGGATCATGACTAGCTTGCTCGCGGCGGCTGCCTTGACCACCATGCTGCGAGTGATGGCCGAGGTCAGCGATCCGTCTGTCGCCGTGAACGTGTACGTGCCAGACCTATTCAGGAAGAGATTGCTGAACGTCGCGATTCCCTTCACAGCCGTCGCCGTCAGCGTGCTGCTCGGGGCAAAGCTGGCATCAACCGGACCGGTTTTCACCGTGATCGTGATCGGGGAAGGATTCGACACGACGACATTGCCGTAAGTATCTTCGATCACCACTTTCAAGGCCGGCACAACGGCCCCTGCCGTCGCTGTCTTAGGCGACTGGGTGACCACCAGTTTGCTCGCGGCGGCCGGTTCGATCACGATCTTGCCAGTCGTTGCCACGGTCTTCGACCCGGCCATGACAGCGAAGGTGTAGGTGCCAGCCTTAGTGAGGGTGAGATCACTGAACGTCGCCACTCCCCCCACAGCTTTCGCCGTCCGCGTGCTACCAGCGGTGAAGCCACCAGGACCACTCTTCACGACGATCGACCGGGTGGCCGTATTCGACGTGACAGTATTTCCATACACATCTTTGACGGTCGCCGTGATCGAGGCGAGCTGACTTCCTGCCGTCGCTGTCGCTGGCACCTGAGCCACAACGACCTTGCTCGCGGCGGCCGCGTTGACGACGACGTTGCCAGTGGTTGCCGAGGCAAGCAATCCGCTTGTGGCAGTGAGGCGGTACGTGCCAGACGTGGTCAGGGTGAGATTCTTGAACGTCGCCACCCCACGCACAGCCTTCGCCGTGAGCGTGCTACCAGAGGCGAAGCCACCAGAACCACCATCCACGGCAATCGTGACGGTGGACGTATCCGTCGTGACGGTATTTCCATAGGCATCTTTGATGGCCGCTGTGTAGGAGGCTAACTTGCTTCCTGCCAAGCCAGTGGCCGGAGTCTGTGTGAAGACCACCGCGGTCGCAGCGGCCGGGCTGATCACGATGCTGCCAGTGGTTGCCGATGCCAGCGATCCGTCAAAAGTATAGAAAATATACGTGCCAGCCGTGGTAAGCGTGAGATTGTTGAACGTCGCTACTCCATTGACAGCTGCCACCGTCATCGTGCTGCCCGAGGCAAAGCTGCCACCAGTCGGATAATAATCGAGGGCGATTGTGGGTGCAGAAGTATTGGTGTTAATGACATTGCCGTAGGCATCTTCAATCGCAACGGTCAAGGTCGGCAAGACGCTCCCTGCGGTGCCGGTGGACGGCACCTGAGTGAACACCAGCTGGCTCGCCGGGGCCGCGATGATCGTAAAGCTCTTACGAACAGCCGCACTGGCCCAAGTGGCTGAGCCTGGATAAGAGCCGACCACGGTATATTGCCCAGCGTTCGTCGGTGCCGTCACTTGATGCGCCAAGTTGACGATCGTGCCACTGTAGTAGGTGAGCGTCGGGGTGGTCCCATCCAGGCTGGTCTGGCCATTGACCAGGAGGTTCGTGGCGTAGTACGGTAGACCATTATAAGTGACGGTGCCTGGAACCGTGTAGGTCAGGTTTGTCAGACCGATGGCATTCTCGAATCCCTGCTCGATCACTGTGACTTGATTGACGTTGGCGACCACGACCGTCGCCACCTCTGGCTCAACGATCATGCCCTTATTCGTGCCGGTTGCCGTTACGTCAACAAACGGATCTTGCGCGTGGTAAGTCAGGGTCGAAGGGCTGCCTGCACCGCCGGAAAGCTTGACCGCAAGACTCCAAGGGATCAGCAGTTGGTCCCCGGACGGCACCAACGGCGTTACCGAAAGGATATCCCCGCTTCCCCCCTGGTAATTGAAGCTGTTCATGCCGCCGAACGAATAGGCGGTGCCGTTTAAGGTCGCTGTCGCCGCCTGTGGCTTGTTGGCCTTCAGACTCATGGTGTTCTTGACGCCGGTCGTGCCGGTGAGGTCAAAATTGCCAGCCCCATTGATGGTGTTGACAGTCGGGAAACCGGTAAACGTCACCGGCTTGAATGTGGTTCCAGAGCCCGCCGTGAAGGTGGTGCCCGTGACGGCCACGGGGAGACCTCCAGCGTCAACGGTTAGCGTCAAGGCGTTTGCTGCTGCCCAGACGGACAGTGCCGTGTCTGTCGAGGGAGTTATGGTCAGCGATCCCAAGGCATTGATCGTCACCGCCCCGGTGGAACTGATCGTTTGCGACGGGGACGCAAAAACAACCTCCACAATGGCGTTCGCCTCATTGTAGGAACCTTGAGCTGAGATCTCGGCACTGCGAGTCTTCTCTTGGCTCAGCATTTGCGTTGAGTACGTGTAGGATTGAAACGCCACGCCATAGGCCGCCGCCAAAGCGGTCAAGGTTGCACGAGCTGCTTGTACCTGAGCCGCGGCCGCCGCCAAATTGGACTCATCCTGCACGAGGATTATCAAGTCGTTGATAAGCTGGTTGTTCGCGGTGTAGAGATCCCCTTGTGCGCCTGCCCCAGCAATAGCCACGCCATTCAATGCTACTCCCATTCCGGCAGCAAGTATACCGACTGCTGCAGCCGCCATTGCGCTCCCTTCGGCGGCCCCCGGCACTTCGATTAAACCGCCTGCAACGAGCGTTAAAGAAGCGCCAGCCACCGCGGCGGCGGTCGCTGAGGAGCCTAGTACTGCGGTCGCCACCACATACTGATTACAGAGTGCGAGGAGAATGGTTACGTTGTTTTGATCATTGGTCACCTTCGCTTGTTGTGCGGCGTTGATCGATTGATCTGAATAATACGTCGTCTGGGCAGTCGACACAGACGTCTGCATCGAAAGCATTGCGGCACTGAGAGACGTGGCCAGAGTCAGTTGGGCATTGGCTTGCGCGAGCGTCCCTTCGTAGGTCGCAAGCAAGTTGGCGTTCGTTAAGTTCGCGGCGGCGATCACCTGGGTGGCGTTGAGCTGCGCTCGAGCCAGATCATTGGTCTGTGCCGACGAGACGGCGGAAGTGGCCTGTGTGAGCGTTGTTAAACCGGCGTTGAGATTCGTTCCGTCCTCGTTAAAAATAATGGCTCCAGAGGTGGAGGTGACGAAAATAAAACTACCAGAGGACGCCGATCCGGTGGTCAGTGTGCTGAGGGCAATGTTGCCGCCCGCGCTGATCGTAATATCGCCGCCGACCGTCGTGAGGTTGCCGAGTGCGGCCACGTCCGCCACGTCGGTCCCTGCATTTATCGTGATCGTGCCACCACCCGTGGTGGCAATCGTGTCCTCCATATTGAGAAAGACGACCGACCCCTGAGGGGCATTGATGACCAGTGACCAGCCATTCGGGATGGTTGCCGTGCCGGCATTGCCGTTCTGGCCCAGGTAGCCAATGGTGACCCCCTGCCCCTGCGGGGCGGTGATGGTTAGCGTTGTGGCTTTAGTAAAGAATGACACTCCATCGACGGTTGTGACTGTAGTGACGGTTGAAATTGTCTCGGTGCCAACCCCATTGAGAAGTGGCACCGTCCCATAATAGGTGACATTATCGAGGGTGAGGCCACTTGCGGATCCTGATGCCGCCGCAAAAGCGGTGAGATCCGGGAGCGTGACCAGTGCCGGAATACCGGTGCTCGTGGTGGTCGGGGAAATCTCCGCCGTACCACTGATGATCACCAGCGACGGGAAGCTGCTGGCCACAGAGGATCCATTGATGGCAAACGTGCCAGTGTAAACGTCATCTCCGGGCGGACTGATGGTGACAGTCGGCGCTGAAGTGTAGCCCGTGCCGGGATTGGTGATCGTGATGCCGGTCACCTTTCCCACAGAGAGGGTGGCCGTGGCGGTCGCCCCCGACCCGCCGCCGCCCGTGATCGTCACCGTCGGTATGCTCAGATAGCCAGATCCGGCCGAGGTTACGGTGCCCCCGGAGACTGTTCCGCCCCCGTAGCTGTTCGCACTGCAGGTTGCCAGGGCCGTCGACGCCGAGCTTGTGATTGTCTGGTAACTGGCGCCAGACACGGTTCCGCTAAGACTCATCGTTTTGCCCGCGACGAGCGTCAAATCCCCCCCCGGATTGAATATACCCATCGGTAACGGGCTGGCCAGTTGGGTTAGAGCAGTCGACGTTTGGAGAAGTTCGATCGTCCCCGCGCTGTAGATCTCAACGGTATTTGCGGTTGTGTTATCTGTGGCTGTACTTGGAGCAGTTCCGATCGCTGCCGCTGTGAGCAAGAGATTTGAGCTGTTTTTGTTGCTGAGGTAGATGCCGCCATCGTTGGCCGTCACGTTTATGGTAGGCGCGTTGGTTTGTATCACGCCGGTGGTTGCCCCAATGCTGTTGGCGTCGATCGTGAGTTTTGTGGTAGTCGTCGTCCCAATCGTTCCGCCCGTCTGCGTGACGGTCCCATTTGTGGCCGTCAAGGACGTGGTTGTGCCATTGACGTTGTCCGTCAAGATGATGTCGCCCATGGCGGTGATGGACAGAGGACCGTCGGAAGCCACTGCCCCATTTACCGTAAGAGCCGTATTGCTCTTGACCCAAATCGCCCCAACACCCGCGGATGCGGACAACGTGCTGGCGGTGGTGATCTGCACCGGGTTGCTCGAAGATCCGATCGCCCCCGCGATGGTAAGGGTCAGGGCGTTGGCAGAAATGCCATAGCTGCCATCGTTCACAAGGTCGCCGGCGGCTGTCAACGTTACCGTGCCCGTCGGTGCTGAAATACTGTTTAGAATGACGTTTCTCGTCGCGCCGCTATCGGTGCTGGATATGCTGATGGCATTATTGAGAACGATGTCACCAAACCAAGTCGCAGTGATGTTGCCGTTGGTGGTCGACGCGGCGAGGTCCAAGGTGTTCGTCTGGCTACTCACCCCGGTGAAAACAATGTCGCTGACATTCGTGATCGCGGTCAGTGCTCCCACGCTTTCGATTATGACCGGCAAGCCGGTAGGATCTGTGCTGGTCGCAGCAATGCCTATGCCGGTCGCAGCAATCAGCGTGACTGACCCAGTGCCCCCAGCCCCGCGAATCGCATTACTACTCGCTGAATTGATCGGTATGATTTGGCCGCTGCCGGGCTGTCCATTGACATCGATGCCGGCCATGATCGTGTCGACGTTCAAAAGTCCAGAGATAATGACGTTACCAGCTGAGCCATGATCGCCATTCGTATTTGAAAAAGTGAGTGTCGGCATGGCAGTAAGAGGCGCTTGCGAAAGAATGTTCCCCGTGAACGAGAGCATGGGTGTGCTCGCTGCGTGGTTACCATTGTTAACATAGACGTTGCCGCCATACGTGGTGACGCCAATCGTTGAGGGAACAACACCGTTACCACTGGAGTCCACGTTTTCAATATAAGCTCCCGCCGACGTCGCTGTGGTGGCGGTCATATTGAGGAGGATTCCGCTCGTTGCGTCGATGACCAGCGGATACAAGGAGGTTCCGATGTTGTATGGACTGCTCAGCGAGACTGTCGGGGCCGTAATGCACGGAAGAGTGGGGGGCGTGTAGGTAGTCTGACCATTCGCGTTCGTTGTCTGACCATATTGGAAGATTGTTCCATTGGACATGGCTATGGATGCCACTCCGCCCTCGGCGAAGATGCCCTCGACGGTCAGAAACGAGGCCTGGCTTTGAATGATAACGCTGGCCGGCTGGCCATACGGGCTATGGGCGATGACGCCGGATGCCGTGCTGTTGACCTGGCCGCCCAAGCTCAAATAGATAGAGCCATTATTTGCATACGCGTTAAAGTATGGAATCGTGGTTAGCGAAATGCTATTACTCGAGCCGTTGGCCTGGGTGCCCGGTTGCCCGATCACGCCATTCCCAATCACGACAACCCCAGTCGCTGCGGTGACCGCATAGCTACTTGACAGAGTAAGGGTTAGTCCGTCTGAAGAGACGCCGTTAATGAAGAACGAGCCGTTATTGGAGGCTGATGTGGCAGCACTGATAAAAATTGTCTGGTCAAGAGCAAAGCCTAGGGAGGCCCATGTAGTACCCGCTGGTGGGGAGAGCAGCAGCAGTGTGTCGGGCGCGCCCGGAATAAACTGGACGGAACCGGTGTAATTCGCTAGCCCTGTCGCTGATAGAAAGACGTTCGTGGCAATGATATTCTGCGATTGACCCTCACCCTCGAGTATCGAAGAGCCAACGAAGCTGGCCTCCCCCGTAGCGCTTACGGAACCGAGAATGATGGGGCCCGATGCGTTGAACTGGATGCCGGCGTTTCCAGGCTTATACGATGGGGTCGTGCTGCTGGGCGCGCTGTTATATTCAACCTGCCCACTGGATACCGTTGGGGCCTGGCCGAGTTGGTTGGCGGTTATGGAGTTGATTAAGACCCCCGCGGTGGTTACATCGGTGATGCAAATAGCCGCTGGATTCTCGGCATAGACCGTCAGCGATAGGGGCACCCCCGTTATCGACCCCTGCGTCATGATCGGAGCGGGATATGCTGTATCATCACCAATGCTCGAATTCGTTCCGGTCACGTACAGCCCGACAGCGCTGGCGAAGAGATTCGTGTTTCCTGAGGTGTAGCTAACCAATTCACCGTTCACGGCGAGGTTAATTTCCCCAGAGCCGGCGTTCAGGATGTTCAATTGGGTTTGGTTCGTGGTGGCATGCGTATTCGCAACAACGTTCAGGGTGATGTTGCCGTTGTTCGTTTGACCACTCAACACACAGGTCGCCGGAAGTTTATTAGTATATAAACCCGCCACTGCTCCCTCGATCGTCATTCCGTCGCCGGTTGTGGTGAGAGAAACATAATTCGCCACAATTTGGGGGATCAAGCCTTGGTCGGGTGCAGTTTCAAACGTACTCAGGCAGATCAACCCCTGCACTGCGGCATTGCTATAGACGCCGGCGCCCGGGCCCGCTCCCTGAATATACAGAGTGTCGCCGATGACATCGACGACTGTGTAAAGGGGGGGTGTGTTGCCTGTCAACGATATCTGAATCGATTGGCCGGCAGCGTAGCCGAGGGAGCCCCAGTCGGGGCCGACAAGAGAACCGTCTCCCGCAAATGGCTGTCCAGCTCCAGCCGCGCTGTTCACCGTGATGCTCCCGAGAAACGGCAGGCCGGTCGTGTTTAGATTGATGCTGGAGACCGACGTGAAAGCTACGGCGTCTGCGGCTAACGAAGCGATTTTCGATAGAGTTCCATTGGACGGGTCGATGGGCATTGAGTGGTCGAACGAGATCGATTTTGCAGAAATGCTTACTACGTTGCTCAGGTTTCCTGGTCGTGCTTCTGTGCTGTAGGGCACAGTTTGCAGTAATACAGTATCGTAGATGTCAATGTAGCCCATGTCCCCGGGAGCGTCGTCTTTCTGTTCTCCATTAATCGCTGAAATATAGAGGCTTGATATTTCCCAGTCGGAAAAATACATTTCGGTTGTGTTAGAACCATTTTCACCATAAGAGCCAATAGCGACTCCGTAAGGCCTCAATGCCGTAGTCCACGCTATTTCAGGGGTATCTAAGTAAAGCTTTGAAGAGAAAGTAATGTTAAACTCGGCGTCTCCCTTGTTTCCGCTGTTTAACTCACCTACAACTACCGATAACGGATTTGTCGAATCATTCGGGAGTTGGACATAAAGGGCATTAAAGTCACCTCCTTGCTCGACGTACGTGCATGTTATGGTGTTGTTGGCGAGCATCGCGCGGCTTTCCAGCATCTCGACCCCCGCCGCCCAGCCCGAGGCGAACCGGGCGTTGTTGAATCGGGATGTCCGCCGACTCCTGCCGCCCCTCGCATAGCCGGGCTTCAGCCACAGGTCGGACAAGCTCTTCATCCACGTGGCGCGGGA
>CALQRA010000116.1:0-12500 GCA_943332855.1 Candidatus Kuenenia stuttgartensis
CCTCCCGGCGGAGAGATCGAGCCAGGCGGCGAGGATCGCCGGCACTTGTCCGAGGAGGCGCTCCGCCTGCAGCACGAGGCTCTCGTGCGACCCGGGCTGTTGGTCGAGCTCGATCTGCCCGAGGATGCTGACGCCTGTCCGGAGGGCATCCATCGGCGCCGCGTCTGGGGTGCGGGCGGCCAGCATCCGCAGCGCTGCGATGACGGTCGGATCGAGTGACGCCGCAGCCTCGTGCACCCGGCGGGTGAAGGCGGCGTGTTCGGCGGCGTTGGGCAGCTCGCCATGGAGGAGGAGGTGGGCGACATCTTCGAAGTCTCCGGCCTCCGCCAGGGGCCCGATGGCATAGCCGCGGTAGCGGAGATCCCCGTCGAGTGAGCAGATCGCCGTCTTACCGGCGATGACGCCGGCGAGACCACGGGCGAAGTCGTCGGGGCCGGAGGGGGATTTGGGGGCGGGGGCCGACATCAGGCGTCTCCTCGGGGGCCGGTATGGGACTGCCGGTCGAGCCGGTTCGAGTGCGCGGCGAGCCGGTTCGAGTGCGCGGCGAGCCAGGCCTCCGGATCGGCCGGGTCGTATTCGAGGAGCTCGTAAAGCTCCTCGCGGGTCTGCATGAGGTCGAGGAGGCTCTCCTGTGTCCCCTCGTCGCCGATGATGGCCAGCGCCGCGTGCATTGCCTGCATCGCCACGCGCATCAGGGTGACGGGGAAGAGGACCGCCGCGAACCCCAGATCGGAGAGCTCGTCGACGGTCAACAGCGGGCCGACGCCGAACTCGGTCATGTTCGCCAGGAGCGGTGTTTCGCCGGCGAAGTCGCGGCCGATCCGGGCGAGTTCGTCCCGATCCTGGGGGGCCTCGGGGAAGAGCCAGTCGGCGCCCGCTTCACGGTAGGCGTGGAGCCGGGCGAGGGCGTCATCGAGGCCCGCCACGCCGCGGGCGTCGGTGCGGGCGATGATCACGGTGTCGGGGTTGCGGCAGCCGGCGCGGGCCGCGGCCACTTTCTCCACCATCTCTCCGGGCGTCACCACCTGTTTGCCGGCGAGGTGGCCACACCGCTTCGTTCCCCCTGTCCCGCTGGCGGCCCCCTGTTGGTCCTCCAGTTGGATCGCCGCCGCCCCCGCCGCCTCGAGCACGCGGACGCATTCCTCCACCTCTCGCGGACCGCCGAAGCCGGTGTCGGCATCGACGACGAGGGGGATGTCGGCGGCCGCCGAGAGGATCCGGGTGTGGGCGGCGAGTTGGTCGAGGGTGATCAGGCCGATGTCGGGCACGGCGTGGACGCCGGCCGAGAGCACCGCGCCGGAGAGGTACATCGCCTGGAAGCCCTCGCGCTCGATCAGCTTGGCGACCAGCGCCATCGGTGCCCCGGGAATCGCCACCGTCTGCTCGGCGACGAGCCGGCGCAGAATCGTGGCCTGGGACATGCCGGGGGATCCGGGCGGAACGGAGGAGTGATCCATGGAGACGCGGTATCCTGACGGGGCCTGCCTGCCGGGGCGTGACGGTGGAGCGGACTCCCCGCCGGCGCCGGTTATAGGACCGTGCCATGCCCGAGGAAAGCGTCGTCTCCCCTGCCGCCGTCGCACCGCCGTCGGCGGGGCTCGTGCGGCTTGTGCGCTGGAGCTGCGAGATCCTCCTCATGACCGCGATCTTCGCGGCGGCCGGTGCCTGGCCGACTCCCGACACCAACGAAGCCCACTACCTCGCCCGCGCCCGGCACTCCTGGGATCCGTCGTGGGGAGCGGGGGACTTCTTCCTCGATTCACCGGAAGCCCATGGGGTGTTCTACCGGCTTCTGGGTCCTCTGGCCGCCGCCCTCCCGCTCGAGCAGGCCGCGTGGATCGGCCGTTGGCTCGGGTGGGGGAGCCTGGCCGCCGGGTTTTCCTTTCTCGCGGCGGCTCTGCTGCCGACGACCGGAGCGAGAATCCTGGCAGCGGCGTTGTTCTCGCTGGCGGCCCGCCACACTCCTGCGGCGGGAGAGTGGGTGATCGGTGGCTGCGAATCGAAGGTCTTCGCCTGGGCCCTCGTGCTCGCCGGTGTCGGCTGGTTCGTCCGCGGCAGGTCGGCCCTCGCCTGGGTCTGGCTCGGGGCGGCCACCGCGTTTCATCCGCTCGTCGGCGGCTGGGCCATGCTCGCATTCCTCCCTGCCGCCCTCGTGGGCGGGAAGGGGAATGGCCTCCGGCCCGAGCCGCGGGGCGCGACGGTGGGGCTGGGGCTGGCCGTGGCGGTGGGGATCGCGCTGGCGGCCCTGGGGGTGGTGCCGGCTCTCGGGCTCTCCGCGGGAACTGACGGCGCGGAGCGGGGCCGGGCGATCTCGACCTACGTCGTCGAGCGCCTCCCCCACCACCTCCTTGTCCGCACCTTCGCCGACGGCTTGGTGGCCCGGCATTGCCTCGCCATCCTCCTCTGGTGGCTCCTCCTGCCGCTCCAGACGGCGTCGCCAGCGCGGCGGCGGATGTCGATCTTCACGGCGGCCGCCCTCGGGGTCTCGCTGGCCGGCTGCGCGGTCTCACTCCTGGAGTTGGCTTGGCCCTCGGCGGCCCATGCGCTCCTCCGCTACTACTGGTTTCGGCTGGCCGATGGCATCGTGCCGCTCGGCTTGGCCCTGACGGCGACCGCCGCGCTCGTGGAGGGACTCGGCGGGGGGACGCGGCGGCGGCTCGGTTGGGTCGCTGTCCTCGGGATGCTCGCCGTCGACCTCGCCTTCGAGAGCCGTCATTGGCCCCTGCCGGGCCGGCCGGGGCTCGTCGCCCGGGCCGATCAGAAGGTCCAAGCGGCCGCCTGGCGGGATGTGTGTGCGTGGGTCCGGGATCACACCCCCGCTGAGGCCTGCTTTCTGACGCCGCGGGGGGCGACGAGTTTCCACTGGTACACCGGCCGACGGGAGGTGGTGAACTGGAAGGACATCCCGCAGGACGCGCGCTCCATCCTCGCCTGGCGGGCGCGGATCATCGACTGCTTCTCCGTCGACGGCTCGCTCAAGTCGCTCGTCACGAGCACAGCTGCGCTCGGGCCCGATCGGCTCCTTGCCGCGGCCGGGAAGTACGGCGCCGATCACATCATCGTGCCAGTCAACGCCCTCGAACCCTTCCCCCTCCCCGGCGAACCGCTCCACGTCGTCGGCGGCTATGCTGTCCACCGCCTCGATCCTCCCCCCGCCACCCCACCATGACCCACACCACGCCCGCCGGTTTCTCCCCCGGACTCGTCATCCCGATCCCGGCACCTCGGGGAGTGACGTTCGATCTCGACGGCCTTCTGGTGAACACCGAGGAGCTCTATCAGGACGTCGGCACCGAGTTGCTCCGGCGCCGTGGCAAACCGTTCGAGCCGGAGCTCCTCGACCGGATGATGGGACGGCCGCAGCAGGTGTCGCTGCGGATCATGATCGACTGGCACGGGCTGGATGACACCATCGAGGCCCTCGCCGCCGAGACGAAGGAGATCTTCACCTCCTTTCTCGATTCCCGGCTCGCACCGATGCCCGGTGCGGTGTCGCTCCTCGACAGCCTGGCGGCAGCCGGGATCCCGTTCGGCGTGGCCACCAGCAGCGGCCCCGACTTCGCCCACGACGTGCTCGGCCGCGTCGGCTTCCTCGACCGGATGGGATTCGTGCTCACCTGCGAGGATGTCCGCGAAGGGAAGCCCCACCCCGAGATCTACCTCGCCGCGGCCAGCCGGCTGGGGGTGATCCCCCGGCAGATGCTCGTCCTCGAGGATTCCCACAACGGCTGCAGGGCGGCGGTGGCTGCAGGGGCGGTCGCCGTGGCGGTGCCGGGAGGGCACAGCCACCGTCACGCCTTCGACGGGGCGGCGTTTGTCGCCACATCGCTCGCCGATCGGCGGATCTTCGCCGCGCTCGACCTCCCTCCGCCGCAGGGCTGAGCGGACGGTCAGTCGATGGTGATGCCGAGCCGGTCGGCCTGGATCCGCAGGGCCCGCTGAAAGGCTGGGAAGGGATACGACCGCCCCCGACGGATCGCCCACAGGAAGGTCGAGTCGACCACCTTCGCCGGCAGTTGACCCGCGCGGACCATCTCGGCGACCCGCTCCACGAATTCGACATCCTCAGGGCGACGGGCCTTGAGGCCGGTGGTGAGGCGGCTTTCGAGGGTCAGTGCCGGTTTTTCTCCGTCGGTGGCGGGAGCGACGTCTTCGGCCTGGGCCTTGACGGCCGGCACAGGGCCTGAGAGCACGCCAGCCACGGAGGCGGCAAAAAGCAGAGAGCGCATGGATTCTTTCCCGGGCCGGGATTGGCCGGGGAGGGAGTAGGTCGCCGGGCCGCAGCGCGTCAAGAGAGGGTGGGGGAACGATCGTTCCGGCCGCCGTCAGGTTCCGGCGGTGAAGCGGACGACGGCGTACGACTTCTTCCCGGACCGCAGCACGAGGGTGCTGCCGCCGGCGAGATCGGCCGCGGAAAGGCGGTGGCCGACATCGGCCATCCGCCGGTTGTTGACGTACGCGCCCCCTTGCTGGATCGTCTGCCGGGCCTTCGAGTTCGTCGCCGCCAGGTTCGTCCGCACCAAGGCGTCGATGAGCATCAGCCCCTCGCCATCGAGCGACGAGCGGGGGAACTCACAGCTCGGCACGTCGGCGAAGATCTCGGCCAGCTGCGCGTCATCGAGGCCGTCGATCTCGGCCCCGAAAAAGATCGCCGTCGCGGTCCGCGCCGCCGTCAGTCCGCCTTCGCCGTGGACCAGCCGGGTGAGCTCCTCGGCGAGCCGTTTCTGGGTCTCCCGGGCGGCTGGGTTGGCGGTCCGGGCCTCGTCGAGACTGACCCATTCCTGGGGAGAAGCCTCCGTGAGCCGGCGCAGGCAGCGACCGGCGTCGTCGTCGTCGAGGTTGATCCAGTACTGGTAGAAGCGGTAGGGGCTGGTTCGTTTCGGGTCGAGCCAGATCGCTCCCGATGCTGTCTTCCCCATCTTCGTGCCGTCCGACTTCGTCAGCAGCGGGCAGGTGATCCCATGGAGCTCGCGCGACCGCAGCCGGCGTCCCAGATCGATCCCCGCGGTGATGTTTCCCCACTGGTCGCTCCCCCCGATCTGCAGGCGGCAATCGAGGGCGTCGGAGAGGTGAACGAAGTCCCAGGCCTGGAGGAGCATGTAGCTGAACTCGGTGTACGACAGCCCGCCGTCACGCTCGAGTCGGCTCTTCACCGAATCCTTGGCGATCATCTGCGACAGCGGCACGTGCTTGCCGACATCGCGGAGAAACTCGAGATAGCCGACGCCGCGCATCCAATCGCCGTTGTTGACGACATGGACCCGCTGCCCAGCCGACTCGAGAATGGCGCGGATCTGCCGCTCGACACCGGCCACGTTGGCGGCCAACTCCGCCGGCGAGAGGAGATTACGCTCCTCGCTGCGGCCACTCGGGTCGCCGATCATCCCGGTCGCGCCGCCGACGAGGGCCACCGGCTCATGCCCGGCCGCTGCCACGCGGCGGAGGAGGACGAGTGCCACCAGATGCCCGACATGGAGACTGTCGGCCGTGGGATCGAAACCGGCGTAGACACGGCGCCCCGGGGTGGCGAGCCAGGCCCGCAGGGCGGCGGCATCGGTCGATTGGTGGACGAGGCCGCGGGCCTCGAAATCGGAGAGCAGGTCGGTGGCCATCGTGGGCTCCTCGGGGGACGGCTACCGCCACATTCCGTCGTCGGCGAAGGGATGGTTGGGGCCGGAGAGCTTCGGCTTCGGCATCGCCTTGAGGGCCTGTTCGGCGAGGCGGAGGTCCTCGCGCGACGTGATCTTGAGGTTGATCGGCGAGCCGCGGACGACGGTCACCTTCTGCCCGACCGATTCGACGAGCTGCGCCTCGTCGGTCGATTGGTTGCCGGGATTCATGGCGAAGGCCTTCTCGAGGACCTGCCGGGAGAAGACCTGCGGCGTCTGGGCCTCCCACAGGCCGGTCCGATCGACCGTCTCGAGGATCGTGCCGTCCGGGCCCACGCGCTTCAGGGTCCCCACGACCGGGATGGCGAGGATCGCTGCCCCGGTCTGGGCACCGGCCGCAAACACGGCATCGATCCAAGGGGCCGCGATGCAGGGCCTGGCGGCATCATGGATCGCGACGGTGTCGATCGCCGGAGAGAGCTTCGCCAGCCCGTTCCGCACCGACTCACCCCGCTGACATCCCCCCTCGGCGAGGGTGATTCCCATGAAGGTGAGATTGGCGGCGAACTTCTCGACAAAGGCCTCGCGGTCCTCCGGCGCCACCACGATCACGACCTGCTTGACATCGCCACGCTCGAGAAACTTCTCCGCCGCGTGGAGCCAGACTGGCCGTCCCGCCAGTGGCGCGAACGGTTTCTTGTAGTTAGCGTCCTGGAAGCGGCTGCTCTGGCCTGCCGCGGCGAGGATCACTCCGTAGGTGGGCATTGGGGATGACGACCGTCAGCGCGACGTATCGGCCTCGCTGCCGGCGATCGCCGAGTCCATCAGGAATCGCACCACAGCCTTGGCGGCGGGCTTGTCCTTGATCCACACGGCAAAGGCTTCACCGCGACTGGCATAGAGGTCATGGAGCCAAGCTGGGGCCTCGGTCTTGAGCCAGGCACGGAACAGGAGCCAGCGCGGGTTCTCGTCGCCATAGACCTCACGGGCCACCCAGCACATGCCGCCACCACCACCCATCCCCATGCCACCGCCACCCATGCCGCCGCCACCCATGCCACCGCCACCCATGCCACCGCCACCCATGCCACCGCCACCCATGCCACCGCCACCACCGCCCCTGCCACCACCCTGGCCACCACCACCCAAGCCACCGCCACCGCCGGTGCCTTGGGCACCGCCGCCGGAGAAGTTGAAGGTGTAGACGGCACCGATGCCGCTGAAGAACGGCTGGGGCTCGACCCGGACATAGCGACGGTCGGCGGAGACGACTGCCGTGGCGCTCATGCTGGTCCCTTCCTGGAGGGAGGTGATGACCGGCTGATATCCGGTGGCGCCGCCGCGGGTGAAGGGCAGAACCGGTGCCGTGGTCGAGGGATTCCCCGTGATGCCGCGGCTGTGGGCCAACGAATCGGCGGCGGCGGAGTCACTCATCCCCCGCAGTTGCTGGGCGAGGATCGCCTTGCTGACGCTCTGCTGGAGGGCGACGTCCTGCGAGACCTGGGCCTCGAACAAGGGCTGCCGCCGGCGGCCTTCGGTGAGATCGATCGTGAACATCGTGTCGTCGGCACCGATCGGCACCTGACGACGGATCTTCTGCTCCCGGTCGGTCCCGCGGTGGAGCGTCAGTTGGACCGTCACGGTGTCGGCCGTCACCTTGCCGTAGGCCCTGTGGATGAGGATCCGGTAGGTGCCGGGGAAGGCCTCGCCAGCGATGTAGCGCTCCCGCTGCGTGGCGTTCGTCGGATCGGCGGGGAGATCGGTGTCGGCCAGAAGCGTTCCACCCGACGTCGTTCGCGGCATCGCCAACGAGCAGACCGTGCCGGCCGGCTCCTCGACCACCATGTCGATGTCGGCGTCACCGTTCCAGGAAAACTCGATCTCGACGTCGCGCACGAGGGCCTCGTCGACGGCAGTGCGGAAGGCCTCGGCGTCGTCCACCTTTCCCTGCTTTTCAAGGCCGGAGATCGCCGCCTTGGCCAGCCGGGCGGCACGGGTCGCCATATCCTGTTGACCAGCCGGCCACTCGTTGGAGAGCACGCCGGCGCAGGCCCACTTGAGGGCCTGGAGATCGTTCTCCTTCGAGGCGATCGTCATGGCCAGCGCGAACGCCTCGCGGTTGGAAGGCTCGATTGTCGCCACCTGACGGCACAGCCGGATCGCCTGCCGCGACGAGCCGAAGCGGGCCAGGCACTGCGCGAGCGAGAGGAGATCGTTGGGGGATGTCGCGAAGTCGGCACTCGACATCAGCACCCTTTCGACCTCGGTCTTCGGCTTGCCCGCCGCCTCCATTGCGACGGCGAGGGCCTCATACATCCACGGCTCCGTTTGGCCGCAGTTCACCGCCGCCGAGATCAACTCGGCAGCCCGATCGAAGCGGCCGGCATTGCCGAGCTCGACGGCAGAAATCCGCAGGCGGGCGAGCTTGCCGGCGCTGGCCCGGGCGGCAACCTGATCCCCCTCCGGTGAGCCTTCTCCGGAGGCATCGCTTTGGGCCGCGGAAGGCTTGCCGGCAGGAAGGAGAAAAGCCTTGATGGCGGCCCGCAGATCGCGGGCCGCGAGGAGTTCCTCGGGGAGCCCGAGATCACTGCCGGCGGTTCCCTCAGAACCTGGCGGTGTGCCGCTCGGGGCATCGTCGGCCGGCGTTGGCTGGTCGGTCGCCGCGGCGTCGGCCTTCTTCGGCAGCCGAGCCTTTGTGCCCGGCTTTTCCCGCATCCCGACCCGCTCGCCTGGGCCAGGATCGGCCACTTGGAACATGCCGCCGCCGCCGCCCATGCCGCCGCCACCCATGCCACCGCCACCCATGCCACCGCCACCCATGCCACCCATCATCCCGCCACCCATACCACCCCCCCTGCCACCACCCATGCCGCCGCCGCCTCCCATCCCCACGGGGATGACGAGGTCAGCTACCGGATAGACCTTGATGATCATGTTCTCAGCAGCCTTCTCCTTGGTGGTGATCAGCATCACCTCGTCCTTGATGAGATACGTGAGATCGATCTCGCCGAGGAGGAGCCGCAGCGCCGAACGGAGCGACACGCCGGAGATGTTCTTCGTCACGGGGGTGTCGAGATCGAGCCCCGCGTCATCGAGGGCTTTCTGGTCGAGCTCGATGGGGATCCCCTGGGAATCCTTGATCTGGGCGATCACGTCACGGAGCGAAGTCTCATTGAACTCAAAATTTTCGACCGGCTTATCGAGGGCCTCGTAGATCCGCTTTTCGGCGCTCCCGGGATTGCCGAGATCGACCGACTTGTACTTCTCGCGGAGTCGCGTGATCTCCTGCCAGCGTGCGGCGCTGGGATAGATGATCGGCGGCTCGTCCGGGAACGGGATCGAAGCGACGTCGGCCAGATGGAGGACATCCATGAACCCACGCTGGGTGTCGCGGCGGATCCGGACGTTCTCGGTGTCGTAGTCGAGGATCCGGGCGACGAGCGGTGCGGTGACGGCGAACTCCCGGGCTGTCATCGGGACGCCACGGTTGGCGTACAGCGGCGGTGCCTGCTCGGCGATCTCCTTGGCGACGATCCGTTCCGCCTCGGTGAACTTGTCGGTGGGCTGCTGGTACCCGACGCGGATCCCCTCTTCGACGAGGGCGTGATAGCGCTCCGAGAGCTGCTTGATGCGGTCTTCGCGACGCCGCAGTTCGCCGTCGAGTCGGGCGCGTTCCTGGGCGATGGCGTGGTTGCGGTCGGCCACGAGGGCCCGCTCGGCCCGCTCGCGCGAGCGGACGATCGAGTCGCGGATCGAGATCTCGATCTGCCGGCAGAGCCGATCGCGAGTCGCCGTGTCGAGGTCCTCAGCGGCGAGCACCTGGCGCTGGAGATCCTTCAGATCGACACGCGTCCGGTCTGGATCGACCGTGCAGGTCTGGCGGGCCGTTCGGAGTCGCACGGCCACTTCCTGCTCGATCTGCTGGGCACGCACCTTTCGCATCCGTGCAAAATCAGCGAGCTCACTCTGCTGCTCGCCGGCAGCGAGATCGCCTTCGGCAGGAGGAGCGCCATCGGGGAAGGTCGCTTCCACCGGCGGGAGGCCAGGGCCCCCGAAGCCGACGACGGTGTCACCTGGGGCCGGGAGGGTATCCCCTTCGGGAGCGTCGCTGCCGTCACCACCGGCCTGCTGGGCCTGCTCCTCCTCGAAGAGCCCCTTCTGGGCCGCGGTGAACATCACCCAAGCATCGACGTTATCGGGATCCTTGCGGAGCGAGGCATAGGCCAGCCGCATCGCCGAACCATGAGCCCCGGAAGCCTCTGCCTGCCGGGCCATCTTCACAAGGGCCGTGGCCTCTCCCCGAATCACGTTCCGGGTGACGTTGAGCCCCTCCCGGCCGAGCGTCGGCAGGTAGACGCCGTCGGTCTCGCGAGCATTGCGGTAGAGCTCCTCGACGTAGGCATTCTCGGGAATCGGTGCCGCGGCGGGGATCGCAACCTCGGTCTGGTGCTGCCGCACGGCTCCATCGCGCGGGGCGGCCACTTCGAGCACGAAGTCGAGGCGGGCGCCCTCGAGGCCACCCTCCACGAGGAGGACGGAATCGCGGTCGGCACGCAGCGGCGGGAGATTGCCCGGAAGCATGCGAAGCCGGGCATCGGGGGCCTCGGCGGAGAGCACGACATCCTCGGGCCAGGCGACCGGCTGGACGGCCGCGGTGGCGATCCGAGCACCGGCATCGGAGGGGGAGATGGTGGCGTCGGGGACGATCAGCATTCCCCCGGTCGCGTTGGCGATCGCCGCCAGGCTCGGCCAATTGACCGCCGGCCCGACGCCGACGGCCGAGACACTGATGCGCTTGTTCTTCAGGATCGTCAGCAGATAGCGGAATTCGGCCGTGTCGACTCCCGCGATCCCCGGTCCGTCACCGATGTAGATGATGGAGCGCGGCGCCGGCGAAGCCTCGAACCGCTCGGCAGCCCCCTCGAGTACGGCCACCATGTCGGTCGATCCGAGGGGCGTGCGGACTTCAAGCGCGGAGAACGCGGCCCGGCTGCCCGGCGACCGCGGGCCGGAGAACTGCTGGGCGAGGGGCACGCAGGAGATGTCGGCGGCGGCGACGAGGAACCGGTCGTCGTCACGGGCCTTGTCGAGGAGGGCGGTGACCACCCGCGCGGCGTTGGTGCGGTGCTCCCCCGACTGATTTGCCGACGTGTCGACGAGGACGACCACATCGGCCGGTGCCGAGGTGTCGGCCAGCGCCGTGGGGCGCAGGCCGATCGCCGAGACCGGCAGCGACGCTTCGTCACGCTGGAAGGTCTCGACGAACGTCACCGTGACGCCGTCATCGGCAGCCGTAGCCAACGGCATCAGCGCCAAAGCGCCGATGAGCAGGGAGACGGTCGCCGGGAAAATGGGCTTCGACATGGTCCCTCCAGAAGGGCCGGATGCGTCATGCAACCTCGACCTCTCGTGGAAGCATATTTACTCCCCCCCGTTACCGCCAACGCCGATCTCCCCGGGATTCGCCCACTTTTCGAAGATTGTTCCCAGCGGTCGGGGCGCGGAGTGATCGGAAGCGACCGATGTGCCAGGCGTTTTCCTCCTTCGCCAGCCGCCCCGGATGGTGGGATCGCGGTCCCGGTGGGGGTGGAAATCGCCGGCGGAGACGATGTTGGTGCGGCGGGGACTGGCCGCCATACTCGGCTTCGTGCCTGGATGTGCCGTCGACGAGCCTTGTCCCGAGGGATGCCATGACACGATCGCTGGGGTCGCCTCTGCCTGTTCCCCGCTCGGTTCGGATGATGGGATGGCTCGGGTTGACGCTCGTGGGGGGAGGCCTGCACCCCTGCATCGGCACGGCTTTGGCCCAGGGGGGGGCCCCGCCCGTCCCCCGCACCGCCGTCGGGACAGACGTTCCCCGGGGCGGCCCTGCGGCATCGCCGACCGACGCGGCGAGGGGCTTTACGCCCGAAGAGCTCACCAACATCGCCGTCTACGACGCGGTCAATCGGAGTGTCGTCAACATCAATACCAAGGCGACGGTGTCGGCCGGCCTGTTTCTCTTCGAGGTCCCTTCCGAAGGGGCCGGGTCGGGAATCGTCGTCGACAAGCTCGGCCACGTGTTGACGAACTACCACGTCGTCGAGGGGGCAAAGGAGATCCAGGTGATGCTCTACGACGGCTCGTCGCATGCCGCCACGATCGTCGGCCACGATCCCGCCACGGATGTCGCGGTCATCCGTGTGGCAGCCCCGGTGGAGGTCCTCGAGCCGGTTCACTTCGGGAGCTCCAGCGATCTCCGAGTTGGGCAACGCGTGTTCGCGATCGGCAATCCCTTCGGCCTTGAGCGGACGCTGACGACCGGAATCATCTCCAGCGTCAATCGATCGCTGCCGGCCAGGAATGGAAGGACGATTAAAGCGATCATCCAGACCGACGCGGCCATCAATCCGGGCAACTCCGGTGGCCCGCTCCTCGACAGCTCGAGTCGGCTGATCGGCATGAATACAGCGATCGCCAGCCGCACCGGCCAGAGTTCCGGGGTGGGATTTGCGATTCCCGTCGGGACTCTCGCGCGGATCGTGCCCCAGCTGATCGAGCGGGGAAAGGCGATCCGTGCCGATGCCGGCATCGCCAGGGTCTATCAAACCGACCATGGCCTCCTGGTCGCTTCGCTCGTCCCCGACGGCCCGGCGGAGCACGCCGGCATGCGGGGCTTCAAGGTGGTGCGGGAACGTCGTCGGCAGGGGCCTTTCATGGCCGAAACAGAACGAGTCGATCGCAGCGGGGCCGACCTGATCGTCGCCGTTGCTGGTGTGGCGGTGAAAAATGCCGACGACTTCCTTTCACAAGTCGAAACGAGAAATCCGGGGGACGAAGTGCTGATCACCGTCGAACGGGAAGGGCATCGTCTCGATCTGCCGGTCGTCCTGGCTGCGGAGCGATAGGGAA
>CALQRA010000117.1 GCA_943332855.1 Candidatus Kuenenia stuttgartensis
CGATGATCGTCATCGCATCGTCATGGCGGGCCATGGAGTGGACCTGATCTCGGAACATCTCCCCCGCCCACAGCCCCCACCAGGCGCGCTGGAACCACTCCGCCTCGGCCGCCGGAGAAAGACCGAGATGACGGCGGCCCCAGTCGAGGAGCAACCCTTCCGGACGAATTGACGCCGCCGTGCGGCGGAGTTTCTTGAGCCCCTCGGCGAGCCGCAGGTCCCCTCGTTGCACCCGTTCCCGGATACGGACGGCGGGCTCGATTTTCCCCCGCCAGGGAAACAAGCTGCGGATCCCGTCGCGCCATCCCGCAGGGAACGGCCCGCGTTTCGGTAGAGCGGCATCGCTCATGGCCGGACTGCCGCGCGGCGCCGCTCGACATGCGCGACGAACGAACCGACGGTCGCCAGGACCTCCTCGGTGAGATCCTCCTCCCCGAGGCGGATGCCAACGGCCTCCTCGATCTCGAGGACGACGTCAAGGAATCCGATCGAATCGAGTCCAACCCCTGCGTCGAAGAGGGTCGCATCCTCGGTCACCGTGCCCCCCGCAGCGACATGCCGGCAGAGGATGGCGAGGACAGCCGCGGCGGTGGGGGATCGCAGTTCCACGGGATCGGCTCGGCAAGTGGTTCACAGGGAGGTCGGCAGGGGCCTTGCACACGACCCTTGGTCCGGCGGAGCCTATCAGATCACCTTCCGGACGCTCGGACGCCGGCCCGGCAGCGGTGACCGCCGTCCCATCCGCCCTGGCCTTCCCAACCCACCCGATCGCTGCCACGCCGGCACGACCGGCTCAAGTTGCCGAGCCGTTCCATCCGATGCCACCGGTAAGGAGAACCGCGCCGGAAGCGCGGCCGCAGCGCCATGGCATCAGCCCCCACCGATCTCGCCGAAAACGGCCCCCTCCCGACCCCGTCGGGCGGGTTCGCCGACTGGCTCGCCGGTCTGATCGCCACCCTCGGCGCGGTCGTCCTCGACCATGTCGTCGGCATCGGGGATGTGACCCTCTTTGCCCTGCGGACGCTTGGCTGGATCGTCGTCCGGCGGCAGCGCCGCGACGTCCTCCTTCCCGCCTTCTACCAGATCGGGGTCCTCTCGCTCCCGGTCGTCGCCCTCACCGGCCTGTTCATCGGGATGGTCCTCGCTGTCCAGAGCTACGCCCAGTTCAAGGCCCTCGGCCTCGAGACACGACTGGGGTCCGTGATCAACCTCTCGCTCGTCCGCGAGCTCGGTCCGGTGCTCGCCGCCACGATGCTCGCCGGGAGAGTGGGGAGCGCCATGGCGGCGGAGCTGGGGACGATGCGCGTCACCGAGCAGATCGATGCCCTGGAGAGCATGGGGGCCAATCCGCTCTATTACCTCGTCGTCCCCCGCTTCCTCGGCTGCCTGATTCTGATCCCCACCCTGACGGTGATGGCCGACTTCATGGGGGTGCTGGGGGGCTATCTCTACTCCAACATCGTCCTCGGAATCGACTACCACCACTACTGGAACAACTCCCGCGAGTACGTCGACGCCTTCGACTTCCTCACGGGGATCTTCAAGAGCCTGTTCTTCGGTGCGGCGATCGCGCTGGTGAGCTGCCACCACGGCTTCCACAGCGAGCCGGGCGCCGAAGGGGTCGGCCGCGCCGCCACGAATGCCTTCGTCCACTCGTTCGTCCTGATCCTCATCCTCGACCTTTTCATGGGGATGTGGCTCAACAACGTCCACGACTTCTTCCGGCCGGAGGGGCCGCGCCGCCTCCTCTGATCCGCTCGAGCCACGCTCGACCGACCTCCCCCGACAGCCACCATGCCCGCCCCTGCTGCCACCACCGCCGCCGCCACCGACCGAGCCACCGGCCCGGTCCTGGAGGTTGATCATGTCTCGGTGCGGTTCGGCAGCCAGCAGGTGCTCCGTGACATCAGCCTCTCGATCGGGGCCGCGGAGACGGTCGTGATCCTCGGCGAGAGCGGCTGCGGCAAGACGGTCCTTCTGAAGACGCTCATCGGCCTCGTCAGGCCCTCGGCAGGGGAGATCCGCTTCGAGGGGAAATCGCTCTCCCGGCTCACCGACCGGCAGGTCGCCGGCGTCCGCACCCGGTACGGATTCGTGTTCCAGGGGGCGGCGCTGTTCGACAGCCTCTCGATCTTCGACAACATCGCCTTCCCACTCCGCGAGCACACGCGGATCCCCGAGTCGCAGGTCGTCGAGATCGTCGATGATCTCCTCGCCGAGGTCGGGCTCCCCCGGTCGGCAGCGGCGAAGAAGCCGGTGGAGCTCTCCGGAGGGATGCGGAAGCGGGCAGGCCTGGCCAGGGCGCTGGCCCTCGAGCCGCCGGTCGTCCTCTACGACGAGCCGACCACCGGCCTCGACCCGATCATGAGCGACGTGATCAACGAATTAATCCTGCGCGTCAGCCACCGCGGCGGTGTGACGAGCGTCGTCGTCACTCACGACATGAACACCGCGAGGAAGGTGGCCGACCGGATCATCATGCTCTACCCTCTCTTCCGACTCGCGCCCACCGATTCCCAGATCGTATTCGAGGGAACGCCAGCGGAGCTCGACCGCTGCCGCGATCCACGGATCCGCCAGTTCGTCGAGGGGCGGGCCGGCAACCGGCTCACGGAGCTGCGGGATGAACAGGAGCGCGCGGCCACGACGGCGCAGGAACCGACGGCCGACGGGAGGGGGGCGGGAGCGTCCGGAGACGAATCATGAGCGACCGAGTCATGCAGTTCCGCGTCGGCGTGATGGTGCTCGCCACGGCCATCATCGCCGGTATTCTGATCGTCCTCTTCGGCGACCTCCCGTCGCTCGTCCAGCGCACCTATCCGCTGCGGATGAACTTCTCCGATGCCCGCGGCGTGACTCCCGGGACACCCGTGCGCAAGAACGGCATCCTCGTGGGGCGGGTGACAAACGTCGCCCTCGACGAGAAGGGGGGGGTGAACGTCGTCGCCGACATCGACTCCGCCGTCCCGATCTACAAGGACGAGGAAGCGCAGATCTCCGGCTCGATCCTCGGCGACGCCGAGATCTCGCTCGTCCCCGGAATCATCAAGCCCCAACGGGAGAAGGTGGGGCAGAACGACATTCTCCGCGGTACTGCGGCGCGGAATCCTTTCGATGTCTTCGCGTCACTCGAGCCGAAGCTCGGCCTGGCGCTCGATTCGCTCGTCCAAGCGAGTGAATCGGTCAACCGCCTCTCGGCGAACCTCGACCGCACGCTCCTCAATCCCGAGAGCGGCGACCGCTTCCAACAGCTCGTGAAGAAGACCGAGGCGACGCTCGACCAATTCTCGCTGGCGATGACCAACATCAACGCCGTCGTCGGCAACGCTGCCGCCCGCGAGGAGATCCTCGACACGATCAGCTCCCTGCCCGAGGTGATCGGCGAACTGAAGAGCACCGTGAAGGGGATCGGCGCGACCGTCGAGACCGCCGACCGCAACCTGCGAAACCTCGAGGGGCTCACCAAGCCGCTCGGCGAGCGCGGCGGGGAGATGGTCGCCCAGATCGACAAGACCATCGGCCGGCTCGATTCCGTGCTCCAGGAGATCGCGTCGTTCGCCAAGGCCCTCGGTGACTCGCAGGGAACCCTCGGCAAGCTCGTCAACGATCCCAAGGTCTACGACGAACTGGCGATGGCCGTCGCCAACGTCAACCACCTCACGCTCGAACTGCGGCCGATCGTCGACGACGTCCGGGTGTTCACCGACAAAATCGCCCGCCACCCGGAGCAACTCGGCGTCCGCGGCGCCCTCGATCGTCGCCCTGCCGGGATCAAGTAGGAGGGGCATCAGGCCCCGTAGGGGAGCGGCACCTCGGCATCCATCGCCCGGAGGTAGTCGGCCACCATCGCACTGCACCGCGCCTTCACCTCCGCCGAGAGGTGCTTGTAGCCCGTCACCCGGCCGCGGCACTTCCCCGCCCCGCACCGGCACGGTCCACCGAGGTGCTCGACCTCGTATTCGAACGTGTCGTAATCGACCGTCAGCTCCTCGCCGACGACCAGCGCCCGGAGGGCCTCGAGGACGATCTCCCGTTCCCCGGCGCGGATCCGGACAACACAGTTCGGCTCGCAGGAATGATTCGTGTGGACGATCACCCCGTCGGGGAGGACGTGCGTGGTCGCATCGACCTGCATCGTGTGGCGGCTCCGCTTCGCCAGGATCGGCCCCCACGCGGAAAGGATCGTCTCGCCGGCGGCGATCGGCCGCGAGGCGTGGATCCCGCGCCCGAGCCGCCCCGTTCGCACCTCGACCGGCTCGCTCGGTCCGGGCTGTCGCTCGTGCGGGCCGCCGACGGCAGCGCCGCCGAGCTCGTCGAAGGTCGTCTCGCGCATCCGGCTGCCGTAGCGGGCATGGAGCCAGGGAATCGTCTGCTCGATCGTGTCGGGCTGGAGGAGGATGAGATCCCCCGGCCGTGCCGCGTCGAGGACCATGGCCGCGGACGCGGCCCAATCACCGCCGAATTCGACCTCCACTGTCCCCCCTGCCGGCGCTCCCTCCGCCACCCCCTGCGCGATCAGGCGGGTGATCTCACCGGGCTGGCGCCCGCGGGTGTAGGCATCTTCGTAGACCACCACGCGCTCGAAGTGCCGGGCGAGCATCCGCCCCTGATCGAGGATGTCGGCGTCGCGGCGGTCGCCGGCAGCGGAGTAAACGGCCGTGCGACGATCGTGGGGCAGGCGTGCCATCGCGGTGCAGATCTGCTCGAGTGAGGCGGGGTTGTGACCGTAATCACAGACGATCCCGACCCCGTCGAGGGAGAGGAGATTGAAGCGCCCTGGCGATCCGGTCCGGCCGGCAGGAAAGCTCTCCAGACCGAGGCGGACAAGCTCCAGCGGCACACCCAGCCGCCAGGCCGCCGCCGCCGCCGCCAGGACGTTCTCGACCTGGAAGCCGATCGCCCCGCGATGGACCAGCGGCACGCGGTCGAGATGCGCCAGGCGCGTCTCCCGCGGGCCGTCGCAGAGGACGATCCAGCCTTCGCGGACGGTCGCCGCCAGGCCCCCCTGCGCCAGATGCTCGACCACCAAGGGGAGATCGGGGTCGAGCGAGAAGTAGACGACCTGGCCAGAGCACCACTTCTGCATGTCGACGACGAGCGGGTCGGCAGCGTTAAGCACCGCGGCACCCGATTTGCGCACCGACTGAACGACCGCCCCCTTCACCCAGGCGAGCTTCTCAGGGGTATCGATATCGGCCATGCCGAGATGGTCGCCCGAGCCGATGTTCGTGACGACGCCAACGTCACAGGCATCGAAGCCGCAGCCCTCGCGGAGAATGCCACCGCGGGCCGTCTCGAAGACCGCCGTGGTGATCGAAGGGTTGGCGAGCACGCGGCGGGCGCTCTGCGGACCGCTGCAATCACCGCTGTCGATCTTCCGCCCCCCCACCCAGATCCCCTCGGTGCAGGTCGTGCCGACGATGGCGCCGCCGACGGTGGCGATGTGGGAGAGGAGCCGGACGACCGTCGTCTTGCCGTTGGTGCCGGTCACCGCCGCAACGGGGATCCGACCGTCATCCCCTGGCGCGAAGAGCGTGTCGATGATCGCGGCCCCGACATTGCGCGGCTTGCCAACGGCTGGCTCCAGATGCATCCGCAGGCCGGGGCCGGCGTTGACCTCGATGAACACCCCCCCCTGCAACTCCAGTGGCCGGGAGATGTCGGTCGCCATGCAATCGATGCCGGCGATGTCGAGGCCGATGATCCGCGCCGCTTCGATCGCCCGGGCAGCGACCTCCGGGTGGACGGTGTCGGTGACATCCTCGGAGGTTCCGCCGGTGGAGAGGTTAGCGTTGCGCCGCAGGACCACGGTCTGACCGTCGGCCGGGACCATCCCGACATCGAGCCCCTGATCGCGGAGCACCGCCAGTGCGACCTCGTCAAGCGGCACAGGGCTCAAGCTGCCGGCGTGGTCGCCGCACCGCCGCGGGTCCTGATTGACGACATCGACGAGGTCGCGCACGGTCGACCTCCCATCGCCGACGACCGTCGGCGGATGGCGCCGCGCCGCGGCCACCAGCGCCCCGCCGACGACGAGCAGCCGGTAGTCGTGCCCATGGCAGGAGCGTTCGACAACGATCGTCGACTCCTCTTCGCGAGCCACCTTCCAGGCCTGCTCGACCTCCTCGCGCGTCGAAAGATTGACCGAGACACCACGCCCCTGATTGCCGTAGCGCGGCTTGACGACGACCGGGGCCCCGATCTCCTCCGCCGCCGCCCAGGCGTCGGCCACGTCGGTCACCGGCCGCCCCTCGGGGACGGGAATCCCCGCCTCGGCGAGGAGCTTCCGGGTCAGTTCCTTGTCTTGGGCGATCGATTCCGCGATCGCGCTGGTGCGGTCGCTCTCCGCGGCGACGATCCGTCGCTGCTTGGCGCCGATGCCGAGCCGGACCATCGAGCCGGCGGTGAGCCGGCGGTGAGGAATGTCGCGGGCCGTGGCGGCCTCGACGATCGACCGGGTGCTGGGACCGAGTTGGACGTCGAGGAGGAGCGAGCGGAGGCGACGGATCTCGGTGGCGATGTCGAACGGATCACCTGAGATGGCGCAGCCGATGAGGCGGTGGGCGGTGTGGAGGCACTCGATCGCGAAGGCCTCCTCCTTGTATTCGACCACGACCCGGTAGACGCCGGCGGTCGAGGTCTCACGGGCCCGGCCGTACTGCACGACGCACCCGGCGAGCGACTGCAGCTCGATCGTCACGTGCTCGAGGACATGCCCCATCCAGGTGCCGGTGCTGAGCCGCTGGAAGAATCCGCCCCGGGTGCCGATCGAGCAGCGGTGCTCGACCATCGTCGGCAGCCACTCCATGACCCGCTCGTTGAAGCCGGGAAGCGTGTTGGAGGGAAACTCCTCGAGCCGGCCGAGGTCAACGATCGCCTCGATGACCGGGAACCATGTCCACTGGTTCGGACCGCGAAGAACCCGGACAGACGTGATCTCCATGGATGGGCTTGTGACTTCAGGCCGAGGCGCAGACGCGTGCGTCGGCTGGTTGGGGGTGCGTCCCTTCCCGGCCACCGGACATTCCGGCGACCCTTGTGGGAGGAGGCTGCACCGATCGCTGGCTTCCGGGCCGGCGCGTCGCCGGACCAGAGCGGTTGGTAGCAGGAACCATCAAACGAGGTGTTTGTGAGCGCCGTCAGGGCGGCGCCCAGCACCCCGGCAATGGAAGTGAGATCGGTGGACGGAAAGAGCCTCCCGTCACCGCTGGCGGCCCGAAGAGCCGGGCCGTCACCACAAAGCCACGCCCGCAAAAGCCACTTCCCCCAGGGCCATGGCGGAATCCACCAGGGCTTGGAAGGGCGGGTCGGCCGCGACCCACGAGGGGTCGGAAGCGGCCTAAAAAGACCTTGGCAACGCTCCCGGGGGCTGAAAAGCCCTCGGCAGGAAGCCGACCGTCGTTGCAGCGGAAAGAATCGGAATCCTTCCGCAGCAGCCGACGAATGACCGACAACGAACCGGCCGTGATGGCCATGGGTCGAAGTTTTCCCCCACCAGAGGGCCGTCCGACATCGCCGCGCGTCACACGGACGCACGCTTGAGCGCGATGCCCGTTCCCTCCGGCACCTTGAATCCAAAAACACCCCGACTCGGATCGGGGCGACCCTGCCAGCCATCGGGCCGCCGAAGCGACCGCAATCACCGTGAGCCCACGAGCCACCGAACCAGAGCGTGCCAGAATCCACCGGGGATCACCGGTGAATCACCAACACCGTCGCCAAGTCTACGCTTCCATGAGCGAAATGCGAATCGTCGGCAACGAAGAACCAGACCTGCAGTTTTTATGCCAAGCCCACCACGGCCCGGCGAACCGGCCGGTGGATGAGAGTTTTCCGCGGGAAAAATCCGTCGGCAGCCAGCCGATCCGGAGACCGTCGAAGCCCCCGACACCGGTCGGCCCGGGTAGATTCTTCTCGGAAACTTGAAATTATTTCCCCGCTCCCTCCCGTTTTTTTCAACGCCTCGCTGCGGCACAGGCCGCGGATGGTGTACGGTTGATTCGGACAGCGGCGGGTCACATCTTCTCCCGGGTGGCCGCTGCCGGGCTGCGCCGGCATGGCCGCTTCCGCCGGGTTTTCCCTCACGTTTGCGACGAATCCCTTCGTGACCCGCTCCTCCTCATCCTCCCCTGCTCCATCGTCTCCCGACCGAACGGACCGTCCCGTGGCAGGCGGATCGGCCGCGCACCGCCGCCCACCGGCGGCGCCGATCGCCGAACGGATCGAGCTCCTTCCGGGCGAGCGCCTGGTGGCGACCGCCCGGTTTGATCTCGATCGCGACCTGCATTTTACGGAAGGCTGGTTGGCGCTCACCGACCGGCGTCTGCTCGGCGACAATCCGGCTTCCGCCGACGGGGCGACGGAGTCGCCGGACGGCCTCCATGCCTGGCTGCTCGACGAGGCGAGTTGTCTCGACGTCCGCGTCCGTGGCGGCGTCGGCCGGATCGAACTCTCCTGCGCCGGCCAGGTGCTCGCCCGCTGGCTGTTCACGCCGGCGCAGGCCAAGCCGATCCACGTGCTCGAGGATGCCTTCGACCAGCGCAACACCCGCCGGCGGGCCCCCGCTTCGCATGGCGAACCGTTGCCGGGCGGCCCCCCGCTGTCCGACACCATCCCCGCCGAGGATGCCCCTTCAGCGCCCCCCGCCCCCCACCCACGCTTCGCCGGAGCCGAGATCGATGACGAGGATCCCGTCGGAGATGCCCAGGCGTCGTGGCGGTCGCTCCTCCGCATCCTGGCGTTTGCGCGGCCGAATGCGGGGATGGCGCTGCTCGGCTTTGGCCTGTCGCTGGCGGGCACGGTGGCGGCCCTCGTCCCCCCCTACCTGACGATGCCGCTGGTCGACCGCGTGCTGATCCCGAGGCAGGCCGGCGAGGACGTCCCGTTCGCCCTCGTGTGGTGGTATCTGGGAGGGTTGGTGGCCGCGGCGCTGGTCGCCTGGCTCCTCTCCTGGGCCCAGACCTGGGTCCTCGCCTGGGTGAGCGAGCGGGTGTCGGCCGATCTGCGGGTGCGCACCTATTCGCACATGCAGGCGCTGTCGCTCGACTTCTTCGCCGCCAAGCGGACCGGCGACCTGATGTCGCGGATCAGCAACGACACCGACCAGATCAACAATTTCCTCTCGCTCAATCTCATCGGATTCCTCTCCGACACGATGCTCGTGCTCCTTACGGCAGCCGTGCTCGCGTGGATGAATCCGCTCCTCGCCCTCGTCACGCTCGCTCCCTTTCCCCTCGTCGTGTGGCTCGTTTACGCGGTCCGCGAGCGGCTTCGTCGAGGTTTTTCGCGCTCCAACATCGCTTGGGCCGAGGTCTCGAGTGTTCTCGCCGACACGATCCCGGGCATCCGCGTCGTCAAGGCGTTCGCCCAGGAGACGCGGGAGACCGACCGCTTCCGCCGCGCCAACGACCACGTCCTCGAGGCCAACGACCGCGTCAACACCGTGTGGGCATTCTTCGGGCCGCTCGTCAGTCTGTTCAGCGAGATCGGGCTGCTCGTGGTTTGGGCGGCCGGTGCCTGGATGGTGTTCCAGGGATCGGTGACGGTTGGTGGCCTGACCGCGTTCCTGGCCTACATTGCCCGGTTCTACGGCCGCGTCGAATCAATGGTGAGGATGGTGCCCGCCGCCCAGCGGGCCTCGTCGAGCGCGCAGCGGTTGTTTGAGATCCTCGACTGCCGTCCGACCGTCGCCGAGGATCCGCACCCGATCCGGCCCGGACGGGTGCGTGGACGAATCGAGTTTGCCGGCGTCCACTTTCGCTACGGCACGCGCGAGATTCTCCATGGCATCGATCTGGTGATTGAGCCGGGGGAGATGATCGGCCTGGTGGGGGCGAGCGGTTCAGGGAAGTCGACGCTCGCCAATCTCGTCTGCCGGTTCTTCGATCCCTCCAGCGGCACCGTCTCCGTCGACGGCACCGACCTGCGGCGGCTGGCCGTGACGGATTACCGGCGCAATCTCGGCTGCGTCCTCCAGGAGCCGCTTCTGTTCTTCGGAAGCGTCGCCGAGAACATCGCCTATGGCTGCCCCGACGCCGGCCCGGAGCGGGTCGTCAGTGCTGCCCGCGCCGCCGGAGCCCACGGCTTCATCCTCGGCCTTCCCAACGCCTACGACTCGCGCATCGGCGAGCGCGGTGGTTCACTCTCCGGCGGTGAACGCCAACGGATTTCGATCGCCCGGGCCCTCCTGGTTGATCCGGCGATCCTGATCCTCGACGAGGCGACCTCGTCGGTCGATGCGGAGACGGAGGTGGCGATCCAGTCGGCGATCGACCGGCTCGTCACCGGCCGGACCACGATCGCCATCGCCCACCGGCTGTCGACGCTCCGCCGCGCCAACCGACTGGTCGTCCTCGATGCCGGGCGGATCGTCGAGATCGGGACGCACGACGACCTGCTCGCACGGGACGGGGCCTATGCCCGCCTCTACCACGCCCAGACAAAAGCCTCCGAGGACACGACCGCGGCGTCCTGACCGGACCCGCCTCCAGAGGACACCGATGCCCCCCCCTTCCCGCCTTGCCGAACCCGCCGCCTGGCAATTCATCCCCCGTCCCCACGGCCGGCTCGACGTCGTCGATGCCTCTGGCAACCTCCATCTCGACATCGACCTTCTGCGTGCCTTCCCGATCAGCGCCCCGCTTGGGCCGGTTGCGGTCGTCGCCCCGGACGGCAGCGAGCTGGCCTGGATCGACACGATCGGCAACCTGCCAGAACCCCTCCGGGGAGAGCTGTTGCGGCAACTGTCCTCCCGGGAATTCCTCCCGGTGATCGACCGGATCGAGGCGATCAGCGACAGCGACCCGGCGGAATGGACGGTGCTCACCGATCGTGGCCCGCGGCGCTTCCAGGTGGCGACCCCCGACGACGTCGAACGCCTCGCGGACGGCAGTGCGTTCGTCGTCGACGGGTCGGGGGTCCGTTACCGGATCGCCGCCATCGCCGCCCTCGACTTCCACAGCCGGCGCCTCCTCGACCGGACGATGGAGTGACCAGCCCCCACGCCCCCCAGACCCCGTCTCCCCACGCGCCGCCGGCCCCGCCCCTTGCCGACCGCCGTAAGCTGGAACGATTACACCGTTGGCGCCGGCTCGAGGGGCATTTTTTCCCGGAAATACCAGGAAAAAAAGTGAACAAACCGCTTGAAGGCTGCGTTCACGGAATTAGTCTCGGGAGTGCTTTCCCAGGAGGAGATCCGATGGTCGTCACCATGCACAACCCGTCCCGAGTCGCGGAGTCCACGTCGTTCGGTCCGGCCGTCCGGTCTGGCCGGCACCGTCGTCGTGACACCCTCGGCGCCATGCTCGTCGCCCTCGCGCAGCTCATGCCGCTCCCGCTTCTCCAGCCGGTCGCCGACGCCGGCTGCTGCGGAGAGACAGTCACGGCCGCCGCGCCGGCCGCGACCCAAACCTACCGTCTCGACTTTCAGACGGTGTATGACGAACGGCAAATGGAGGCGGTCCGCGTCACCTACGAGACGGTCTACGACACGAAGACCTACACCGTCTCCAAGCCGGTGTGGGAGACGCAGACGACTCAGCGCCGCTCCACCGTCCAGCGCCCCGTGTGGGAGACGCAGACGCGTGAGGAGCGATTCACCGTCATGAAGCCGGTCTGGGAAACCGTCGTCGAGGACCGCAGCTACGACCAGGTGCGCGACGTCGTCGAGACCTCAACGCGCGAGGACCGGTTCACCGTCATGAAACCGGTCGCCGAGACCGTCATGCAGCAGCAGGTGAGCATGGTCCGTAAGCCGGTCTACGAGACCGCCATGCAGCAGCAGGTGACGACCGTCCGCAAGCCGGTCACCGAGACGGTCATGCAGCAGCAGGTGAGCGTTGTCCGCAAGCCGGTCGCCGAGACGGTCATGCAGCAGCAGGTGAGCGTCGTCCGCAAGCCGGTCTACGAGACCGCGGAGCGCGAGGAGGCCTACACCGTCGCCGAACCGGTCACCACGTACAAGACGGCGTACGCCGACCGCGGCGGCTACGTCGACCAGGTGACACCGATGGTCGCCCCGGGCAGCACCCAGCTCGGCTGGGTGCAGGGGGGATGGGCGGTCAACCCGTCCACCGGTCTGGCAAACTGGCAGCCGGGGGGCTACGCCTGGACGATGACGCCCGGCGTCGTCATGAATCAGGTTAACCGCGTCTACCAGCCCAACGTCGTGGCGATGCAGGTCCCCGAGACGACCGTCGTCAACCGCGTTGTCACCCGGAAGGTGCCGGTGCAGACGATGCGGTACGTCGATGAGCAGGTCGTTCAGCAGGTGCCCGTCCAGACGATGAAGTACGTCGATGAGCAGGTCGTCCAGCAGGTGCCCGTCCAGACGATGAAGTATGTCGACGAGCAGGTCGTCCAGCAGGTCCCGGTCCAGACCGTCCGCTATGTCGACGAGCAGGTCGTCCAGCAGGTGCCCGTCCAGGTCACGAAGATGGTGGCCGAGGAGCAGGTCCGTCAGGTGCCGGTCCAGACCGTGCGGAAGGTTGTCGAGCGGGTCGAGAACAAGGTGCCGGTCCAGGTCTGCAAGTATGTGGCCGAGGAGCAGGTCCGGAAGGTGCCGGTCCAGGTCTACAAGCTCGTCACCGAGGAGAAGGTCGAGCCGGTGACCGTGCAGGTCTGCAAGTTCGTCACCGAGGAACGCACGACCCAGGTGCCACGGGTTGTCGAGAAGCGGACCCCCTACACCTACACCGTCCGCGCGCCGCGCACCGTCGTCCTTCGGGTGCCGCTCGATCCGTGCGGCCATCCGCTCCCGGCCGCCCCGGCGGCGGCCGTCTCCGCGGCCGCCCCGCGGAGCGCGGCGACCAACAGCGGCGTCGTCGCGGCCACCGCCATCGCCCCGCTGCCGTCGGCGAAGCCGACCGCCCCGGCCCCCGTGGCGACCGCCCCGGCCCTGACGCCGGCCGAGGCGGCCCCCCTCAAGACGTACCGCGATGTCACCCCGGCCGAGACCGCCAAGCCGGCCGCCGAGGGATGGGGTCCCTCGCCGCTGAAGCATGCCGATCCCGCCGTGGGCTCGCCCGCTTCGTCCGGTACCCCGACCGTTGCTGAGAAGCCCGTGATCGTCGGTGATTCGTCTCCCTTGCCGCTGGAGAAGATCGAGGTCATCCCCCTCCCGGCAGCGAAGGCTCCGGCCACGGCCGCGCCGGCGGAGGCAGCCAAGGGCGTGACTGCCGAGTCCCCGACGCTCGATTTCGGCACGCCGAAGGACCAGCCCGCCGCGCCGAGCGGCCCCTCGGTCTCCCCGGCTCCTCCCGCCACCGACAGCCGCGATTTCCCGGCAGCGGGAACGAGCAGTCGCCCCTCGCGCTTCGTCGCCCCCTTCGGCGACCGCTCGACCTGACTCCGACGCCGGTCGGCTTTCATCGATTGAGACCGTCGGCCCCGGACGCGGCAGCAAGCACGCGTCCGGGGCCGATTTCGTTTTCTGTAGGTCTCATTGCGCTTCGCGCTGGCCGACATGAGCGCTCCATGAGTTGTCACGCTCGGGCCAACGGGGTAGTTTCACCCAACGTTTGGAGATCTTCGGCCCGCTCCGTCGCACCGGCGGGGTGATGAGGGGCGGAGGTCGTGGAGGGGCGGCAAGGCCTCTCATCCCACCGGTTTCCTGGAGAAGCGCGTGAGCAAGCCCGGCAAGATCAGGGTCGTTGGTCCGGTCGTCGAGCTCGATGGTGACGAGATGACTCGCATCATCTGGCAGTTCATCAAGGACCAACTCATCCTCCCGTATCTCGATCTCGAGCTGAAGTACTACGACCTCTCGATCGAGCACCGCGAGGCAACGGGCGATCAGGTGACGATCGACGCCGCGCACGCGATCCTCGAGCATGGCGTCGGCGTGAAGTGCGCCACGATCACGCCGGATGAAGCGCGGGTGAAGGAATTCGCTCTTTCGAAGATGTGGAAGAGCCCCAATGGCACGATCCGCAACATCCTCGGCGGTGTGATCTTCCGGGAGCCGATCATCATCGGCAACATCCCGCGGCTCGTCCCCGGCTGGACGAAGCCGATCGTCGTCGGTCGCCATGCCTTCGGCGATCAGTACCGGGCCACCGACGTGAAGATCCCCGGTGCCGGGAAGCTCACGCTCACCTTCGCGCCGGCCGACGGCTCGAAACCGATGGAGATGCAGGTCTACGAGTTCCCTTCGGCCGGCGTCGCCATGGCGATGTACAACCTTGACGACTCGATCCGCGACTTCGCCCGGGCCAGTTTCCGCTACGGTCTGGCGCGGAGTTTCCCGGTCTATCTCTCGACGAAAAACACGATCCTGAAGGCCTACGACGGCCGCTTCAAGGATATTTTCCAGGAGGTGTTCGACGCCGAGTTCAAGGCCGACTTTATGGCCAAGGGGCTGACGTACGAGCACCGCCTCATCGACGACATGGTCGCCTCGGCCCTCAAGTGGGA
>CALQRA010000118.1 GCA_943332855.1 Candidatus Kuenenia stuttgartensis
CCAGGACGAGCGGCGGCACCGCGCCGAGGCGAAGTCGATCAAGCGAGCCAAGCGCCGACTGGGGCGGAAGTAGGCCCCACAGCCTCCAGCCCCGGTCTCACCCCGGCCTTTCTGGCCCCGGCAAGGGGATGGGTGTGGTGGGCGCACACCCCATTTCTGTTTGTTTTTGCCTTGTCGACATAGACTGGATTGTCGTTTCCGTAATAGACATAGAACTTAATTGTCTGGTTTGGGGTCCCTCTTTTTCCGTCCCAGAGCGTGATCTCGAGTTTGATTTTTCCACCATTTTTTACGACAGCCTTCGGGTCTCTCAAGAGAGGCGACGCATCTCTGAACGCAGTACGAACCTGCCCGGCCTCGGCAGGCGTACTTCCCACCACCGACAGGACCGCGCCGAGGGCGAGGCTTGCAGCCGTTGGACGGGCTGCATCGGCAAGCCATCGTCGGCGAGGGATGGACTGAGAGTGCTTCGTCATTGGGGTAGTCATTTCATATAAGGCCGAGGTAATCGCCGAGCACGTTGCTGCGACGCCTAACATCGATCAGTCACAATCGGCTCGTCGGTATCAGCATCTTCCCGAAGCCAGAAGGATCTTACAGTCGGACAACGGGTCGCACGCGGATCACTCACCAGAACCGGTGGCCGAACTACACGAGTTCACAATTCCAGCGGTCGATCGTGGCGACCGCCACCCGAAAATGTGCCCCTTTCAATTCGCGGTCTTCACGGCCAGTTCGCTTGACCATGCCGAGACGGTGCCGTCAGCTCTCACCGAGCACATCCTGACGGCGTACGTTGTGTTGCGGGCAAGCCGCTTCCTTGCGTCGTAGTCCAACCAGTCGATAGTGGCTGCCTCGAGGTTCGCGGACACGTCCTCAGATCGGCTCCAATCGTTGCTGCCGACCTTCCGGATAAACACTTGAAACTTCACCTCATTATCAGAGTTGTCGCTCCAAGTAAGTTTGAAGGACTGACCTCCAATGCTGGTGGCCCGAAGCCTAGTCGGGGACGCCGGCCGATTGTCGGCCGTTGTCAGGGCAACGCCCTCAGAAAAGGTCGAGAAGACACCGCCGTCGCGATAGGAGCGAAGTTTAACTTCGTAAGCTGTATTGGGAGTGAGCCGAGGCCCATTTTGTCTCTCAAACTCGATAGTGGTCGACTTTCGGTCGGCTTGGACACGTTCCGAGAGGAAGGGAGCCTCCCCAGCTTTGGCGACCCAGACCTCAAAGCCGTCTTCGTTGGAGGCGTTGTCGGTCCAAGAGAGACTGAAGGACCTCTCGCCGACGCTCCCCACCCTGAGCGCGCTCGGGACCTTCGGACGGTTGTCGGCTGTAGTGAAGGCCAGCGGATCGGTGAACGCCGAGAAGATACCGCCGTCTCGGTAGGAGCGGAGTTTGACTTCGTAGCCGGTATTGGGCCTGAGCCGTGGTCCACTCTGTCTCTCGAACTCCACACTGGCCGAGGTGCGGTCGAGTTGGACACTTTCCGAGAGCAAAGGCGTCCCGCCAGCTGTCGCAACCCAGACCTCGAAGCCGTCTTCATTGGAGGCGTTGTCCGTCCAAGAGAGCTTGAAGGAGGTCTCACCGACACTCGACACTCTGGGCCCGCTTGGGGCTTTCGGCCGGTTGTCAGCTGTAGTGACGGGCAGGGGATTGGTGAACGCCGAGAAGACACCGCCGTCGCGATAGGAGCGGAGTTTGACCTCGTAGGCGGTGTTGGGGCTGAGACGAGGCCCGTTCTGTCTTTCGAAATCAATTTTTGCAGAGGTGCGGTCGGATTGAACGCGTTCAGAGAGGTATGGAGTCCCGCCGGCCCTAGCGACCCACACCTCAAAGCCGTTTTCGTTAGAAGTGATGTCCTTCCAGTTCAGGCCAAAAGATGTCTCCGTAACATCACTCACGCGAGCGTTTGACGGAGCGTTAGAGGACACATCGACGCGGATGGAAGCTCCGACGATTCCTCCCTCCCTATCGCGCACCGTGTATGAAAACGTATCAGTGCCGAAAAATCCTTCTTTCGCCTTGTATATGAGGTTGTCTCCGCTGCGAGTGACGGTGCCGCTGACGGGCGGGGTTGCACCTGCTAGCGTCACAGATTGTTGCGAGCCAACAAAGTCCGCGAGGACATTGATCGTCGTAACGCCTCCTGACTGCACCGTGGCAACGACGGTTTTTGGCTTAGGATATGACGATTTGCGGCCCTGAGGATGGTATGTGCCGGCAAGCAACGAGTCGATGTAACCTGGCTTCGCACCGCTCTCATCACCCTGGATGTTAGCTTTCGTCCATCCCGCCATGCTCGAGTCGGGATGCGGAAGGTACCCGGGAGGCTGCTCTTTGAGCCAAACCTCGTATTCGGTGACGTTGCGTTTCCCGTACCCTGCCCCCTGGTAAAGATTTGTGAGCACCGCTATCCCATCGCTACGAGTGAACGGATCATATCCATGGGATCTTAGGACGTCGGTGTAGCCCTTGACGATGGCGGCCACGTACTGAACTGAATTCATTGGGTGCTTCATGAAGAATTCAGGTCTTGTAAAAAAGGTTAGTTTAGGCATAAAGCCCCGGTTCTCAATGTCTTCTGCGACTCCGTTCAAGATGTCGGGAAAAGGGCCATAGAAATGAACTTTCCCCGGTCCGTAGGCGCGCTTAACAAATTGAATATTCTGAAGCGCTTCCCAAGCGATAATGGCGGTAATTGCTCGCGGGTCTATGTCTCGGAATGTTGCAAGTTGAAGAATATCTTTTTCATATTTCCGCATCCAGAGCCTCACGCGCTCCCCCCCGGTGAGTGCGGCGGGGGCCATTTGAAGCTCATCAGATACCCTTCCCAGACGAATAGATTTTATATTATTGGTCTCTGATCGCTCGATGATTGTTCCAAATTGATCAACGACTGCTAGCAGATGGCTAACCTCCGGGAGCCCATTCGTCACCACGCGGAGTCGTTGGTTTGGGAGTCGCACCTTGTTGGCAGCCAACGTAAGCGTGTAGATGCCGTCTTTTCTTGGGATTAAAAGCTGCGAAAGTGGCAGCTCAGTTCGTCCAACAAGTGTGTCGCTTGTAGACCAATTAAGGGACACGCTTATTTGACTGGATGGAATGCTCGAGAGCGACGCAACGTTCTTGACCCTAACCTCAACAATTGCCCCCCCGTGTTCGTCCCATTTTAAGGACTTGATGAGCAGGTCGGGCAGGACTGTCGTGGCGGCGTTATCTGCTTCGTTGGTCTCCGGCACCTTGTCGTCGACGTCAAGGCGCGTCGCAAGAGCGACCGCATTCGCCGGCCGTTGTGCGAGCGCGCCGGTTGCTGTCGGGAGCGTGTAGGAGTAGTTTTGAAACCCGGGGGTGTCGCTGAGGCCACCCGAGGCAATGATCTCCTGGAAGGTCCCATTAGCGAGTTGCCAGTAGAGACCGACTCGAACGTACCCGTTCCAATCGGGGCTCACGTCGCTATCGATCCTGTATCCGTACCGCACTTGGCCGGGCTCAATAACGGGAGGCAGGGCAAGGAGATTGGACCGCCGCCTCATCTCGATCTTCCACGTACCGACATCGTCCCAATCGTATTCATTGATTGAGGCGGTAAGTTCTTCCCATTGCCCGTTCGCCTCGAATGTACGACTCGCTATACCGGCCCCCTCAAAGTCCACGAGCAACCCGTACCCATATCGTTCCACTCGCACAACCTCTTTGTCGTTTCTTTCTTGGCCGATGCTCAGTTTTATCGTGACCCTCACGTCGTCCCCTGCGCGAAGGTTATCGAGACGCACGTTTTCGCTGGCACCGTAACCATCACCTATGAATCTGGATCCGGGCGGCGATTCGACAAGCGCATCCCAAGCGACAACTGCCAGTGGGAGACGGGGTTCCAGCGACTCAAACGCTGGCTTCCGCAAGACGTCTCGATTCGATTTCGTGCGGAGGCGTTTGCGACGTGAACAGTCACGAGGATGTCGGTTTGCATTCACGGTGCGGCCATCGAATGGAATGTGGGGCTCGGTCATCTGGTATCTCGTACCAAATAATTGGGATGGGTTGAACGATTTTGGCTTGACAAAAGCGTCGCCTTATCATTAATATTAATTATAATCAGATCTACTTAAAAGAACGTCAATAAGGACTTCGGCCATTACCGTTCAAAGTTTTAGGGCCTCAAAGGCTGTGTAAAAAGTGTCCGCCGCCGGATGCGGCGGCCGACAACCCCGATAAAACTCGGCTTTTGTTGAGGTGCCTCAAGTAGAGAGAGATCATGGAAGACATTTCCCACGGACAGCTAAAGCTGATCGTGGCACGCTCAGAAACAATGCTGCTCGATTCATGGTTTGATGCCCCGTTTTTCGGCGACGATCAGATAGCACGCCCCCAAACGGTCGGACGCAGGGTCGTCGGGGGGCGTTGCCAAAACACAATCCATCACGGAACGCGTCGTTTCGCCGCCAACTTCGCCAAACTTTTTCTCGCTCGTCCCAATCCCCTGCCGCCAAAGGACTTGCGGCCGCTATACTCCAAGGGTGCCCGGGGGGGCTTCCCACCCGTGGCGGCTCATCGACTGAAGTCCCTGGCGCGAGGCTCATCCCATGCCCGGCTCCACTGGTCCTCACAACGCGTCGGATCGCGACGATACAGACGATTTAGGGTGGCCGCGGCCCTCCCTCGGGACTGTCGTCACCAGCGACGTCGGCGACATCACACTCATCCGCCTGATCGGGCAGGGAGGATCGGGCGTTGTCTATGAAGGCCATCGGGCGACTCCCCCTGCCACCTTCGCCGTCAAGGTGATGTGCCTTCTTTTCCATGACCCAGAGGCCAAACACCGCTTCGAGTATGAGGCCGACCTGCTCGGCAAGCTCGATCACGACGCGATCGTCAGGATTCACGGCACCGGTAGCTGCGTCGTCCGCGGCACGCCCACCCCCGCCATCATCCTCGAGTATGTCAAGGACGCGAAGCCGATCACGAAGTACGCCAGTGATCTCGCCCTCCCCACGCGGAGACGGCTCGAGATCTTCCTCGAGGTCTGCGAGGCGATCAGCCATGCGCACCTGCAAGGCGTCCTGCACCGCGACATCAAGCCGGGAAACATCCTCGTCGATCCCGAAAGCCGCCCGAAGGTGATCGATTTCAACGCCGGTCGCGAGAAGCAGGGCGCGAACGTGTCCGGCTCGTTTCACACCGAACCCGGTCGCATCCCGGGCACCCTCATGTACATGAGCCCGGAGCAGATTGAAGACGCTTCCTCCGCCGTCGATGTCCGCACCGATGTCTACTCCCTCGGCATCGTCCTCCAGGAGCTGCTCACCGGCCGCCTGCCCCACGCCGTCGCTAACCTGCCCCGTTTCGAAGTCTCCAAGCTCGTCCGCACCAAGCCCCCGGAGCCGCTCCCTCGCGGGGATCGCGACATCGATCGGCAGGTTCGAGCGATCGTCGCCAAGTGCCTCCAGAAGGAACGGTGCTGGCGCTACTCGAGCGCCACCGAGCTCGCCAAGGACCTTCGCCTCCACCTCGAAGGCAAAACGATTGCTCCCACCTCAAGCCGCCTGTCCGACTCCGTCGCCTATTTCGCGAGGAAGCACGCCGCAGCTACGGCGGCCGGCGTCGTCAGCCTCCTGTCGCTCCTCGCCGCCACGATCGGTATCACCCTGTTTTCCGCTCGCCTCCATCACGAGAAGACCCGAGCCGACACGGCGGCAGCCCGGGCGAACGAGGAAAGCGACCGGTTCCAACGCCAGCTCTACGTCTCCAACGTCCATCACCTCGCGGGCGCCGCCGAATTGCCCCATGTGGCGCTCTCGAGAGAGCTCTTTGACGAGACCGCCGCGCTTGTCGCTCCTCCCCGTCAGGAAGACGAGCCTTCGGGCGCTCCGGATATCGACCTACCGATCGAGCTGCGCTGCCTCCGGCCGGCTATCGAGCAGCCGATCGCCACGCTCACGGGCGTGTCTCCCGCCGGCCGCCTCGCGCCGATCCGGACAGTCGCCATCAGCCCCGACGGGACGCGGTGCGTGACCGGCGACGACGATGCTGTCGCCCGGCTCTGGTCCGATTCCGGGGAGCTGATCGCGACGCTCCTCCACGGCCACCGCGTTACGCGGGTGCGCTTCCACCCCGGCGGCGACCGCTTCGCCACGGCCAGCCGCGACGGCTTCGTGCGGCTGTGGGAGGCCGGCAGCGGCGCTCCCCTCGGGACGCTCCCGTGCGGGACGATCGTCGGCGACATCGCCTACGACGCCTCGGGGGAGCGGCTGGCCGCCGGCTGCTCCGACGGCTCCGTGCGAATCTTCACCGCCGGAGCCACGGAGCCGCTCGTGATCCACGCGCATGACAAGCATCACAAACGGATCACCGCAGTGGCGCTCTCGCCAGACGGTCGGTTCGTCGCCACGACCTCCGCGGACGGAACCGCTGCGCTCTGCGACAGCCGAGACGGCACCCGGATCGAAACGTTTTTCACCGGCAGCGAGCCCGCGGAATGCATCGCCTTCAGCCCCGATGGGAAGCTCCTGGCCTGCGGGGCGACGGGCCATGCGATTCGCCTCTGGAACACCGTCACGCGGACCTCGACCCTGATCAAGGGGCACTTTGGCCACATCACCCGCTTCTGCTTCAGCCCCGATGGCCGCTGGTTGGCGACGGCCTCCCACGATGACAACGTGATCGTCTGGGACACCACCGATGGCCGCCGCGTCGCCACCATGGGAGGGCACGACGCCAACGTCACCGATCTCGCCTTCAGCCCCGACGGCAAGGAACTGGCGACCGCCTCCTCCGATCGGACGATCCGGCGCTGGTGGGCCGAGACGGGCGAACTGTCGAGAACGCTCAAAGGCCACCTCAACCGGATCGAATCGATCGCCTGGGCCGCCGACGGCCGCACGATCCTCTCCGGCTCGCGGGACGGCAGGGCGCTCGTCTGGGATGGCGGCCCCGCCGACGGGCCGGCGGTGATGCGCGGCCATGCCGGGGAAGTCGACGGGCTCGCCTTCCTCCCCGACAGCCCGCGGATGATGAGCTGGTCGCGCGACGGGTCGGCCTGGCTGTGGGATGCCGACACGACCACGGTGCTTCACCGCTTCGGCCCCCGACGCAAGCCGATTCGCTCGGCTGACGTGAGCCCGGACGGCCGAGTCGTGGCCGTCGGCGGCGACGACAACCTCGTGATCCTCCATGACACGAGCGACGGCAGCCCCCGGCACACCCTCCGCGGCCACGCGCGACCGGTCGTGGCGCTCGACTTCAGCGCCGACGGGGGACTCATCGCCAGCGGATCGACCGACGGCGACGGCCGTCTCTGGGACACCGCCACCGGCGCCCTGCGAAAAATCCTCCCCGGACACGCTTCCGGCGTCGTCGCCATCTGCTTCTCCCCCGATGGCCAGCACGTGGCGACGCTCGAGAAGAGCGGCACGGCCCGGCTCTGGGAGGTCGACGGCGAGTCCGATCCGGTTCTGCTCGACAGCGCCACGGAGCCCGTTCGGTCGATCGCCTTCAGCCCCGACGGGGCCCTTCTTGCCCTCGGCTGCGAAGGGGGGAGCACCTGCCTCGTTCACTCCCGCAGCGGCGCCCCCGCCGGCACGCTCCAAGCCGGCAGCAACACCGTCTTGCAACTCGCCTTCGACCCGACGTCAAAGCGGCTGGTGACCGCGACGCCAAGCGGCGTCTGCCACCTTTGGAATGTCGCCGAGAAAGCCCTTCTCTGCCGGCTCGCAGAACATCTCTCCCCCGTGCAAACGATCCGCTTTAGCCCCGATGGCACGCGGATCGCCACCGGCGCTTCCGATCGGACCGTGCGGCTGTGGGAGGCTGACACCGGCACGCCGCTGCTCACCCTCCGCGGGCATCGCGAAGCCGTCCTCGGGATCGCGTTCTCGACCGACGGCCGGGATCTCGCCTCCACCTCCGCCGACGGCACCGTTCGCCTCTGGACCAGGACTGACGCCGAGATCCACGCTCAGCGGCGACTGGCGGCGACCGGGAAACCAACTGAAGGCACCCTCGCCGATCTACCGATGGCTCCGCTCCCCGTCCGGTGAAAGGCGAGCGGCCGAGTACCGCTCCCCGCCCGCCTGGGGCCGGTCAGCAAAGCTTGGCGGCCGCCTCGTTGAGCAGCTTTGACGCGTCGAGCCCAGACTTAGGCCGACTGGTCGGATCAGCCTGGTGGAGCGCTGCCACGACCGCCGCGAGGGGGGCGGGGATCGCCTCGGACATCGCCGCCGCCCCGTCGCTCACCCGGCGAAGCGCCCCTTCACCAGTCGCCGCGGCAAACGGGGAATGCCCCGTCACCATCGCGACCAACAGGCTCCCGAGGGCAAACAGATCGGGGCGATGATCGCACCAGTCGAGCCGTTTACCGACGGCCTGCTCCGGAGCGAGGAAGTCGGGCCAGGGGCCCGGCAGGAGGGCCAGCGGATTGGCCTCCGCATCGATCGCCTGGGCGAGGCCGACGTCGACGATCACCGCTCGCTCCGGCCCACGGCCGGCTGACACGTAGACCGTCGCCGGCGACAGCCGGCGGTGGACAAGCCCCTGCTCGTGAACGAGCGCGAGCGCTTCTGCCAGCTGCGCGCCGAGCCGCAGGGCCGTCGCCGGGGAAAACCGCTCGCCTCGGGCGAGCCGATCGGCGAGTGACTCCCCCGCGGGCTGCTTGGTGACCAGAGAGGGGACCGGCCGCTCCTCCACGCTTCGAATCGAAAGGAGGGAGGGATGCGGAATCATGGCGAGCTTCCGCGCTACCCCGAGGAACCGCTTCCGCACGCTCGGCTCCTGGGCATACTTGGCCGCCAGCGCCCGGACGAGTACGGGGCGATCGGTGGGGCCATCGATGCCCTCAAACACCGGCCCGAAGGGCGTGTCGGGGAGCTGTCGAACGATGCGCACCGGCCACAGGCTCCCGAGGTCGCCCGCCACGCACGGCGCTTCGAGAAACGCCGGGGCGCGGACGCAACTTCTCCGCTCGATGGCAGCCGCGGAAGCGGCGTCCGGCGCTCGCCCCAAGCCCGGGCTGGAAAGCTGTTCAGGCGCCGGCTCCTCGAGGAAGTTGCCGGCTCGGTCGAGTTCGTCGAGCATGCGCTCCACCCGGGCCCGGAGCGCAGAGTTCCAGCGACAGCGGCTTGCGAGAAAGCGGCGGCGGGCGAGGCCAGCGGAAAGCTCGACGGCCTCCTCGAACAATTCCTGCTCTTGCTTTCCTCGGCCTCCGTCAGCGCAGCCACCGGAAAGGTCGCGAAGCAGCCATGCTCGCGCAAACGCCCACTTCCGGTCGACCGACCGCGACGGAATCCCGACCACCCGGGAAACCTCCGCGCCGGTCATCCCACCGAAAAACTTCAGCTCCACGATCCGGGCCGCCTGAGGATCGACCGCTTTGAATCGATCGAGGGCCTCGTCGAGGGCGATGAGATCCTCCCGCGGCTCCGGCTCCGCGACCTGATCGATCGGTAGATCGACCCGGGCCAGATGCCCGCCGCGTTTCCGCGAGCGCTTCCGCCGCACCGAGTCGACGAGGACCCGCCGCATCATCACCGCCATGGCGGCAAGCCACTCATCGGGCGTTCGTGGCGGCTTCCGCTGGCGGAAGATACGGATGATGCCTTCGTGCACCAGCGCCGTCGGCTGGAGCGTGTGCCCGGCCCGCTCGAGCGACATTAAGAGGCGGGCTTTCCGGCGGAACCGTTCGTACAGAAACGGATGCCATGTCGGATCGCAGATGCGGATCATGGGTCCCCCTTTGGCGAGCAGATCCCCCGTAAGACGGGGCGGATTCTGCGGGAGGAGTGTATGCCGTCACCCCGGGGCCAGGCAACCGGCCGCAGGAACGCCGCTGCCTGAACAGAGCGAAAGCTAGGCCTTCACCTGCCAGCGGACACTTCCCTCGGCCCAGCAAATCCTCAGGTGGAGCGGAGCCACGTCCGGAGCGTCGTGACAACCCTGCTCGTATTGGATTTTCTCACCAGCCGAAACAGCCAGTTGCTCATCGACCGTCCGCGCAACGAGCGAATCAGATCCGCACGCTCCGCGTACGGGGCAAGGTGTTCGTTCAGCGACGCATGCCCATCGGGAAACAAGACTCCCATTCCCGAGGACGTGCGCGTCAGGATCATCTGATTGAGGCCGGATATTCGTGCGCACTCACGGACACCGGATTCGAGGTCCCAGTTGATCACATCATGGAAAACGTAGACACAGTCCCCAGTACTGATGTCACGGGCCCCAAGAAAATCAGCAACGACCTGGGAATTGCGGTGATCCCCATCGATGAACACCAAATCAAACAGTGAAGACTGCTCGTTTTTTGCCAAACCGAGATCCTGGGGCGAGTACCCCTGAACAACGCGGATGTCGAGGCCATTTTCGACGGCAAGGGTTCTCGTCAGGGTGATCCCGAAATCACTCGGCAATCTGCGGGCAGTCAGATCCGGATCCATGATCCGATGCATCAAGGTGAAAGTTGGGGCACCGCAATCGATGGCCACCACTCTCGACTGAGGCCACGCAAGGGCCAAAGCCAACGTACTGAGACCGAACGAATTCCCGATCACCAAGATGGACTTCGGCTGGAGGCATTCAGCCAGGGATTCGATGAAGCCAACCTCGTCGATGGCGATGCTTCCTCCACCGGTATTGACGGCCCCGTCCGGTCCGAAAAGCACTCCAAACGGCGCGGCATCCCAGCCATAGGTGCAAGGATTCAAGCCGATGCGCAGATGAAAGCCGGCCTTCTTGTAGATCGATTCAATGGCCCTGAACACTTTCATGCTTGCACTTTCCGACGAAGGCTACGACTCACTTTTTCCCTCACCGTTCATACCCCCGGCCGTGGCTCGGGCGTCGGCGAGGAAGGTGTCGACGTCGGCGTCGGTCGTCGCCCACGAACACATGAACCGGCAGCCGCCGGCGCCGATGAAGTCGTAGAACTTCCAGCCTATCGCCCGCAGGGCGGCCGCGTACGCCGGGGTGAGCTTCGCAAACACCGCGTTGGCCTCGCGCTTCCCGAGAATCTCCACGCCGGGGATCAAGGCCAGCCCCGCTTCGAGCCGGGCGGCCGCGGCATTGGCTCGGACGGCGTTGGCGAGCCAGGCGCCGTTCTCGAGAAGCCCCACCCACGGCGCAGCGAGGTAGCGCATCTTCGAGCACAGTTGCCCCGCCTGCTTGCAGCGCCAGGCAAACTCGTCGGCCAGATCGCGGTTAAAAAACACGATCGCTTCCCCCATCCCCATCCCGTTCTTCGTGCCACCGAAGCAGAGGACGTCGACGCCGACCTCCCAGGTGACCGATCGCGGCGGCACCCCCAGGGCGGCAATCGCGTTGGCAAAGCGGGCCCCGTCCATGTGGAGGCGCAGGCCGTGCCGCGAACAGGCGTCACGGACGGCCGCCAGCTCCCCGACGGAGTAAACGGTGGAGAGCTCCGTCGCCTGCGTCACACTCACGACCCGCGGCTTGGGGAAGTGAATGTCGCGGCGGCGTTCGACGGCCCGGTGGATCGCGTCGGCCCCGAGCTTGGCGCGCTCCCCCTGGAGAAGGAGGAGCTTCGTGCCATTGGAGAAAAACTCCGGCGCGCCGCACTCGTCGGTCTCGACGTGCGACACCTCGTGGCAGAGGATCGAGTGATACGACTGGCACATCGCGGCCAGGGCCAGCGAATTGGCGGCGGTGCCGTTGAAGCTGAAAAAGATCTCGGCGTCGTGCTCAAAGACCTCGCGAATCAGCTCGCAGGCCCGCGCCGTCCACCTGTCGTCGCCATAGCTCGGCACCGTCCCCGCGTTAGCCTGCTCGAGGCTGGCCCACGCCTCGGGGCAGTAGCCGGCGGTATTGTCACTGGCAAACTGACAGCCGGGCTGGACGGGGGATGACATCGATTCAGCCCAGCACGTCGGCCAGGACCTCCTCCGAGACATAGATCGGCAGATTCGGGTCACAGGTGACGGCGATCGCAATCGCGTCGGAGGGGCGCGAGTCGATCTCGATCACCTCGCCCCCCTTCAACACGCGGATGACGGCGTAGTAGGTGTGATCCTTGAGCTCGGAGATGACCACATCCTGGAGCTCACCGCCGAGGCTGTCGACGACAGCAACGACAAGATCGTGCGTCAGCGGCCGCGGCGAGGGATGGTGCTTCACGCGGCGATCGATGCTCGTCGCCTCGAACAGCCCGATGAGGATCGGGAAGGTGCGGTCTCCCTCGACCTCCTTCAGATACACCACCTGCTGATCATTGATCTCGCTGATGATGATCCGGGAAAGTTCCATCTGGACGCTCATGACGATCCTCCGACTCCATCCAACGCGTCGCGGGCAGCCCGATCGGTGACATCCACCGTCGGCGCCCCGCCATCCGCCCGCCTGCGAACTGGCATCATTCTACCCCAAGCCGATCGGCGGGGCACGCGCCAGGTCGGTCGGACTGACCGACCGGTCAGCCCGGCTTCCGGGCCGCCAGCTCCGCCAGCGTCGTCATCCCCTTGACGAGCCGGTCCTCCATCTCCACCAATTGCTCCCGTTCCTTCTCGACGACATTCGCCGGCGCCCGGGCGGCAAACGTCTCGTCGCCGAGCTTCACCCGTTTGGCAGCGATCATGGCGACGAGTTTTTCATGGTCTTTCTTGAGCCTGGCGATCTCCGCGCCGACGTCAATGAGGTCGGCGAGATCGACGAACAGATCACAGCCGGCGGCGGCCGCGGTGGCGGCTCCGGGAGCCCCGGTGGCATCCGGGCCGACAACTCCCAGGCTTGCTCCGGCCATCGACTCGATCGACCCGCGCATCGGGGCGAGGAGCTCGGCGGTGGAAAGAGGGGCCCGGATCTGCACCGTGAGCTTCGTCTTCGGAGGGACGTTCTGCCGTGAGCGGATCTCGCGGATCGCCCCGACGACGGCGAGGAATGTGCCGAATTGTTCCTCGGTGCGCCGATCGACCCAGGCCAGCGGCGGCTCGGGCCACCGGGCCACCATGATCGAGGCGGCCGGCGCCTCTCCCCGATCCCACGGCAGGCGCCGGTTCGGGGCCACTTCCCCCAGATGCTGCCAGATCTCCTCGGTGAGAAACGGCATGATCGGATGAAGGAGGCGGAGGATCGTGTCGAGCGCGAGGAGGAGCATCGCCCGGGCCTGATCGCGCGTGGCCGGATCACCCAGGCGCGACTTGCAGAGCTCGAGATAGGCGCTGCAAAACTCGTCCCACGTGAAGGCGTAGAGGGCCCGCGCGGCATCGGCGAAGCGGTATTCGTCGGTGCAGCGGTTCACCTCGGCAGTCACGCTCGCCAATCGGCTGGCGAGCCAGCGATCCTCGAGGGCCTCGAATCTATTCCCCGCTCCAGCGAGATCCCCGGCCTGGAAATCCTCGAGATTCATCAGCACGAATCGGGTGGCGTTCCAGAGCTTGTTGGAGAAGTTGCGCCCCGCCTCAAAGCGCTCCGAGAGCGCCGGGCCGCGGGGGAGGGCGAGATCGGTGTCGGTCTGGGCCCACTGCGTCTTGAAGGGCTTTTTACATTTCGGGCATTCGATCCGCGGCTGGATCCGATTTTGCACTGTCTGCTCGATCCGCGCCTCGCACGCCGGGCACTGAAACTCCACCGGCATGCGCACGTCCTGCGTCTCGGTGGCGAGTGTCGTCATTCCGAAGCGGAGGGCATCGGCGCCGAGGGCCTCGATGACGTCGAGCGGGTCGACGCCGTTTCCCTTGCTCTTGCTCATCGTCTCGCCGTAGCGATCGAGGATCTTGGGATGGATGTAGACCTCGCGGAAGGGGAGGACGCCAGTGTCAAACACCCCCATGATCACCATCCGCGCCACCCACAGCGTGATGATGTCGCGGCTGGTGAGGAGCGCCGAGCCGGGATAGAAGGTGGCCAGCTCCGCGGTCTGCTCCGGCCAGCCGAGCGTCGAATGGGGCCACAGCGCCGAGGAGAACCAGGTATCGAGGACGTCGGAATCTTGAACGATCGGCTGCCCGTCGATCGTGTCGACACCGAGCGTCTCATCCGAGGTGCAGACAAACCAGCCGCCGCCGCCGTCGTCGTCGCGGGCCGTGCCATCGGGCTGCCAGGCGACGCTCGTGCGCCCGGCAAACGCGGCGGCAAGCGCCGCTTCGCGCACGCCGCTGATGTGCCAGATCGGGATCCGATGGCCCCACCACAGCTGCCGGCTCACCGGCCAGTCGCGCTTCTCCGAAAGCCAATCGAGATAGCTCTTCGCGTAGCGCTCGGGGACGATCTTCAGCTTCCCGCTGCGAACGGCTTCGAGCGCCGGCTCGGCAAGCTCATCCATGCGGATGAACCACTGATCGGCAAGGTAGGGCTCGATCGGTGTCTTCGAACGGTCTGAATGGGCCAGCTCGATGAGCCGATCCTCGACCAGCACGAGCTGCCCGGCGGCCTCGAGATCGGCCACGACCTTCGTGCGGGCCTTGGG
>CALQRA010000119.1 GCA_943332855.1 Candidatus Kuenenia stuttgartensis
CGGCCCCGGCGAGGGGCACAAGGGACGGATGGCGAGCGTGGCCTGGCACTGCTTTCAGGCGGTCAAACGCGGGGAGGCGCCGCGCCTGTTCGCGGGGAGCGACGGCTTCCTCCGCGACTTCATCGCCGTCTCTGACGTGGCCGCCGTCAATCTCTTCTTCCTCGACGAGGGCCTCGCCGGCCGCCTCCAAGCATCGGTCGTGAACGTCGGCACCGGCACGCCCCGATCGTTCACCGACATGGGGCGGATCGTGTCGGCGGTGAGCGGCAGCCCGGCGCCTGTCACGATCCCCTTCCCGGACGATCTGCGCGGCCAGTATCAGGCCTACACCTGCGCCGACACCACCCGGCTGCGGGGCGCCGGCTGGACGAAGCCGATGATGACGCTCGAGGAGGGGATCGCCGCCTATTGGAAGGCGCTCTCGTCGCCGTAGCCGCGGGGATGAAGCACGCCCGGCGCGGCGTCAGTCCACCTTGGCGAGGCGGTCGCGGCGCTCGGCGAGCACCCGCCGGGCCGTGGCCTCGACCCTGTCGACGGTGATCGCCTGCATGCAGAGATTGTTGCGGCAGGCGGAGAGCCGGTTATTCGCCGCGTTCACGCAAGGTGAGCAGGGGAGCCCGGCGTGGAGGATGTGGCTCAAGGCGCCACGGACCCCAAAGACCGCCGGCGTCTCGGGGCCAAACAAGGTGATCACGTCGATCCCGGTGAGCGAGGCGAAGTGGGCCGGCCCGCTGTCGTTGGTGACAAGCAGATCGGCGAGGGTGTAGAGGACGATCAACTGCCGCATCGTCGTCTCCCCGGCAAGCGAGAAGCAGCGCGGATCGGCGACTTTTCTCACCAGCGCCTTGGCGGCCGCCGCTTCCGACGGAGCGCCGGTGAAAGCGATCCGCAGGTCGGGATTCGTCGGGAGGAGCCGGCGGGCCAGATCGACGTAGCGATTGCTGTCCCACTTGCGCAGCGGCAACAGATCGCTCGCATTGGCGTTGAGGAGGATCAGCGGCCCCCCCGGGGAAGCCCCCGCAGCCTTGGCGATGATGGCGCGGACCTCGCCGGCCTCCGTGGCCGATGGCACGAACCGCTTCAGCTCGGTGTCGAGGCTGGGAAGGTCGATGTCGAGCGCGGGGAGATCGTGCGGATCGCGCCCCACCGCCTCGACCATCAGCGACATCACCGTCTGCATGTGGAGATGGGGATTGCAGACGAGGCGGTGGGTGAGGAGGTCGCCGCGCCATGGGCCATCGCCGTGGTAGCTGTGGTAGCCGATCCGCCGCTGAGCGCCGCTGAGGTAGGCGAGCACGGCCGAGGCCCGCGAGAAGAGCTCGTAGTCGATGACGGCGTCGATCCGGGCCGCGCGGATCTTTCCCATCGCCCCGAGCATGCCGCGGAGCGTCGGCACGAGCCCGCCGGTGGGCACGACGATGACGTTCGCGGCGGGAATGACGTCGAGGAGATCGAGGATCGGCCGGTTCTCGGCCAAGACCATGAAAAAGACGTTCTCCCGGCCAACCTTCCCGACGGCTGCCCGGAGGGCCGGGTAGGCGAGGACGGTGGCCCCCTGCTCGACGAGTTTCAGAAACAGGATCCGCTTCACCGGCCCGGTCGGCTGACGCCAATCGAAGAGCCGGCGGAAGAGCGTCAGCAGTGCGCAGGCGGGGAGCCCGAGCCAGCGATCGGCAAAGCGGATGGAGTTGGCATTCATGGATCGCAGCCGCAGGCAAGGGGAGGAGGCGATTATCAACGCCGCGGCTGACGGAATCCATCCGCACCCCGCCTCCTGCGGCTGCGGGGCCCCCGCCGGCGCGGCGCTCCCCCTGTGTTGATCATCGCGCGGGCAGATCCCCGCCGACGCCCCCCGCGAAATGGCAATCCGCGCACGACTTTTGCAGGCTCTGCGACGCAGCCTGGAGGGCCGGTTGATCCCGCTCGGTGATCGCCCTCCGCAGGTGTCCCACCGCGTCGACATAGCCGCCGGACGACTCCCGAATCGTCGCGTCGTTGGCGGCGAGCAGGGCTCGGCACATCTCGTCGAGCGGGGGGAGGATGAGCTCGAGCTTCGACCACTCGGGAGCGGCGGCGGGGGTCTGGGCCGTGAGCCGGGCAAACGGCGAGGCGGGCCCCTCGTGGACTTCCCCCATCAATTCCTCGACAGCCCAGTCGTGGCGGGCGACGAACACCCCCGCCGCGACGATCGCCGCCGAGACGAGGATCGCGGCAGTGATCAGCAAGCCCCGCTTCATTCGCAAGCCGCGCTTCATTCGATCGATCCCTCCGACGCGTTCGAGCCGTGGGCATTCTTCCATGACCAGCGGCTAGCATCCAGTGGACCGGCGCCAGCTCCCGCGTCGGGCGGTCGCGAGGGGTCAACGCTTGTGAAAACTGGCAGTTTTCCCAGTCGACCGGTTCTCCCGGCTGCCGCGCAGCCGGTTCGGTCAGGGATCTCTTTTTCCAGGGAAGCTAGAATGAGAGACCTCCTGTGAGCCCACTCGTCCCGGGGATCTTTGCCATCATGCTGTCGTTTCGGATTGCCGTCTTCCTCGCGCTGGCCCTGCTCGGGCTGCGGGCCACGGCCGCCGAGCGGCCGCCGGAGGGGGGCGAGCACGACTTCGAGGATGCGATCGTCGTCTTCACGCTCGAGTACGAGGACGACCTCCTTCCCGCTCCCCCCTGGGCCCTCGCCGGAGCGCGGATCCGTCGCCTCGGCAATCTCTTTTTCCTCACCGGCACCCTCCCGGAAGGGGTCGCCGATCCTGTCGGTGCCCCTGCGGCCCCTGCCCGCCGGTACTGGATCCCGTTGGCCGACATTGTGAGGATGGCGGAGTACGACGATGTCGAGTCGGCCCTCGAGGCGCTCGAACTGGGCGCCGACGGGGACGATGTCGGCCGTCCGGTGTTCCGGGGCGTTTCCGACGGCCCCCGCCAAGCGGTCTCGAAACGACGGAGGAAGTGATGCGACGGGGATTCATGGCACCGCCGTCAACCAACTCGAGATGTTCCAGGCCGGGTCGTTTATCGTTTTGTCAGGACGAGGTCGACTTCATCCGTGCCCCGACCGGGAAGCGGTGAACGCTCCCCACCGTGGTGGCCATTTGTGTCCATCCCTCCCCATGAGCACCGCGAATGTTCCAGAAGTCATTCCTTCGGCGCTGCCTGAAACTGCCGACGGCGATGGTCGGCGTCGTGCTCATGGTGTGGTCCGCACTTGAAGTGGCGCCGATCAACAGCGCACTTGAAATGGCGACGAGCGCCCGCGCCGATGAGCCCAGCGCCGATGAGCGTGGACTCGAGCTCTTCGTAGGCCTCCGCGACGTCCTTGTCCACCGCTGCGCCGGATGCCATGGCGCCGGCAGCACGAGCCAAGAAGGGGGCCTCGATCTCTCCACGCGGGAGACGCTCCTCGCCGGCGGCGGGCGCGGCCCGGCGGTCGTTCCCGGGAAGGCCACGGAGAGCCTTCTCTACCGACTCGCCGCGAAGCTCGAAGAGCCGCACATGCCGGAGGAGGGGGATCAGCTCCCGGCCGACGTCCTCACTCGGCTGGCGGAATGGATCGATCGGGGTGCCCCCTACGACCGCCCACTGATCGAGGCGGGCGACCGGGGCGTCTGGACGGAGCGGACGATCGATCCGCTCGCGCGCGGGTCTTGGCCGTTCACGCCGCTCTCCGCCGTCGCCGTGCCCACCCCCGACGATCGCGATGGCTGGTGCCGCACGCCGATCGACCGCTTCATCCTCGCCCGGCTCCGGGGGGCCGGCCTCGCACCGGCGCCGATGGCCGACCGCCGCACGCTCAGGCGCCGACTCGCCGCCGATCTGACGGGCCTCCCGGCGACGCCGACAGAGATCCGGGCCTTCATTGCCGACAGCCGGGAGGACGCGGTGGCGGAGGCGGTCGACGATCTCCTCGCCCGGCCCTCGTTCGGCGAGCGCCAGGCCCAGCACTGGCTCGACATCGCCCGGTATGCCGAGAGCTTCGGTTACGAGCAGGACTACGACCGCCCCCACGCCCATGCCTACCGCGACTTCGTCGTCTCCGCCTTCCATGAAAACCTCCCCTTCGACACCTTCCTCCGCTGGCAGATCGCCGGCGACGAGCTCGCCCCCGACATCCCCGCCGCGCGGATCGCCACCGGCTTCCTCGCGGCCGGCGCGTTCCCGACCCAGCTGACCGAGAAGGAGTTCGAGAGCGCACGCAGCGGCGAGCTCGACGACATCGTGTCGACGATCGGCACCGCGATGCTCGGGCTCACCGTGGGGTGTGCCCGCTGCCACGACCACAAGTTCGATCCGCTGCCGCAGGCCGACTACTACCGTCTGGCCGCCACCTTCACCGCCACCGTCCGCTCGAACGCCGAGATCGCCATCGCCCCCGAGCGCCATGCGCTGGCCGTCGCTGCCTGGCAGGCAGAGCTCGACCGAGCCGTCGCCGCCCGCCGGCGGATCGAGGAGGAGGAGCTCCCGGCCCGCTTCGATGCCTGGATTGATGCCAGGATCGCGGCCTGGCAGCCGGCCGACGCGGGCTCCGCCCCCGACTGGCACCCCGGCCGACTCGTCGCGGTAACCAGCCGAGCCGGCACACCGCTGACGGCGCAGGCCGACGGATCGTTCCTCGCCGGCGGGGCGCCTGCCAACGACGACACCTACACCTTCATGCTCGACTTCCCCTCCGAGCCCCTCGTCAGCCTGCGCATCGACGCGCTGGCCGATCCGTCGCTGCCGCGCGGCGGCCCGGGGCGCGTCGCCCATGGCAACTTCGCCCTCTCCAACCTCACCGTTGCCGCCGCCCCGATTCCCGCCGCCGGGGCCGAGCCGGTCTTCAGCCCGGTGAAGCTCGGCGCCCCACGGGCCGACTTCTCGCAGCCGGGCCTCGACGTCAGCCACGCCATCGACGACAGCCCGACCAGTGGGTGGGCAATCGATCCCCACGTCGGACAATCGCACGTGGCCCTCTTCGATTTCGCCGAGCCGATCGGGTACCCCGGCGGTTGCCGGCTGATGGTGACCCTCGACTTCCGCACCAGCCCCCACCATGCGATCGGGCGGCCGAGAATCGCTGCCGCCACCGTCGCCGGGTTCGCCCCGATTCCGGTCACGCCAGAAGCTGATCCGGTCGATCGGGCCCGGAGCGATGCCTGGCTGATCAGTCACTTGGTGGCGAGGTCGGACCGAACCGCCGCTGAATCTGCCGAACTGCGCCGGCTCCAGGCCGGCTCCGACGAGGGCTGGCGGGCCGCCGATGCTTTCGTCCGCACATGCGAGGGGGCGCGGCCGAAGCCGGAGACCGTCACGGCGCTCGTTGCCGGCGACCATCTCCCGCCGATCCCCCATCATGCCGATGGCCGCGGCTATCCGCACGCCTACCCCGAGACCTGGTTTTTGCGCCGCGGCGACGTCCGCCAGCGCGAGGGGGTCGCCACGGCGGGGTTTCTCCAGGTCCTCTCCCGAGCGCCGGAAGAAACGTGGCGCCAGGAAGCGGGGCAGGAGAGTGCCGGCGCGGGGCGCCGCGCGGCCCTGGCCCGCTGGATCACCGATCCCGATGCGGGAGCGGGAAGCCTCGCGGCCCGCGTCATCGTCAACCGGATTTGGCAGCAGTATTTCGGCACCGGCTTGGTGGCGACCCCAAGCGACTTCGGCGCCCAGTCCGATCCCCCCTCCCACCCGGAGCTCCTCGAGTGGCTCGCCGGTGAGCTCGTCCGTGGCGGCTGGCGTCTGCAGCCGATCCATCGGCTGATCGTCACCAGTGCCACTTACCGCCAGTCGTCGACGGCCACGCCGCGCGCCCTCCTCGAGGATCCGCCCAACCGTCTCCTCTCCCACTTCAGTCGCCGGCGCCTCGACGCCGAGGGGGTCCGTGATGCCCTCCTGGCGATCTCCGGGGCCCTCGATCCGTCGCTCGGGGGACGCGCGGGCCCCGACGACGCTTCGCCACGGCGGAGCCTCTACCTCGACGTCAAGCGGAGCCGGCCGTCCCCCTTCCTGCGGGCTTTCGACGCCCCCGACCGGGTGACGGGGATGGGGAAGCGGTCCGTCACGACCACCGCGCCGCAGGTCCTCCTCCTCATGAATGGCCCGGCGGTCCGCCGCTGGGCCGAGGCGTTCGCCGCGCGGGTCGTCGCCGAGCCGCACCGCTTCCGCGACGAGGTGAGCGACGAAACCGCGCCGATCGACACCGCCTATGCCCTGGCGCTCGGCCGGGCCCCGACCGACGATGAGCTGGCCGCAGCGGTCGCCTTCCTCGCCGGCCAAACCGCAGCGTATACCGCCGCGGGACTCTCCGATCCCACCGCCACGAGCTTGGCCGACTTCTGCCAGGTGCTCCTCGGGCTCAACGAAACCCTCCACGTCGAGTGAACCCCCATGCCGCCACTGCTTTATCCCCGGCCTCCGCTGTCGCTCCCCCGGCGGACGCTGCTGGCGCGCTGCGGCGCGGGATTCGGCCTTCTCGCCCTCGATCGCCTCCTGGCCGAGGAAGGAACAGGCGCGGAAACGAGCACTGGCGGATCGCCCCATTTCGCCCCAAAGGCGAAGCGCGTGATCTGGCTGTTTATCAACGGCGGCCCGAGCCAGGTCGACACCTTCGACTACAAGCCGGAGCTGGCGAAGCGCGACGGCGAGCCCCTCGCCGGCTTCGATGCCAACACCGGGTTTTTCGCCGGATCGGTCGGCGGGCTGATGAAGAGCCCGTTCGCCTTTCGCCAGCATGGGGAGAGCGGCGCCTGGGTGTCGGAGATCTTTCCCCGACTCGCCGGCCATGTCGACCGAATGGCGTTCGTGAACAGCTGCTGGACCGATTCAAACAACCATGCCCCCGCGCTCCTCCGTCTGAATACCGGCAATACGCGCGTCGGCTCCCCCTGCACTGGCAGCTGGGTGACCTACGGCCTGGGGAGTGAAAACCGCGATCTCCCCGGCTTCGTCGTCATGGTCGACACCAAGGGGCGGGGGCTCCCCAAGGGCTATGCCCAAAATTGGTCGGCTGGCTTTCTGCCGGGCGCGTTCCAAGGAACGGGCCTCGACACCGCCGGGCCCCCGATCGCCAACCTCGCCCGCCGCGCGGCGATGACCGACCACGAGCAGCGGGCCCAGTTCGACCTCGCCGCAAGGCTCAATGCCCGCCACCGCGACCTGACCGGCACCGATGGCGAGATCGAGGCCCGGATCGAGAGCTACGAGCTCGCCTATCGGATGCAGATGACCGCCCCGGAGGCCCTCGATCTCGGCGCCGAAACCCGCGAGACGCTCGATCTCTACGGCCTCGACGACCCAACCTGCGGCCATTTCGCCAGGCAATGCCTGACCGCCCGGCGCCTCGTGGAGCGCGGCGTGAGATTCGTGCAGATCTATTCCGGCGGTGAGGAGAACCAGCAGAGCTGGGACGGCCATGCCGACATCCGCGGCAACCATGCCGGCTTCGCCGCCGAGACCGACCGCCCGATCGCGGCGCTCCTGGAGGATCTCGACCGGCGCGGGCTCCTCGACGAGACACTCGTTGTCTGGGGGGGGGAGTTCGGCCGCCTCCCGATCGCGCAGAAAGGGGATCAGCCCGGCCGCGACCACAACCCGCACGCCTTTACCATGTGGCTGGCGGGAGGGGGTGTGAAGGGGGGCGTGACCCATGGCGCGAGCGACGAGTTTGGCTTCAAGGCGGTCGAGAACCGGGTGAGCGTCAACGACCTCCACGCCACAATCCTCCACCTCCTCGGCCTCGACCATACGCGCCTGACGCACCGCTTCAACGGGCGCGACTTCCGGCTCACCGACGTCTCCGGCGATGTCATCCGCGGGATCGTGGCCTGAGTGGCTCCTGATCGCCACGATCGTCTGACGGCTTACTGGCGGACGAGGTGGCGGGGGAGGTCGGCGACCCGGTCGCAGCCGACCTGCTCCATCACCTGGAGGAGCTGCCGGGAAAGGATCTCCGCGGCGTGATCCCCCCCACGGTCGCCGAGGGCCGCTGCGGCATACATGAACGCCCGGCCGAGAAACGTGAACCGGGCACCGCTGGCCAGGGCCCGGGCGATGTCGGGCCCGGAGCGGATCCCACTGTCGATCATCACGGTCGTCCGTCGCCCCACCGCCTCGACGATCGGCCCCAGCGCCCGGATCGACGACAGTCCGGCGTCGAGCTGCCGGCCGCCATGATTGGAGACGATGATCCCGTCGAGCCCGCGTGCCACCGCGATCTCGGCATCCTCCACCGTCGCCACTCCCTTGAGCACCATCTTCCCCTTCCAGCGGTCGCGGAGCCGGGCGAGGTCGTCGCCGGTGAGCCGGCCGGTGAATGTCCGATCCATGAAGTCGGCAAGCTGGCGCAGATCCATGTTCGCCGGCATGTAGGGGGTGAGGGACGCGAGCGTCGGCTTGCCACGCCGCAGCATCGTCATTCCCCACACCGGGCGGAGGATCATCTGGAGGATCGTCCGCGCCGTCAGCCGCGGCGGCACGGCGAACTGGTTGCGAATGTCGTGGGGGCGATAGCCGAAGGTGGGAACATCGGCGAGGACGACGAGGACCTCGCACCCCGCCCGCTCCGCGCGGGCGAGGAGATCCTCCCGGATGGCTGGATCGACCGGATTGTAGAGCTGAAACCAAAACGCCCCCGCCGTGATCTGGCCGATCGTCTCCAGGCTCGCCGTCGTGCAGGTGCTGAGGATGAAGGGGATCCGCCGGGCCGTGGCTGCCCGGGCGAGGGCCTCGCAGGCCCCGGGCCAGATCAGCCCCTGGAGCCCCACCGGACAGATGCCCAGCGGCGCTCCCCATGTTTTCCCAAACAGCTCGGTCTCGAGCGACACCGATCCATGATCGGCGAGATAAAACGGCTGGAGCTTGACGTCGCGGAGATCGGCGGTGTTGCTCGCCAGGTTGACGTTGTCGTGGCAGCCGCCGTCGAGGAAGTCGAACACGAATCCGGGGATCCGAGCCCGGGCGGCCTGCCGCAGATCGTCGACGGCGGGATAACGGTGATCGAACGGGAGGGCCATGCGTTCGGGGAATCTCGCCGGGGCAGGATCAGGGCTGGGTGACGGTGACGAGCACGGGGGCACTGGCGAAGGTGTGCTTCATGACAAAATTGATCGTTGCATGGACAGTGACGGGGACGAGCTGCCGCTCCACCGGCGGGGCATCGGCCGCCGCCGTGAGTGTGATGTGCCCGACCGATTCACCCGCCGTGAGCAGGGTCTTGCTTCTGGCACCGTCGACCTTCACCCCCTTGGGGAGCGGATTGCCGTAGGGGGTTTCGAGGTGCTGGAGCATCATGTCGAGCGTGATGTTGCCTTTGTAGTCCGGGGCCCGCTCGACGGTGATATCGAGCCGCTGCGAGTCCCCAGGCTTGAGCACGACCGCGGTGCTGCTGACCGTGATCCCGCGGACGTCCATCGGCTTGGCCACCGAGACGGTATGGAGATCGACCGGGTAATGCCCGCGCCCACCGCCGGGCATGTAGATCTCCTGGAGCGGATCGGCGCGGCCCTGGATCACACTGGTCGATCCGTCCGCCGCCGTCACCGTCGCCTCCCCCGTGATCGTGACATTGCCCCATCCGGCGGGGGCATCGGGGGCGGCCTGGAGCCAGAGGCAGCCGTCGTTGCCGGTGGCCAGGATCCGGCCGGTGACGGCCGTCACCCCAGCGGGGAGGCCGTCGATCGTCAAGTCGATGTCGCCGGCGAACCCGCCGCGCCGCAGGGCACGGACGTAGATCGGGGCGGCCAGACCGGGGGCGAGGAGGGTCTTGTCGGTGTCGACTTCGAGGACAAAGCTGGGAGAGGAGGGCCCGATCCGCAGGGCGTAGGGGAACCCCGCGCCGCCGCGGCCATGGAGGTCGCGGATCTCGACGAGGTAGGTGCCGTCGGCCGGGGCGGCAAAGCGTTCGACGTACGGGTCGGCGGAGAGGACACGCTGGTAGGTGGCATCGTCGGCCTCGGCGAGGAGCCCGCCATCGGCCTTCAGCACCCGCAGCTTGGCATCGAGATTGGAGCCGAGCCGGCGCGCGTGAACCTCGAAGGAAAACGCCTCCCCCGCCTTGGCCGTGAAGGCGAAGCGATCGGCCTGCCCGGGGCTGTCGAGCTCGCCGCAGATGACCGCCGGGCCGACAATCGCCGCTGCTCCGGCCGGCGCGTCCGTTCCGTCGGCAGCCTGCGGCAGCGGCAGCGCCGCCACCGGCTCGACGGTGATCGGATCGGTGGTGACGAGGATCCCGACCCCCCCGAGCGGCCGCCCCTCAAACACCGGCGCGACCCGCCGGACGCCGGCCGGCGCGTCGGCGGGTAAGGTGAAGGGCACCGGGCCGGGGAGCGGCGGGCCGGCCGTGAACAGCCGCGCGGCGACCGTCGCCCCGGGCGCCATCGCGAGCGGATGGACCGCCGTCACGAACGGCCGCCCCGAAGCCTCAATTGAATAGGTCCAGTCGGCATTCCCCTGGTAGCGGACATCGCGGACCTCGAGGAGATACTCCCCCCGCTCCAGCGCCGCGACGGCGAGGAGGGGGTCGCCAGCGAGGGCGTTGTCGCTGGCGGCGATCGTCTGGCCGGCGAGGCTCCGCAGCGTGAGGAGCGGGTCGACCCGGCTCTGCATGTCGTGAAGCCGGTTTTGCAGGCGCTGCGACACGAGGTGGAAAACCCACGGCCCGGCGGCCTCGACGCGAATCCTCCAGAAATCGACATCCTCTCCCTTCTCGAGGGCCCCGCAGAGCGTCGCTGGCAGGGTGACGGCCTGGGCCTTCTCGGCGGTGTCGTTGTCCGGCTGCTCCGCCGTCACCCCTTCGCAGACGACGACGAGTTGGCCGACGGTGCTCGCCCCGTGGGGGGTGATGACGCGGACGTCGCGGATCCCGGGGACGGCATTGGCGTCGCAGCGGATCCGCAACCGGGTCGTCGACGCACCAACGTCATTCTTCTCCCGATCCTCCGGCTTCTCCGCTTCCGGCGGCACGACCTCGGCGAAAACTCCCTCCCCCGTCACGATCACGGCGGAGGCCCCGGCGAGGTTGTAGCGCGCCGAAAGCTCGTGGTCGGTGGTGGCTCCGACCACGGCCGCCGTGGGACGGAGGCTCATGAGCATCGGATAGCTGTTGCTCGTCTGGCCGAGGGCCGTCCCGGCGGGGACAGCCAGCCCGAGGAGGAGCACCCAGCGGCAACGGGTCATGATCACCTCACGAACAGAAAGTGCTTGGAGTTGATCAAGGCCCAGAGCAGGTCCTGGAGCCCCTCGGCGGGCGACGGGGAGACGGCGACGATCTCCGCCGCGTCGGCCGCCTCAAGGGGCGACGGCGGCCGGGAGAGGGTCGCGAGGTAGAGCTCCTCAACGCAAGCCGGAACGGGCGTGCCGGCCGCGAGGAGCTTCGCCACCCGGCCCGCGCCGTCGGCGACCTTCGTGGCGACGATGTCGCCGTTGAGCGTGTGGAGGGCCTGAGCGAGATTCTCGTCCGGGGTTCGCTCGCACTCGCAGACACTCGCCCGCTTCGGCTTTCCGAACGTGACGAGGAAGGGGTTGGTGTTCGCGGCGGCCGCGTCGGGGAGCTCGATCGCCCGGGTGCCGAGGGGGAGGTTGGGGTATTTCGTCCGCACGCCGGTGGCCTCGTCGATGGCATCGAGGAGCGCCTCGGCGCCGAGGCGTTTGACCCGGTAGTGGCTGGAGAAGCGCTCATCGGCGGCGTTGCCGGCGGTCGGCTGCGAATCGAGCTGGTAGAGCCGCGAGGTCATGATGAACCGCATCAGCCGACGAACGTCGAAACCGCTGCCGCGGAACTCCGCCACGAGGAGATCCATCAGCGCCGGATTCGACGGTGGATTGGTCGAGCGGAGGTCGTCGACCGGCTCGACGAGCCCACGGCCGAGGAGAAAGGCGACGTAGCGGTTGACGATGTTCCGGGCGAACGAGGCGTTGTCGGCGGCGGTCAGCCAGTTGGCCAGGGCGATCCGCCGGTCGTCGGCGTCCTCCGCCGACTCACCCCCCAGCGGCGTCGGCTTCATGATCGCCCCGGAGCGCGGATGCGACACCTCCCCCGACGGATTGACGACAACGACCGTCTCGCCGCCGAAGATCCCGAACTCGGCGCTGTTCTTCGAGGCGACGCGGGCGAAGTAGGCGGCGAAGCCGTAGTAGTCGGATTGCGAGAGCCGTTCGTAGGGATGGTGGTGGCACTTCGCGCATTGCAGCCGGACCCCGAGAAACAGCTGCGCGGTCGACTCGGCGAGATCGGCGGGATTGTTGGCGATGCGGAAATAGTTGGCCGGGCCGCTGGCGAAGATCGAGCCCTTGGCGGTGATCAGCTCGGTCACGAACCGGTCAAACGGCTTGTTCGTGCGGAAGCTCTCCTGGAGCCAATTGTGGAGGGCCCACATCCCGCTCTCGCCGAGCACGGCCGAGTTGTTACGGATCAGATCGGCCCACTTCAGGCTCCACCAGGCGGCGTAGCGGTCGACATAGCGGTCGCGGGCCGGATCGCCAGTCAGGCCGAGGAGCTCGTCGACGAGCCGCTCCCGCTTGTCCGGCGCGGTCGAGGCGAGGAAAGCGCGGGCCTCGTCGGCCGTCGGCAGGGCGCCGATGGCATCGAGGTGGGCGCGCCGCAGAAAGGTCGCGTCGTCGCACAGCCCCGAGGGGGTCAGACCGATCTCGGCGAACTTTTCCCCGACCACGGCATCGAGCGGATGGGGGCTTTTCCAGCCGGAGAGATCGGCGCTCGCGGCGAACGGGACGACAAACGTGGCGATCGTCGCCTCGCCACCGAACCGGGCCATCACCGCCCCCTGGCCCCTGCCGAGCGTCGTCGCCACCCCGGCCGGCGACACCTTCACGACCCCCTCGTCCACCGCGTCAAACCGGCTCCAGCCGGTGACGTCGCGGCGCCGGCCGTCGGCGTAGGTCGCCACCACGCGGATCTGTTGCGTCGCCCCCGGGCCCGCCACGCGCTTCACCGGCTCGACCTCCAGCCCCGTGACCGCCGCAGAGGTGCCCGTCGGGCCCGGGCTGCCGGCGGCGATCCAGGCGGCCAAGATCGCGTAGTCGGCGGAGTCGACGGCGAGCCGCGGGCCGCCGCCATGCGGAATTGAGTTGCTCGCTTTGGCGAGGAGGAGGCTCCCGGCAGGATTCGTCGGGCAGACGCGGCGACCGCGCGAGGCGATGGCGATCGAGCTGAAATCGAGCTGGGGATCGAAGGCCATCACCGAGAGGACAAAGCCCCCCTTGCCATACTGGCTGGCATGACAGACGCCGGCGTTGCAGCCGGCGCGCGAGAGCACCGGGAGAATGTCAGCCTCGAAGTCGACCCGTCCCCCCTGTGCGTTTCCCGTCACCATCACCTCGACCGCCGTCGTCTCCCCCCCGACCGTCACGGCGATCCGCGTCGAGCCGTCGCCCACCGCCGACACCACCCCGTCGGCCGACACCCGCGCCACCGCCGGGTCGGCGCTCGAGTAGGCCGCCGCATGGGTCAGGTCGTCGGCCCGCTCGCTGCCAGCGGGATCCTCAGGCCCTCCGCGCACGAGGAGTTGGACGCGCTCGAACCGACCAGCGAGCTCGACCCGACCGGGGAGGACAACCAGCCCGGCGGCCGAGGCCAGCCCCGGCGCGCAGCCGGCCGTGCCGAGCGCGGCGAGGAGCAGCAAACAGCGCCGCAAAAACCGCCAAGAGCGGCTCCGCCAATTCAGATCCATTGGCGCACCGGTTCCCCCTCGATGAGCCGGATCGGCCGGCCGTCGGCCGCGGTGACCGTGAGGTCGGTGGGCAGCCCAAGCTTGTGGTAGATCGTGGCGACGACGTTCTCCGTGAACGTCTCGTGCGACTTCGGCACGCCCCCCTCGGCATCGGTCTCGCCGAGGACAAGCCCACCGGGAATCCCTGCCCCGGCCATGACGACAAATCCGGCACTCGCCCAATGGTCGCGGCCGATGGCCGGATTGATCTTCGGGGTGCGGCCGAAGTCGGTCATCCAGACGACGAGCGTCTTGTCGAGCAGCCCCTGCTGCTCGAGGTCGATCAACAGCGCCGGGATCGCCTGATCGATTGCCGGCATCCGCCCTTTCAGTCCGTTGAAGCAGTCGGTGTGGTGGTCCCAGCCCGGATCGCTGACGGTCACGAA
>CALQRA010000120.1 GCA_943332855.1 Candidatus Kuenenia stuttgartensis
AGCAGGCGGATACCGTTCGCGACGTTCATGAACACTTCTCCGAGAGCACCCGCGGTGGACGGCACCTGACGAGCTTCTGCAATCGGAAGAGATATCGGCATCGGCGCGACCGGAACTTCCGCGAAAATCACCGCGACCGGCAGTTCCTGCCCAGAGCCCCCGGTCGGTCGGCGGCGGTCACGGGTTGGGGCCCCGTCCGGCAGGGCGGGGCCCCCCGCCGCCTGCCCGGCTTGCCCCCTCCGCGGAAATCCCCCGGTCGATCGGCCGGCCGAGGGCTTCAGTGCTCGAGCGCCCGCCCCAGGTCGGCGATCAGGTCGGCGGTGTCCTCGATACCGAGGGCGAGGCGGATCATGTTGTCGTCGATCCCGAACGTCTGCCGCTCCGCGGGGGAGTAGTTCCAGTAGCTCATCACGAGCGGTTGCTCGATGAGTGACTCGACCCCCCCGAGGCTCGGACCGATCCGCAGGATCCTCGCGGCATCGACGACGCGCGACGTCTGCTGAGAGTCGGCATCCTTGACGAGGAACGTCACGAGGCCCCCGTAGCCGCGCATCGATGCCTTGGCGACGGCGTGGTAGGGATGGCTCTCGAGGCCGGGGTAGTAGACCCGCTCCACCCGCGGGTGGGCCTCGAGGAACCGGGCGACGGCCAGGCCGTTGGCATTGTGCCGGTCCATTCGCAGGGCGAGCGTCTTCAGGCCGCGCTCGAGGAGGTAGCAATTGTGGGGCGAATTGATCCCCCCCATGATGCCGCGGAGATTCCGCACCGGCTCCAGCCTCTCCCGCGAGCCGATGACGACGCCGGCGAGGAGGTCGTTGTGGCCCCCGAGGTATTTCGTCGCCGAGTGGAGGACGAAATCGACGCCGTCGGCAAGCGGGCGGTGGTTGTAGGGGGTGCAGAGGGTGGCGTCGATGAGCGTGAGCACGCCGTGGCGGCGGCCGATGTCGGCGAACCGCCCGCAGTCGACGATCGAGAGATGGGGGTTGGTTGGCGACTCGCTGACGACCATCTTCGTCCGCGGGCTGATCGCCGCTTCCATGGCGTCGTAGTCGCCCGTCTTCACCTCGCGGAAGCCGACACCGAAACGCGTCAGGTGACGGCGGCAGAACTCACGGCTGCGGTGGTAGCACTGGTCGAAGAACACCACCTCGTCGCCGGCGCTCAAGTGCGCCATGAGCACGCCGACGAGCGCCGCCATGCCGGTGGAGAAGAGGACGGCCATCTCGCCGCCGTCGAGGGCGGCGAGTTTGCCTTCCACCACCCGTTCCCCCGGGTTGCCGTAGCGGCCGTATTCCTCGCGGGGGAGGTCCTGCTCGATGAAGTCCAGGATCGCGCGGGTGTTGGGGAAGGTGTAGGTTGACGCGGAGACGATCGGGTCGGTGATGGAGTTGGCCAGTTTTTGCCGGGCCTCGCCGGCGTGGACAGCAGCGGTGGAGGGGCCCACGCCCCGCCCCGAACGGAGGGCCGCGTCGAGCGCGGCTGACGACGGTGGGGGGCTCGACCCGGAGGAACGGTGGGGCTCGGGGCTGGTCATGGGGCGTCCGTGAAGGGGAAAATGGGCCGAAAAGCCCGGTGATTGGGGGAGTGTAGTCGGGGCCCGCGGCACCGACAAGGAATCCATGGCGTGACCGTCCGGCGGGAGAGGTTCGCGTGGGCGCGCGGCCAGCGGGAGCGGTAAGCTGTCGCTGTTCGGCCCCGTCGGCGTCTTGCGCGTGCGGACGATTCGGTGGAGCGACCGCGAGGTGATCCGCGCATGAGCAAGTCCACGAGCCGCTCGAAGCCGCCGCGCCCCGGGGCCCGTGGCGAGCCGGCTCCCCCCACCGAGCCCCGCTCGCTGGGGCCGCCACGCCGGCTGGTCATCTCGCTCTGCTCGCTCGCGGCGGCGGCGGCGATGGTGCGGGCCGGGCTCCTCGAACCGGTCGTCGGCGGCGTCGTCGACGGCGCTGTCCGCAACATCCTCACGCTCATTCTCGGCTTCTCGGCGCTGATGTCGGCGGTGTTGTGGTTCGTCCGCGAGAGTGGCCACAGCCCGGCGAGGAAGCGCGGGCTCGCCTTCGGGCTCCTAGGGCTGGTCGCCCTCGGTCTGGCCACGCTCCGGGTCGAGCGCGTCAGTGGCGATCTCGTGCCGGAGTTCCGCTGGGCGTGGCAGAAGTCGCGCGACACCCTCCTCGCCCGCCCCGTCGCGCCGCCGCAGCTGGCAAGCGTGGCCCCCTGGCAACCGGCTCCCCACGACTTTCCCCGCATCCACGGGCCGGCGGGCGACGCCTCGCTCCCCCCCTCGGCCCCAGCGCTCGATCCGGCCTGGAAGAAAAATCCCCCGCGCGAACTGTGGCGCCGCCCGATCGGCGCCGGCTGGAGTGGGTTTGCCACTTTCGGCGACCATGCCGTGACGCTCGAACAGCGCGGCGACGACGAGATCATCACCTGTTTGTCGCTGGTCAGCGGCGAACCAGAGTGGCAGGTGGCGGTAACCGCCCGCCACCAGACGGTCCTCGGCGGGGCCGGGCCACGTTCGACGCCGACGATCCACGATGGCGTCGTCTATGCTGCCGGGGCCACCGGCTGGCTCCACGCGATCGATGGCGCCACCGGCAAGGTGCTCTGGAAGAAGGACGTGCTTGCCGACCTCGGCATCGATGCTGCCGCCCACGCGGTCGCCGTCGCCTGGGGCCGCTCCGGATCGCCGCTGATCCTCGGCGACGTCGTGGTCGTGCAGGGGGGAGGGCCGCGTGCCGACGGGCCTGTGGCGCTCGTGGCCTACGACCGTTCGACCGGCGAGCACCGCTGGAACGTCGGCGATGACCAAATCAGCTACGTCAGCCCGAGTCTCCTCGAGATCGGCGGGAAACCGTTCCTCGTGGCGGTGACGGAGTCGCAGGTGATCGGCTTCGATCCGGCATCGCGGGACGAGGCGTGGCGCTTCCCTTGGCCGGGGCACAGCAACTCCGATGCCTCCTGCACGCAAGCGGTTGTGATCGGCCCGAACCGTCTCTTCATCTCCAAGGGCTACGGCATCGGTGCCGCGGCCTTCGATGTGGAGCCTGGCGCCCATGGGGCGTGGACGGTGAGGGAGGCGTGGCGCAACAAGGCCGGCATGAAGACGAAGTTCACGAATGTCGCCCTCCACGATGGCCACCTCTACGGCCTCTCCGACGGGATCCTCGAGTGCCTGCGGGCGAGCGACGGCAAGCGGATGTGGAAGGGGGGGCGTTACGACCAGGGGCAGCTGCTCCGCGTCGGCGATCTGCTCGTCGTCCAGTCGGAGCCGGGGGACGTCGTCCTCGTCGAGGCCACGCCGGAGGCCCATCGCGAGGTGGCCCGCCTCACGGCCCTTTCCGACCAGACATGGAACTCCCCGGCGATCGTCGGCGACAGGCTCCTGGTGCGCAATGCCGTCGAGGCGGCTTGTTATCGGTTGCCGCTGCGCGGCGCCTCGGCCGCAGAGGCTTCGGCGCCGTCCGGGGCGACCTCCCCTGCGGTCGATTCTCCGTTGGCTGATCCGCCGCTGTCAGTGCCCGTGGAGGAGAAGCCGGCGGCATGAGCGCTGGCACTCCCATGGCTCCACACCCGCAAGTACTCGCCGGTCGGACGACGCTGATCACGGGCGCAACGCACGGCATCGGCCGGGAGGTGGCACTGGCCCTGGCGGCCGCGGGGGCCCGCGTCGCGATCCACGGCCGGTCGGCGGCGGCGGCGGACGACCTCGCCGGCGAGCTTGCCGGTCTCGGTGGCTGTGCCGGCCGGTTCCTCGCCGATCTCGGGGAGCATTCGTCGCTGCCGCGGCTCGTTGACGACGTCACCGCGGCGCTCCCCGATCTCGACACGGTCGTTTTGATCGCCGGGGCCGACGTCCTCACCGGGGCTGCCGCAGCCTGGAGCTTCGAGCGGAAGCTCGACGAATTGCTGCGGGTCGACGTCACGTCGACGTTGATCCTCGCGCGGGGATTCGGCGCGTGGATGAAGGCCCGTTGGCTGGACGAGCAGGTGGCGACGGGGAAGGCGCGAGGGACGATCGTGACCATCGGCTGGGATCAGGCCGAGACCGGGATGGAGGGGGATTCGGGGGAACTGTTCGCGGCGACGAAGGGGGCGGTGATGGCGTTCACGCGGAGCGTGGCCCGGTCGCTGGCGCCGGTGGTCAGAGTCAATTGCGTTGCCCCGGGCTGGATCCGGACAAAGTGGGGCGAAGGGGCGAGCGAGGTCTGGCAGAAGCGGGCCGTGCGCGAAAGTATCCTCAGGCGCTGGGGGGAGCCGGCCGACATCGCCGCAGCGGTGGCGTGGATCGTGTCCCCCGACGCGGCGTTCGTCACCGGGCAGGTGATCCCCGTCAACGGCGGCTTCCGGCGGGCGTGAGCTGATGCGACGCAGCGGTCGTGCCTCGGGTGACCGGATGCGTTGCGATGACCGCGGACGGGAATCAGTCCCGTGGCTTCTTCCGCTTGGGAAGCTTCTTGAGCTTCGGCGCCTTCTTGAGCTTCGGCGCCTTCTTGAGCTTCAGCGCCTTCTTGAGCTTCAGCGCCTTCTTGAGCTTCAGCGCAGGCGCGGGCTCCGGGATTGGCTCGGGGGTGGGGGGAGTGGACCGCCGCTTCCGGGCTGCGGGCTTGGGGGTGCGCGGGGAGGGCGGCGGCGCTGGCTCGTCGGCCGCTGTCCCCAGGTCGACACCGAAAATCGACGCTAGATCGTCGTCGGCCAGGGCGTGGGCGTCGTCGCCGCGGATCGCCCGCGACACCGAGTCCTTCGTGGCGGCGACGATGAGCTCCCGTTGATCGACACCCCGCAGCAGGAAAAGCAATTCCGGTTGCGTGTCGAGCCGGTGCCCCACCGCATAGAACACCGCGGCAAGATGCTTGCAGATGGCTGCTCCGTCAGGACAGCTGCAGGCGATCGAGATCTCCCGTGGCGAGGGAAAGAGACCCTCCTGTGGCTTCACCATCCGCTGCATCACGCCGTCCGAGAGACGGCCGGAGAGCAGGTCGAGCAACGACCCGATCGACGCCGCGCAGTCTTGCTTGATCGCCTGCCATTTGACCGGCGGAAGCGGGGCGATGGCGATCGCGACGTCATACACCATCGACCCAGCGACGATCGCCTCGATTCGACCGCGGGTGATGAGGAGATCGACGACCGAGCCATTGCGCACATACGTACGGCCGCGTGGGAGACGATTGCTGATGTCGCTGAAGCTCTCCAGGCTCTGGCACCACGACCGGCCCCAGAACGTCTTGGCGATGTCGCGGCCGATGATCCGTACCGGCTCGGGGGCGCGGCCGGCCCAGGTGGCCCGCTTGGCCGCGCGTTTTTCGGCGCGGGCAATCCGCTTGCCGACCGGCGAGTATTCTCCCCAGGAGCTCGACCATCGCATCTGCAGGGCCTTTATCGTGTGGTGATTCGAGTGCCGGCCGATCCCGAACTCGCTGCTCGCGAGTCTGTCCGGTGTCGGTGGTGATTTACCGGATGAGCGGCGTCAAGCCTCGCTGGCTGCTGCCGCAGGGATTCGGTGACCGGCTTGTGGGATGACGGACGTCGCGTACTTTTTACCGGCACGACACGGAGTGTCACCACCATGCCATCTTCATCTGCGCCATCTGCATCTGGGCCATCTGCATCCGCGGCTAGATTCCCGGCTTGCATCCGCGTCTCTCCCCATGGAAGGCTGATTTATGAGGCTGTCGAGCCGGCCGACGATGTCGCCGGGGCAGCGCCGGAGACTGTCGCAATGGCCGCCGCCTTTGCCGATGGGCAGGCTGCTGGACTGATCCATCTGGCCGGGCTTCCCGACAGCGTCGGCGTGCCACCAGACGTAACCTACTTCCGTGGCTGTGCGCGGAAGGTCGTTGAGGCGATCGGCCGGCTCGCCGAGGACGCCCGCCGGGCATTCCTGGAGGCGACATCCGATGAACAGCCGGCGGCGATCCTGCCGCCACCGGATGACCTCGCCCTTGCGGCGATCATCGCCGCCGCCCCTCCGATGCGTGGCCTCGACCACCTCGATGCCGCGGCGCTGCGGGGGATCTGGCACGAACTGGCTGCCGGAATCCGTGCGCAAGCGGCGACGAGACCGGGAGGCCTGGCCGCCGTGCTCGCAGCGATCGACCCGCGGTTCCACCTTCTCGGGAAGGTGACGTTCCATCTGGCTGAAAACCGCCGTGACGACGCCCGGCCGTTCGCGTTCCTCGCCACCTATGCCCACCGGCTCACAGCATCCTCGGCCGTGCAGCATCTGCCCTTGGCGAAGGCGGTCGAATCCTCCGCCGAGCACCGCGATCAAGCAAAACTCGTGGAGTTGCTGGCGCCGGTCCAGGCGGCCGCGGACCGCAGCACCCTCATCCGGGAATGGCTCGATTCCCGGGCGATCTTCACGCCCCGGGCGATCACGATCGCGGAGGCTCACCGCTTTCTCCGTGATGTGCCCGCGATGGAGGAGAGCGGACTGGTCGTGCGCGTGCCCGACTGGTGGCGAGGCCGGAAGCCGCCGCGGCCGACGGTTCAGGTGCGCCTCGGCGATGCTGCCCCATCCGCCGTCGGGGTTGACGGCCTGCTCGATTTCTCCGTCGATCTCGCCCTCGACGGCACACCACTGACGGCGGCGGAGACGAGCGACCTCCTCGCCGGGACCGACGGGCTCACGCTCCTCCGCGGACGCTGGGTGGAGGTGGATCGGGACCGTCTCCGCCAGGCCCTCGACCAGTGGAAGCGGCTCGAACGCGAGCATGCCGAGGGGATCGACTTCGTCACAGGGATGAGGCTGCTTGCCGGCGCCGACTTGGGGGCCGACGAAGGGACCGCGGCAGCGAGTGTTGAGTGGTCGAACGTCACCGCGGGGGGGTGGCTCCGTGAGACCCTCGGCGCGCTTCGCGATCCGCGGGGCCGCCCGGGCTGCACGCCCGGCAATGGTCTGGCTGCGACGCTCCGTCCCTACCAGGCGGACGGCGTCCGCTGGCTCTGGTTCCTCAGCCGGCTGCGACTGGGGGCGTGCCTCGCCGATGATATGGGGCTCGGCAAAACCGTTCAATTGATCGACCTGTTCCTCCGTCTCCGCGACGACGCTGCCGCGACCCCGGCAGCGTCACCCCGGCGCGGCGCCGCAAGGACGTCGGCTCGTTCCACGAAGCCGTGCCAGCCAAGCCTGTTGGTGGTGCCTGCCTCGCTCGTGGGGAACTGGAAGCAGGAGCTTGCCCGCTTTGCCCCACAACTTCGGGCGCTGTTCGTGCACCGTTCGGAGTGCCCGATCGACCTCTTCGATCGGCTGGCGGCCGAGCCGGAGCGGGAACTGGCCCGTTACGACGTGGTGGTCACAACGTATGCGATGGTGAAGAAACTTCCCTGGCTGACGGCCATGGCCTGGCGCCTGGCGGTGCTCGACGAGGCGCAGGCGATCAAAAACGCCTCGTCGGCGCAGACAAAGGCGGTCAAGGGGCTCCGCGCGGAGGCGAGGATCGTGCTCACCGGCACGCCGGTGGAGAATCAGCTCGGCGACCTCTGGTCGTTGTTCGACTTCTGTTGCCCAGGGCTGCTCGGTTCGGCCGGTGAGTTCAAGCAATTCGTGCGGCGGATGGGGAAAGGGGCCGATCCGGACGGCTTCGCCCCTCTCCGCCGGCTCGTTGGGCCCTACATCCTCCGCCGGCTCAAGACCGATCCGCTGATCGTGCCGGATCTGCCGGAAAAGACCGAGATGCGGTCTGAGTGCAGCCTGTCCCGCAAACAGGCAGCCCTCTACGAGCGGGTTGTGGAGGATCTCCGCAGGCAACTCCAGGAGCTCAAGGATAAAGAGCGAGACGGCGGTATCCGTCGTCGTGGCATCGTTCTGGCCACGACCATGCGGCTCAAGCAGATCTGCAATCATCCAGCCCAATACCTCGGCCTCGCCGACGAGGCGGGATACGACCCGGCGGAGAGCGGGAAGTTTCTCCGCTTGGCGGAGCTCTGTGAGCCGATCGCCGCCCGGCAGGAGAAGATCCTCGTGTTCACACAATTCCAGACGCTCTGCGGCCCGCTCTCCCTGTGGCTTTCGAAAGTCTTTGGGCGGCCGGGCGTCGTCTTGCACGGCCAGGTGCCTGTGGGCAAGCGGAAGGAGATCGTGCGGCGGTTCCAGGAAGATGACGACATCCCATTCTTCGTGATCTCGGTGAAGGCGGGGGGCACTGGTCTCAATCTCACGGCGGCGTCGCACGTCATCCATTTCGACCGCTGGTGGAATCCAGCGGTTGAGAACCAGGCCACCGACCGGGCCTTCCGCATTGGGCAGAAGCGAAACGTGCTCGTCCACAAATTTGTCTGCCGTGGGACGCTCGAGGAGCGGATCGACGCCATGCTCCGCGACAAGCAGGATCTCGCCGATCGTCTGCTCGGTCCTTCGGTCGCCGGTGAGACGCTGTTGACCGAGATGACCGACGATCAACTGCTCGATCTGGTGTCGCTCGATGTTCATCGGGCCGCGGCGGACTAACGGGCGAGGCTCCGGCACATGATCGTGGCGGAACCCCGCCTTAGGCCAACTTGGCGATGCACTGATAGGATTGTTGGGAAGGCTTACGATCGCCTGCGGAGACGGAGGATTTGTGACGTACCGACAACCCCTCGCTGCCGCGATTCTGATCATCGGATGGTTCGCGCACGGCGCCCCCGGTGCGGAGTCCGATTCCGGGACCGAAGGTCATGGGCAGGTCGTCGTGCCCTTCTTTCGCGCGCACTGCATCGAGTGCCACGGCGGGGAGAAGCCGGAGGGGGAGTTCTCACTCACGGCGGAATCCCTCGACACCGATTTCGGCCATTCGAGTGTCCGGGGGAAGTGGCGCGAGATCGTCGACGTTCTCAGCAGCCACTCGATGCCCCCGAAAGACCGGCCGCAGCCCGACGCGGCCGACGTGGCAGCCGTGGTCGACTGGATCACGAGCAGGGCGGTGGCGGCAGAACTCGCCAAACGGGAGCAGTCGGTGGTGCTGCGGCGGCTCAACAGGGCGGAGTATCGCAACACGATCCGCGATCTCGTCGGCGTCGATTTCGACACGTCGGTCTTCCCCCAAGACCCTCCCGCCGGCGGATTCGACAACAACGGCAGCGTGCTGACGATCTCGCCGCTGCAGGTCGAGCAATACCTCGCCGCCGCCAGCGAGATCCTCGATCGGGCGCTCGTGGCAGGGGAGCGTCCGCAGACGATCCGCTGGCGCTTCGATCCCGTACCTGGTTCCGCGGATGACAGCCATCGCATCCGCCTCGACGCCGACAACAACCCGATCGTCAACGCCGGTAACAACGCCTTCGAAGGGGATTGGGTCGTCCTCCACCACGACGGCTGGGACAAGACCGTGAACGCCCGCGATTTCCGCGTGCCGAGGCCGGGCACGTACGTCTTCCGGGCCCGCGTCGCCGGCCGGCGCCCCGGCCGTGGGCAGGTCGAGGAGGGGGCCGAAAAGATCCTCCGTGCCGAGCAGGCCAAACAGGACGCCGAGGATCCGATGAGGGGGGCGAACCATCAGGAGTGGTTCGATTCCCACGCGGCCCATTTCCGCACCGACCGGATCTACGACTACGGTCCGCCGCGGCTCAAGCTCACGCTCCAACTCGGATCGCAGCCCCGGACGGTGGCGGAGTTTGACATCGACGGGACTCCCGCCGAGCCGCAGGTGGTCGAGCTTCCGGTCCGGTTCACGACCGAGTCGGCCGGCGTGACGCTCGCCTCTGCCTATCCGATCCCTGCGGTGCTCGAGAATTTCTGGCTGCAAACGAGGGACGGATTTCCCCGACCGGAGGCCCTGATCGACTGGATGGAGATCGAGGGGCCCCTGTTCGACGCCTGGCCACCAACCTCCCACTCGAAGATCCTCTTCGAGTCGCCACTCGCTGCGGCCGATCTTGATGCGTACGTGCGCGAGGTGCTCGGACGATTCATGCGCGAGGCCTACCGGCGGCCGGTGACGAGCGCGGAGATCGAAGAGAAGTTCGCGAACTTTGCGGCAACGCCCGCCAACCTGCCGCTCGTGGAGCGGATCAAGCTCCCCCTCACCGCAGTGCTCACCAGTCCCCACTTCCTCTATCTCGTCGAGGCCCATCCGACGGATGGCCCCGAGCCGCTCTCCGATCACGAGCTCGCCGCGCGGCTCTCCTATTTCCTCTGGTCGAGCCAGCCTGACGCCGAGCTCCGCGGGCTCGCGGAGAAGGGGCGACTGGCCGATGCCGAGATTCGCACGCAGCAGGTCGACCGGATGCTCGCCGACCCGAAGGCCGAGGCTCTCGTGACGAACTTCGCTGGGCAGTGGCTGGGCTTGCGCGACGTGGGGGCGAATCCACCGGCGCCCGATCTCTACCCGCAGTACGACCGGCATCTGGAGCAGTCGGCCGTGGGGGAATCGGAGGCCTATTTCCGGGAGTTTCTCCGCGCGGACCTCGACGTCCGCGGCATGATCAGGAGCGACTTCGTGACGATCAACGAGCGGCTGGCACGGTTTTATGGAATCCCCGATGTCCGTGGCGACGCCTTCAGGAAGGTCCCGGTGCCGGAGGGGGTGATGCGGGGCGGGATCATGACCCAGGCGTCAGTGCTCACGATCACCTCCAACGGCACGCGGACGTCGCCGGTGAAGCGCGGCACCTGGATTCTGAAGACCCTGTTGGGAACCAATCCGGGGCTCCCGGTAGCCAACGCCGGAGAGATCGCCCCGAAGGTGCCGGGGATCGACAAGGCGACGGTCCGAAAGCGTCTGGAGATCCACCGCGAGTTGCCGCAGTGCGCCCGCTGCCACGACACGATCGATCCCCTCGGCTTCGCCCTGGAAAACTTCAACGCCGCGGGAGAATGGCGCGATCGGGAGGGGTTTGGCTACAAGGGGCGGATCGAGGCCAACGACCCGCTGATCGATGCCTCGTCCCGGATGCCCGATGGCCGGGTGATCGACGGTGTGGCGGGCCTGCAAGCGGCGCTGCTTGCCGAGGACGACCGCTTCCTCGAATCGCTCGCCAGGCACCTGGCGACCTACGCCCTGGGCCGCGAACTGGGCCTTGCCGACCGGCCGCTCGTGGCAGGGGCGGTGAAGACCATGAAGCAGGATGGCCCGACGCTGCGGAAGCTCATCCAGGCGATCGTCGTGAGCGACGCGTTTGCCACGAAGTAGCCATTCGTTTTTCCTCGAACCAATCGATCCTTCCGGAAACACCCCCCATGGCGTCATTCACTCCGCTCTCGCGTCGGCATCTGTTGCGCGCCGCGGGGGCGGCGCTGTCGCTCCCCCTCCTCGAGTCGATGCTGCCGCGGTCTTGGGGAGCGCCGTCGACGTTCGAGCCGCAGCGTCTGTCAGAGACGGTGCAGCCGCGGATGGTCTGCTGCTACGTCCCCAACGGCGTCAACATCCTCGAGTGGATGCCGGCCGACAGCGGCGACCGCTACACGCTCTCCCCGACGCTGGCGACGCTTGCCGATCATCGCGATCAGTTCACCGTCGTGTCGGGCTTGGGGCATCCGCATTCCAAGGGGGGGCACAGCGGCGCCGACACCTGGCTCACCGGCGCCGACCTCACCGCCAAGCCTGGGGCCGACTACACCAACACGATGTCGATCGATCAGGTCGTCGCGGCGACGCATGCCCCCCACACCCGCTTCCCCTCGTTGCAGTTGAGTGATCAGTCGGGCACAGGCGCTGCCGGCCACAGCCACACGCTCTCCTTCGATCATGCCGGCACGCCGCTGCCGGCCGAAAACTCCCCCCGCCGGATGTTCGACCGGCTGTTCGTCCCGGAGACGGCCGCCGACCGGGCGGCGGCGCTCGCCCGGCTTGCCGCGCGGCGTTCGATCCTCGATTCGCTCGGCAGCGATGCCCGGGCGCTCTCCCGTCGCCTTGGCGCGACCGACCAGCGAAAGCTCGAGGAATATCTCTCCAGTGTCCGCGACACCGAGAAGCAGGTGGAGCGGACGGAGGCCTGGATCGACCGGCCCAAGCCGCGGGTCTCGGAGGAGGGCCTGCAACTCGCGAGCAAGCCGGGGGATGCCCATGACCGGCCGATGTGGATCGATGTCTGTCTCGAGCTCGTCTATCTCGCGCTCCTCACCGACACGACCCGCGTGGTGACGTTCGAGTGGTCGCGTGAGGCGGGGGGATTCGGCATCGGGGGGGAGAATCACCACGAGTTGTCGCACCACGGTGGCGACGCCGGCATGCTCGCCAAGCTTGCCGCCATCGACACGGCGTTCCTCGAGAAGCTGGGGAGGTTCCTCGGCATGCTCTCGAAGACCTCCGAGGCCGACGGCTCGATGCTCGACCGCACCGTCGTCGTCTATGGCAGTGGCATGAACTCTGGCAAAGGGGGGGAGCATTCCCCAAAGAATCTTCCTCTCCTCGTGGCCGGGGGGAAGAAGTTGGGACTCAACCTCGGTCGACACCTGGCCTTCGACGAGGAGCAGCACCCGCCGCTCTCAAACCTGCTGTTGTCGGTCGCCCGGGCGGTCGGCTGCGAGACGGAGACGTTTTCCGACGCCACCGGCACCCTCGATGGGCTCGTGGGCTGAAAGACCCCCGGAACCGCGCGTCGATCAGCGAAAACAAGGGGCGGGAATCCGTGCTGCTGGCTCGCGGCCCGGGCGTGGGTACCCTTTGATTTTCAAGCTTCCCGATTGAACGAGCCATGCGACGGGGACGCGACGGGCGCTTCGTCCATGCCTTCCCTCCAACCGCAGCGCAGGATTCGGACATGCCCCTCGTCGAGCGAATCAAGGACGTGATCGTGGCGCTGATCGGAGGCGGGGCCCTGAAGCGGGCCGTCGGCTCGATCGCCGTCGCGTTTTTCGCGCTCGTTGTGGCGACGTCCGCTTTGGCAGCCGATGCGCCGGCGGAGAAGTCCCCGCCGGATCCTCTGCCGATCGAGCGAATCCTCGTCATCGATCAGGAGGGGCCCACGCGCCCCGTGTTCGTGCAGTTCATCGAGGGATTCCGGGCGGGGTTAGCCGAGGCAAAGGGGATGCGTCACGAGGTGTTCATCGAGAATCTCGACATCGTCCGGCTTGGCCGAGACGGGAAAGACCCGGGGCGCTCGACCGGCTGGCTCGTCGAGAAGTACACCGACTGGGCTTTCGACGTCATCGTCCCCACCAGCGCCGTGACCCGCGACTTCGTCCTCACCAGTCGGGAACGGCTCTCGCCCGGGGCACGGATCGTGGCGCTCGAGCGCCCGGGCGATGCGGCGATCCCGGGTGGACTCCCTCCCAAGTACACCTCCGTGACGACCGATCCCACGGTGGAGAACACCGTCGCCCTGGCGTGCCGGCTCTTTCCGGCCACGCAGCGCGTTGTGGTCGTCGGGCAGGCCGCGTTCCACCCCGGTGTCTTGGCGCGGCAGACGGCGGAAGCGCGCCGGGCCGCAGAGGAGCGGGGGCTTGAGTATGTGGGGCTGGTCGATCTGCCGCTGGCCGATCTGCGGCAGCGGCTCCGCGATCTCCCGGTCGACTCGGTCATCATCTATTGCGGCTACTGGAAGGACGAACTGGGGCGGGCGCATGTCCCGGCGGATCTGCTCGAATCGTTCTGCCGCGATTCAAACCTCCCGTTTTTCGGGCTCGTCGATACCCATGTCGGCCGTGGTGCCGTCGGCGGCGTGTGCAGCGACCTCCGCGGCATGGGGATGGCAACGGGCCGCCTTCTCGTCGACAGCCGGGAGGGGCCTCCTCCACCGTCGGTGAACGTTCCCTCCGTTGTCGTCCTCGACGATCGTCAGCTCAACCGCTTTCGGATTCCGGCATCCCGCCTTCCCGCTGGCAGCCGCGTGCTGTTTCGTGAGCCGCGGGTCTGGGATCGCTACTGGCCGTATTTTGTCGCGGGTGGGGCTGTGGTCGCGCTCCAGAGCCTGCTCATCGTCGCGCTGGTCACGCAGTCACGGCTCCGTCGCCGAGCCGAGCGAATCGTTGGCGAGCAGCGTGATCAGATCGCGCGAGCGGGGCGGATCTCGACGCTCGGGCAACTCGCCGCCTCCCTGGCCCACGAGCTTGGCCAGC
>CALQRA010000121.1 GCA_943332855.1 Candidatus Kuenenia stuttgartensis
CGGCCCCCAGATCTCGCCATCCTTGATCCCCTTGAGAATTGGGTGGTCCTTGGCGTCGGGGGGCAAAAGTCCGCGCGTGCTCTCGCTGCCGTGGCCGCCGTGATGGCTGATCCAGGTCTCGCCGAGCACCTGCCGCCCGAAGCCCTGCGTGGAGCCCTCGCCGGGGTTGTCCCAGCTGTAGCGGCGGTAGGTGCGCCCTTCGGGGATGTTGAAGGCGTGGGTCGCCGTCCGCATCGCCACCACCGGCTTGCCCGCCTTCAGAAACGCGTCGATGTGCTTCATCTGCTCGTCGGGGAGGTTGCGAAAACGGGTGGCGATCACCATCAGATCGGCAGATTCGAGCTTCTCGAGGCCGGGGATGTTGTCGTTGGTGTTGGGGTTGATCATGCCGGTGGCAGGATCGATCGCAAACACCACGGTGCAGTCGAAGCCGTGGTGGCGGGCGAGGATCTTCGCCAGCTGCGGGAGGGCCTCCTCACTGCGATACTCCTCGTCGCCGCTGACAAGGACGACCTTCTTCCCCTTCCCGGGCCCGTCGCCACCGGCGACCTCGAGCCACGGATCGGCGGCCCTGACCGGACACGCGAAGAGAATCAGAACACAGCAAGCCGACAGTAACCGTCGCATGGAGAGCCCCCCTGTTCGAGACACCGCGGCGCCAAAACGGGCCAGCGGCAAGTCACGACAGGATAGCGTTCACGACACGCCCGTGCACATCGGTGAGGCGGAAGTCGCGCCCGGCGTGCCGGAACGTCAGCCGTTCGTGGTCGAGCCCGAGGGAGTGGAGGATCGTCGCCTGGAGGTCGTGGACGTGGACCTCGTCGGCAGCGACATGGAAGCCGAGCTCGTCGGTCGAGCCGTGCGTGATGCCGGGGCGGATCCCGCCGCCGGCGAGCCACATTGTGAAGGCATTGGGATGGTGGTCGCGCCCCTTCGAGCGGCCGAGGACGGCACTCGCCTCGACCATCGGCGTCCGGCCGAACTCCCCCCCCCAAACGACGAGCGTCGAGTCGAGCAGGCCGCGGCGCCGCAGATCGGTGACGAGCGCCGCCGAGGCCCGGTCGGTCTTTTCGCAGTTGCCCCGGACATTGCCGGCGACGTCGGAATGGCCGTCCCAGCCCTCGTGGTAAATCGTCACGAACCGCACGCCGCGCTCGACGAGCCGGCGGGCGAGGAGACAGGCCCGGGCAAAGCTCGCCTCGGCCGGCGTACAGCCGTAGAGGGCGAGCGTCTCCGCCGTCTCCTGGGAGAGATCCATCAGTTCCGGCGCCGAGGTCTGGAGGCGGTGGGCCATCTCGTAGCTGGCGATCCGGGTGGCGATCTCCGGATCACCGTCGGCAGCCAGGCGCGTGCGATTGAGCTCTCCGACGAGGCCGAGGGTGTCGGCGGCGAGGCGACCGTCGGCACCGGCCGGCTGGCCGACATTCAGAATCGGATCGCCGGCATTGCGGAACCGCGTGCCGGTATGCATCGACGGCAGAAAACCGCTCGACCAGTTGGCGCTGCCGCCGCTGATCCCACCGCCGGTGCTCATGACGACGAAGGCCGGCAGCTCGTCGCACTCGCTCCCCAGGCCGTAGGTGACCCACGATCCCATGCTCGGTCGACCCGGTTGCCCGAAGCCGCAGTTCATGAAGATCTGCGCGGGGGCATGGTTGAATTGGTCGGTGCGGCAGCTCCGCACGATGGCGATCTCGTCGACGACGCCGGCAAGCCAGGGGAGCATCTCGGAGAGCTCCGCGCCGCTGTCGCCGTGACGGGCAAACTTGAACTGCGGCCCGAGAACCGCCGCGTCGGGGCGGATGAAGGCGTAGCGCTGGCCGCCGATGATCTCCGGCGGGATCGGCTTTCCCTCGATCTCGGCGAGCTTCGGCTTGTGGTCGAAAAGTTCGAGCTGGCTCGGCGCCCCGGCCATGAACAGCTGGATCACCGCCTTGGCCTTCCCCGGGAAGTGGGGCGGCTTGGGGGCGAGGGGCCCGGTGGGAGCCCGTGCCGATTCGGCAAAGCAATCCCGGGCGAGCAATCCGGCCAGCGCCATCTTGCCGACCCCGAGGCCGCAATCGGAGAAGAAATGACGCCGCGTGGCATGGAGGAGGCCATTCATCGCTTCACCACCGTTTCATCGAGGTTCATCACGGCTCTCGCCACAAGCATCCAGGCGGCCCGATCGATCGGGTCACCGCCCCCCTCACCGCCGAGCTTCGTCGCATCGAGCTCCCCGGCGGCGAGCCGTTCCCGCTGGACGCGGAGGAATCCCATCAGCGCCTCCCGTTCACCAGCCGCGAAGGGACGCGAGAGGACGCGCCGGCCGAGGTCGTCGAGCCGGGCCGCGTCGTCGCCCGGGCCGGAGAGCGCCGCGGCCCCGAGGGCCCGGGCCACCTCGACGAACATCGGGTCGTTCATGAGCGTCAGCGCCTGGAGCGCGGAATTGGAGACGTCGCGGCGCGCGAGGCAGCTGTCGCCGGAGGGGCCGTCGAAGGTGGTCACAAACGCGAACGGCGCCGTCCGCTTTTGAAACGTGTAGAGGCTGCGGCGGTGGCGATCCTCCCCCGGGCTCGGCTCCCAGGCGCCGCCCCCATAGGCCGTCTCGGTCACGCCGGCCGGCTGCGGCGGTCGCACCCCCGGGCCATACATCTTCTCCGAGAGGAGCCCCGCCGCCCGGAGCAGGCCATCGCGAATCTGCTCTGCCTCGAGCCGCACGCGCGGGCCGCGGGCGAGGAGGATGTTGGCCGGATCGGCCGCGAGGTGAGCGGCATTCGCCGCCGAGTCCTGCCGGTAGGTGGCGCTGGTGACAATCAGCCGGTGGAGTTTCTTGAGCGACCAGCCGAGGTCATCGACAAACGTCACAGCCAGCCAATCGAGCAGTTGCGGATGGGAGGGGGGCGTCCCCTGGAATCCAAAATCCTCGAGCGTCGGCACAATGCCGCGGCCGAAGAAGGCCTGCCACTGCCGGTTGACCGTTACCCGGGCGGTCAGCGGATGACTTCCCGACACCAGCCACTCGGCCAGCGCCAACCGACTAGCGTGCGTGCCGGGCGGCAGGCCGGGGAGGAACGCTGGTACGGCCGGAGCCACCTCCTGACGGGGCTGCGTGTATTCGCCGCGGTGCCGCAGAAAAGTCTTCCGCGGGTTGTCGGCGGGGCGTTCGCGGAGAACGAGTGTTGTCGGCCCACCGCGAAGCTGCGCCTCAAGCCCGCGGATCTCCTTCATCGGCTCGACAAGCTCCGGCGCCGCGGCGAGAAACCGGCGCCGCACGGCCTTCACTTCAGCCTCGGTCCGTTCCGCGGCCGGCTTCCGCAAGGCCCCCTCTTCAGGGGCCGTGAGCCCGCGGGCCTCGGCGCCACTGGCCCCCGTGACCGAGAGCCGGAAGCAACCAAGCGCGCAGGCGTAATGGCGCTCGAACTTCATCCGCAAGGTCAGCGGCGTCCCGGGGGCGACCGGCTCGGCGAAGGTGAACACCGCCGCATGAGGCCGCCCCTGATCGCCATTGGTACTCCAGCCGCTCGACATGTCGCCGTCGAGGGCCAGCGATGCGGTGCTCTTGGCACCAGAGAAGGCTGCGGTGCCGTTGAAGGAATCTGTCGCCGCGGCCACCGGCACCCGCGCTCCTCCCGCCGTGATCTCGAGCTCCGAGAGGAAAAAATCTCCCTTCGGACCCTCGTACCAGCACATCCCCGGGCCATAGGCCGGGAGGCTCGGGTCGGGGAGGACTTCGAGGCGGATCGCCCGGATGGGAATGTCGGCGGCAGGAAAAACGATCTCGTAGTGGTCGCTCTTGGTGACATCGCCGCTGGCGAGAATTGAGCCGTCGTCGCGGACGACCAGGTGCGGCATCGAGGTCTGCCACGACTGCGGCGTCACGATCCGCCAGTCGATCGCTTTGGCCGCTTCCTCCCGCTCCCAGCCGGCGTAGCGTTCCTCGAGCGACACCGGTGCCGGCTGCCCCTCGGCGGCGGGGACAAGAGGCCATTTTCCCGGCAGCTCGCTCCACGCCGTCTCCAGTCGGGTGGTCGCGTCGGCCACGGCCTTCGCCTGCTCGGCATCGGGGATCACCCATTCCGGTTCGTCGGCGTTGTCGAGGCAGGCAAAGAGGCCGTAATAGTCGGCCTGGGTGAGGGGATCGTATTTATGGTTGTGGCACTGCGCGCAGCCGGTCGTCAGCCCGAGCCAGGTGACGCCGGTGGTGCTCACCCGATCGACCATCGCCAGGTAGCGGAACTCGAGCGGATCGATTCCCCCCTCCTCATTGGTCATCGTGTTGCGGTGGAAGCCGGTGGCGATGATGTCGTCGGTCGTGGCGCCGGGGAGGAGATCGCCGGCGATCTGGCGGCGCGTGAAGGCATCGAAGGGCAGGTCGTCATTGAGGGCCCTGATCACCCAATCGCGATACGGCCAGATCCGCCGTTCGCGGTCTTTCTCATAGCCGTTGGTGTCGGCATAGCGGGCCAGATCGAGCCATCGCCGCGCCCAGCGCTCGCCGTAGCGCGGGCTGGCGAGCAATCGATCGACGAGCTTTTCATAAGCCTCGGGGCTCGTGTCGGCGACGAAGGCGTCGAGCTCGGCGGGCGTCGGCGGCAGGCCGACCAGATCGAAGTGGACGCGTCGGCAGAGCGTGGCCCGATCGGCCTCGACTCCGGGCCGCAGCCCTTCGCGGGCGAGCCGGTCGCGGACGAAGAAGTCGATCGGATTCTCTGGCGCCGCGGCGCCGGCCGCGTCTGCCACCTTCGGCACGGTCGGGCGCACCGGCTTTTGAAACGCCCAGTGCTCGGCGTAGGGGGCGCCGGTGGCGATCCACGCGGCGAGGATCTCCTTCTCCCCGGGAGTGAGCAGCGTCTTCGTGTCGGGCGGGGGCATGACGACGTCAGCGTCGGAGCTGTTGATCCGGGCCACGAGCTCGCTGTCGTCGGTGTGCCCCGGCACGATCGCCCGGTTCCCCGAATCGGCCGCGGCGAGGGCGTCATCACGCCGGTCGAGCCGCAGGCCCCCCTGGCGCGTGGCGTCGTCGGGGCCATGGCACTTGAAGCAGCGGTTGGCAAGGATCGGCCGAACCTCGCGGCCGAAGTCGGGCCCCTCACCGCGGGCCAGCCCCGCGGCAGCAACGACGGCAAACAGGGCAACGGCCGGAGCGAGCAGGCGGCAGGTAGTGATCATGCCTCAATTGTTTCACATCGCCCCCCCGTGGCCAACTCCAGCGCCGCCGGGCCTTCATTTCGGGCAGAAGCTCCGTGGCAGGAAGCCGGGTGACGGCGTCGCGCCCGCCCCTGCGTCCGATGGATCGAAGCGATCCGCTCGCGTCACGTCGGATTGGCCTTCACATGAACAAAGGGAGGATTCCCGCCGAGGCCACGACGGCCAGCACACCACTGCAAACCACGATGGCAAGCTGACGCACGATCGCCAGCCGTTGCTCCAGCCGTTGCTCCAGCCGTTGCTCTGGCCGTTGCTCTGGCCGTTGCTCTGGCCGTTGCTCTGGGGGAGATGCCACCGATCTCGCCGAACGGAATAATCCGCACACGAGGACAAAGAAGAAGATCGCTTGAATCAGGACAGTCGCCCAAGAAGCAAGAACCATCAAGAACACCCCCCTCCCCAGCGGCAGTGCCCACCTCACCGCTTCGACTCGCTCCGACGATCCAATCACGATCGACAGGACCGCAAACACGCCCTGGACGGCGAGGATCGAACGGGGGATGGATTGCGAAGATCGCGGTGCCATGGATTCAGGGATTGAGCAGGGGAGAGAAACGTGCTTCCGCCCTCGACCTCATCCTTCGACGATCTCGATGCTCCGGCACTCGATGGTCAACTTGCCTCCGGGAGAAAGCATCAGGCTCGAGGCGTAGGTGTCGGGCCCCTTGCTCGTGATCGTCCAGTCGTAGACCATCAGCCCGGCTACCGTGAGGTTGGCATTCACATCGAGGTGCGTGACTTCTGAAAACACGAGCGTCGCGCTCCGCGCCCCCAGGTATTCAGGGAGACCGTTGATGTTGGAGTTGATGTCGTCGACGGCGATCCCCAAGCGGCGCTCTTCGGCACTCCAGGCGAGCGACAGGATGATCGCGTCGTGAAGGCCTCCGAGCGACTCGATGCGGTCTTGAATGGTCATGGAGATCGCCATCTCGCTATCGCGGAGCGGGCTACGGTGCCGGGCGAGATTCTATCCGTCCCGCGATTCGGGGGGCGAAAACACCCGAGCCAGGGTGGGCGAGTCCCCACGCGGCTCTCGTTCACTGCCGTCATCCCGAAGGACATCACCCCTCGTCTTCCCTGCGGCTCGTCGCCTCGACGGCAGCTGCGTACTCGTTCTCATTCAGAGGGAGACACTCGACAGTAGCGAGCCCAAGGGAGACTCGGGACCGAAGACGCGGAGTGACTCGCGAAAGAGCCACCAAGGCGTCGGACTGCCAGCCAATATTGTTGGTACGACAGAGCTCGAGCAGCCGATCCACGGCAACCTCGTCATCGAGCGGCGTCGACTCTGACTCCTTCGCCATGCAACCCACGGCCGCATGAATGACGACGTGATCGTCGTCAGAGAGCGACTGTACGACAAGATCATGAAGCTCGCGCAGGACGATTGGGTTCTTGACGAGATGGTAAAGCACCTTTGAGCGATTCTCTGTCGCTATGTCATCTTTCCCTTGATCGGAGAGCATCCATTGTGCCGAAGAAGTCGCATCTTGACGGTAACGATCGATTTCGAGAAGCACGCAGGTCGCCCAGCGCCGCGTTTCCGGGTGGGGCGACCCGAGAAGCTTGCGAATCTCCTCGGCCACAGGGCGAACGATCTCCGGCTTTCGCATTGCCAAGAGCGACAACTCCGCCCCCGCCGCGCCCCTGTTTACACGCCATCCACCGCGCATGATCTCGACAAGCTCGGCCGGAGTGCAAGCTTCGAGCTTCGCGTAATCGGGGCGGCAGCCAGCCGCTGCGAGAACGACACACGCCACCAAGATAGCCCCGCGGGTCCTACCGGCTCGATCGATCGCGATGATGCGCACGGAAGTTGGCCCCCCGAACCCTCTGCGATGTTTCCCTTGGAGATTCTACCCACACCCCGATCTCTGGGCAGCGGGCGACCGAGCCGGTGTTTCCGTGCGACCTTGGCCCTCGCTCGCTGCCGTCATCCGCAAGGACGCTCAGCCCTCGTCCTCCCGCCGGCTCGCCGCCTCGACGGCGGCGGCAAAACGCTTCTCATTGCCGGGGAGGACGGTTACGGTCGAAAGACCCTGTGCCACGGTCGCACGCAAGCGAAGAGTGACGCGAGACAGGGCATCAAGAGAATCGCCCTGCACGCTTCCTCGATTCGTACGGCAGATTTCGATAACACGCCTCACGGTAGCGGCATCATCGAGCGGATGGGTCTTCGCATCCTTCTGCAGGCATTCCAAAGCGGCATCCACGACGATAAGGACCTCATCAGAAAGCGCGCAGAAAACAAGATCGCGACATTCGTGCAACACAAAATGATTCGTGGGTGCGTATCGCTCCTACTCAACACGTGCAGGAAGTTTCTCGATCCGTACCGAATAGGCGCGAGCCCCGTCCTCAAATCGCACCACCCCGCCATCGATCACAAGATCCTTGACGACAGGGAACTTTTCCTGAAATAGCGGCTGGCCCTCGAAGAGCGTAATTCGTTGCCCATCGTCCGGATACAAGGTAACTCGCGACTTGGATGGCTGCAGAAAATGATTGCCCACGGTCTCGTAGACATGCTCCAACTTGAGCTTCCCGATGTCCGTCATCCAGTCCTTCTCATCAACCAGAGATGAATGCCACCCCGTCCTCGAATGCTGCCATGCCATTCCGATCACGACACCCGCAGCGAGAGACACAAGAACGGCCAGGACCTGAAGCATTGGCAATCTCATTTTCATGACAACTTGACCTTCTCTTGCCGGCGTGTCTGGGAACGGCGTGGGTATCTTGTACCAGGTGCTATGAGGGTTCAGGGGTGGATCTGACCCGGGCAGACAGCCGCGTGTTTGCGTTGAGCGGAGGCCCCTGCCAGCGTCCGAAGTCGTAGCCGAAGTCCCACGAGGGATTTCTTGATGCATGCATGCGTTTCTGGGAAAATTGATCCATGCGAACCACACTCAACATCGACGACAAAGCACTCTCGACCGCCGCCCGGCTGACCGGCGTCCACCGGAAGACGGACCTTGTGCGGATGGGGCTCGAGGCGCTCATCGCGCGGGAGTCGGCGCGCCGACTGGCAGCGCTTGGTGGCTCCGAACCGAAGGCGCGCTCGGTTCCCCGGCGGAGGCCGGGCTGAATGGTGCTCCTCGATACCTCAGTGTGGATCGACCACCTGCGGCGAGGCAACATCCGGGCAGCCGCCCTGCTGGGGGCCGGAGATGTGGCCTTTCATCCGCTCGTCATCGGCGAGCTCGCCTGTGGGGGGCTGATTCCGGGCAAGAGCCGGTCGCCTGGCTTAGAATGCTGGCATGAATACCAATACATCGGCACGCGTTGCTCCCCTCCCCTTCCCCGCGCACTCCGCCGCGGCGACGATCGTTGTCGCGGCTGTGATTGTGGCGGGCGTTGCCTTCATGCCTGCTCGCGCGGGCGCTCAAGAGCCGCCAGCCGCGGCAGCGCCTCCCACAAAAAACCTCATCGTTCCCGGCGAGGTTTTTTCAGTCGATGGCCACACGGCGTTTCTGTTCACGCCGGCTGAGGTCAACGCCCTCCCTCCCGGCGCCCCGCGTCCCTGGATCCTCTACGGCCCGACGCTCGCGCCCTATCCCGACGAGGCAGAGAAGTGGATGCATGAGCGCTTCACGGAAGCGGGCGTTGCTGTGGCGGGGATCGATACCGGCGAGTCCTACGGCAGTCCGATTGCGGTTGCGGCGACCGAAAAACTCCATGCCGAGATGGTGAAGCGCGGCTACGCCGCCAAGCCGGCCCTTCTCGGCCGCAGCCGCGGCGGCCTGTGGGCCTCAGCCTGGGCGATCGCCCATCCCGACCTCACCGCCGGCCTCGGCGGGATCTATCCGGTCTACGACTGGCGGACGTATCCGGGGGCCGAGAGCGCCGCGGGAGCCTATGGGCTCACCCCCGCCGAACTCCTCGCAAACGTTGAAGCGCTCTGCCCGGTCGAGCGGATCGACGTCGCCGCCCAGGCCGGGATCCCGGTCTGCATCATCCATGGCGACATCGACGTCGTTGTGCCGATCGAGCCGAACTCGGCGCGGCTGAAGGCCCGCTACGAGGCGCTCGGCAAGGGGGACCTCGTGGAACTGATCGTCGCCGAGGGGCAGGGGCACAGCTTCTGGGAGGGGTTTTTCCACTGCCAAAAGCTCGTTGACTTCCTCATTCAAAGGGCCCGGGAAGGGGCCACCGGGGAAGACGCAGCGGCCGCTGGGGAGTGACGGCAGGGAAATCGTCGCGCCACCGGCAGCGAAAACGTTTGCATCGGCGGCGATTCCGATCAGGATGAGGGGGTTCCCGTCCTCAGGAAACCGCCCCGCATGGCTCGTTCGTCCGAATCTTCCGGCCTGCCCCCCTCGTTTCCACGCCTGCCGGCGGGGGGCGCGTGGCTGGCGCCGCTGGCCGCGGTCCTCCTCTTCGGGCTGGTCAGCGGCCTCTTCGGGATGGTTTACACCGTCGGCCCGGAGAGCGTCGGCGTCGTCCAGCGCTTCGGCAAGGTGATCGACAGGGTCAATCCGGGGCTGCGCTTCAAGCTCCCCTTCGGCATCGACAAGGTGACGATCGTGCCGGTGAAGCGGCAACTGAAGATGGAGTTCGGCTTCGGCACCGTCGGCGGCAGCAACCCCGATCAGGTGTCGAGCGAACAGACCCGCGAGAGCGACATGGTGACCGGCGATCTCAATGCGGCGCATGTCGAGTGGGTCGTGCAGTACGAGATCAGCGATCCGGCCGAGTGGCTGTTCAACAACCGCGAACCGGGCCCGACGCTCCGCGACCTCTCCGAGAGCGTGATGCGCGAGGTGATCGGCGACCGGACCGTCGACGAGGTGCTCACCGTCGGTCGGCAGGGGATCGAGAACGAATCTATTCTCAAGCTCACCGAACTCGTCCGGGAGCTCGAGATGGGGCTCAAGGTCCAGCAGGTGCAGCTCAAGAGTGTCCACCCACCGGCCCGCGTTCAATCGGCCTTCGAGGAGGTCAACCGCGCCCAGCAGGAGCGCGAGCAGACGATCAACCAAGCCAACGGGGAATACAACAAGGTCGTTCCCCGGGCCAGCGGCGAGGCGACGAGGAAGGTGAGCGAGGCCGAGGGCTACGCCCTCAAGCGCGTCAACGAGGCGGAGGGAGACGTCGCCCGCTTCCGCAAGCAACTGGCCGAATACGAGAAGGCCCCCGAGGTGACGCGGCAGCGGCTCTACCTCGAGGCGCTTTCGGAGGTGATCCCGCAACTGGGAGGGAAGATCATCCTCGACGCCGACGCCCGGCAATTCCTCCCCCTCATGAACCTCCGCCAGCCCGAAGCCGATCCGGCCCGTCCACTCCCGGCCCGCCGGCGCCAGGCCACCTCGACGGGGAACACCACACCATGAGCCAACTCCCGATCAATCATCCGCTCCTCCACGTGGGCCGTTGGCTCTCCGGGCTGGTCTTGTCGCCGCTGGGGCTGATCACGCTGGTGGCGATCGGCGCGGTGTTCCTCGGGGGCGCTTACACCGTCGACCAGACCGAGCAGGTGATCGTCACGCAGTTCGGCAGGCCTGTAGGCACGGCGATCAACGCCCACGACGGCCCCAACGGCGCCGGCCTCCACTTCAAGCTGCCGATGATCCAGACGGTGAACCGCTTCGAGAAGCGGATCCTCGAATGGGACGGCCCGCCGACCGAGATGACGACCCGCGACAAGCTGTTCATCGTCGTCGACACCTTCGCCCGCTGGCGGATCGCCGACCCACTCAAGTATTTCCAGAGCCTCCGCGACGAACGGAGCGCCGTCTCCCGGCTCGACGACATCCTCGGCAGCGAGACGCGCAACGTCGTCGCCCGTCACGATCTCATCGAGGTGGTCCGCTCCGACAAGGATCGGGTCGCCGAAAAGGACGACACGATCGAGGAGACGGGCGTGTCGATCTCCTCACTCCCGCCGATCCAGTTCGGCAGGCGGGCGCTGGAGAAGGAGATCCTCGCCGCCGCGCAGCCGAAGGTGACGCTGTGGGGCATCGAACTCCTCGACGTCCGGATCAAGCGGCTCAATTACAAGACCGGCGTGATCGAGAAGATCTACGACCGGATGTCGTCGGAGCGGATGCAGATCGCCGAGCGGTTCCGCTCGCAGGGGGCCGGCGAGGCGGCGAAGATCGAAGGGAAGAAGGAAAAGGATCTGCAGAAGATCGAATCGGAGGCCTATCTCAAGGTCCAGGAGATCATGGGTGAGGCCGACGCGCAGGCTTCGGAGATCTATGCCTCGGCTTATGGATCGAGCCCCAAGGCCGCCGATTTCTACCGCTTTGTGAAGACCCTCGACACCTACCGCGAAACCCTCGACCGCGACGCCACGCTCGTGCTCACGACCGACAGCGAGTTCTTCCGATTGCTGAAGTCGAGCGGGCCGTCGCCAGTCGCTGAAACGGCGCCGGAGGGGGCGCCGATCCCCGCGATGATTCCCCCGGCAATCCTCCCGCTCGCCCCCCCGGTTCCGGCAGCCGAATCGGCCCCGTGACCCGCCTTCGGGCCGCTGGCCAGAGCGCGGGAATAGAACCAACGCGAGGAACGGGGTACAACACCGGTAGCGGTGGCGGATTGCGTCAGGGCGGCTCGATGCGAGGCCGGCGTCCATGGGCACTTCTGCCGCGGGCAAGCGGGACGGCTGGTCGTCCCGGGGGAACGGTGGCCGACAGCCTGCCCGGGTGAGCCGGTCGGGGTATCAGGGGGATCATCATGGCCGGTCGTAGCGCTTCCTTCCAAGGTCTTCTCGGGCGGCATGGTGTCGCAGCCGGTTGGTGCGCGCTGGCGGTCCTCGTCGGGACAGCGGCCGCGCAGCCAGCCGCTAAAGGGCGGCCGAAGCCCAACCCGGAGGTCAAGAAGCTCGACTCCAAAATGGAGAAGGTGAAGGATTCGTTCCTCAAGGACACCGAGCAGCTGATCAAGTCGTATGAGGATGCCGGCTCCTTCGACCGGGCCCGCACGATCCTCGAGGCGCTCCAGAAGCTCTACCCGCAGAACGAACCGATCAAGATGAAGCTCGAACTGCTCGCCGCCCAGAGCCTCGATGCCAGCGAGATCGATTTCGACCTCGATGCCGGCAAGTCATGGCAGGAGGTGGGCCCCGTGGGGAAAGACCGCACGATCCGGATCAAGGTCAGCGGCGACTACAAGCTGACCACGGCCCCGCTCACCACTGGCCCCGATGGCCTGGCCGGGGAGAACCCCGAGAAGGACCTCCTCCCCCATGTCCCGTTCGGCGCGGTGATGGGAGCGATCATCCCTGCCGTGGCCCCCGCCGCCACCGAGAAGCCGCCGAAGCCGTTCCTCGTCGGATCGTCCTACGAGCGCCCCGCCGACCGTGACGGCGTCCTCTACATGAAGGTCAACGTCCCGCCGAACTCGAAATGCGTCGGCAAGCTCCAGGTCAAGGTCGGTGGGACGATCCAGCCCTGAACCATGACGCGATCAGGCTGGCACCCGACACCGCCTCCGCCGGCCCACCAGCGACGTGCTTCCGGAGCCTGACGTGACCGAACGCTGGTACTACGCCCGCGACGGACAACGGCAAGGGCCGGTGCCGCGGGAGCGATTGGTCGACCTCGTCCGCGACGGCTGGCTCTCCGCCGACGATCTGGTCTGGTCGGAAGGGATGCCGGAGTGGAGGCCGGCCCGGTCGTTTGATTGGCTCTGCGGGGGCCCAATCACCCGCACCGTCCAGGACCTCGTCAAGGCGACGCTCCATCCCGGGGCCCGCCCCGATCCTCCGGCCGCCCATCCGCTGAACATCCCGGATCCGCCTCGCCAGCACGCAGGCTTGGTCGATTGGGATCGGCTCGAGGCAAGTCACCTTCTCGCCGCCGCCGGCGCGTTTTTGGCGGCGCTCGGCATCGCCTTCACGGTCATCGCCCGGACTCGCTTCGCCCTTGCGGTCACGCTCGTCGGCTTGGTGATCCTCGGGCTGGGACGGCGACGGGAGTCGGCCTGGCTGCTCCGTCAGGCCTGGGGGAATCTCGTTCAGTCTTTGCGTGAGATCGCCAGCCACCGCGCCGAGGCGCGACGGCTCGAAGCGGAGCGGAAGCGGACCGCCGCAGAGCTTGCTGCTGCTGCCGAGCCCGCTCCCCCCTCCGGCGAGACTGTCGCTCCCGTAGCCACGGCGGCACTCCCACCCGCGCTCCCCGCCGCTTCGCCCTCTCCGCGCTCCGCCACCACCCGGCGGATCGTCTACGAGCCGCCGGTGCGGCGCTGGCGCCCCGGCCTGGCCGGTCTGATGAGCCTCTTCGTGCCCGGGCTGGGCCAACTCTACAAGGGGCAATGGCTCAATGCTGTCGCCTGGTTCCTGGTCGTCGCTGCCGGTTACGTAGCCCTCGTGATCCCAGGGATCCTCCTCCACGCCTGCTGCATCCTCGGGGCCTTGAGCGGCGACCCCTGGACGAAGGGGCGGACGGTCTACGTCGATGACGGCGTCCCGGCCCGCGGCCAGCGGATCTGACCGAGCCGCCCGGCCGGTTTGCCCGCCACCCCGGCCCGAGTCGGCAAAGTGGATGGAATACCCACTGCGGCCCGCGCGGCGAACGGTACGCTTGGTGTCCGCGCCCAACCGTGATCGCGACCCTTCCAAAAACGCCCCAGCAAGTAGGTTTCATTCCCGCATGTCCCAATCCACGCAGCCCCAGCCCGGCCCGGTTTCCGACCGCTGGCTCGGGGTTCATTTCGCCTTTGCGATCACGCTCAGCGCGTTTCTCCTCTTCCAGGTCCAGCCGATCATCGGGAAGTTCATTCTGCCCTGGTTCGGC
>CALQRA010000122.1 GCA_943332855.1 Candidatus Kuenenia stuttgartensis
CCACCGCTTCTTCTCGAAGAGCGCCGAGGTCGAGGAGATGTGGACGGAGCTCCTCGGCCGCGACATGCTCGAGCGGCCACGGAAGTCGCGGATCCTTTACGGCGGCAACTTCTACGATTATCCGCTCCGGGCCGGTCAGGCCCTCGCCAACCTCGGCCCCTTCGAGTCAGCCCGTTGCGTCGCCAGCTACCTTTATGCCCGGCTCTTCCCGGTGCGGGAGCCGCGATCGTTTGAGGACTGGGTCTGCAACCGCTTCGGCCGGCGGCTGTACGAAATCTTCTTCAAGACCTACACCGAGAAGGTGTGGGGAATGAAGTGCCGGGAGATCTCCGCCGACTGGGCGGCCCAGCGGATCCGCGGGCTGTCGCTCTCCCGGGCGATCTGGAACGCCCTGATTCCGAAGTCCGCGGCGAATCGCCGGCCCTCCGGCCGCCCCAACCAGATCACGTCACTCATTGATTCCTTCCGCTATCCGCGGCTCGGCCCGGGGATGATGTGGGAGGAGGCGGCCCGGAGAACGAAGGCCGATGGCGGCAAGGTTCTCATGGGCCACCGTGCGACCTCCGTTGAGCGGCTTCCCGCAGGCGCCACGCACGCTTTCAGGGTGCATGTCACCGCTGCCGACGGGAGCCGTTCCACGGTCGACGCCGATCATGTCATCTCGTCGGCCCCGCTCCGCGAGCTTGTCGCCGCCATCGAGCCCCAGCCCCCCGCGGAGGTCCGCACCGCCGCCGCGGGGCTCCGCTACCGCGACTTCATCACCGTCGCCCTCATCGTCCGCCCCACCGAGCCCTTCGACGACAACTGGATCTACATCCACGACCCCGGCGTAAAGGTGGGGCGCGTGCAGAACTTCGGCAGCTGGTCGCCGGAGCTCGTTCCCGATCCGAGCCTGGCATGCTACGGCCTCGAATACTTCTGCTTCGAGGGGGACGGGCTGTGGACGTCGACCGATGCCGACCTCGTCCGCCTGGCGACGAGCGAACTGGTGCGCCTCGGGCTCGTTCGCGAGGGGGATATCCTCGACGGCCATGTCGTCCGGCAGCCGAAGGCTTATCCGGTCTATGACGACGGCTATGCCGACCATGTGGAGACGATCCGCGCGTGGCTGACGGGGAGTTTTCCGGGCCTCCACCTCGTCGGCCGCAACGGCATGCACAAGTACAATAACCAGGACCACTCGATGATGACCGCGATGCTCGTCGCCCGGAACATCCTCGCCGGCCGCGCGGAATGCGATCCGTGGTTGGTCAACGAGGATGCCGAATACCACGAGGCGGGCGCCCGTGGCAGGAGCGGATCGGCCAGCGGCCTCAGGCTTGTCCCCACGGCGCGGCGCTGAGGCCACGCGCCGCCCGGGAGGCTGGGCTGCCGGTCAGCGCGATGGGTCGGGGAGCTTGGCGGCGGCCCGGAGGCCGTCGAGACGCCTCACCCCCCACGACTCGAGGTCGTTGCGGCTGGGATCGCCGGCCAATCGACCAATCAACGTTTCCAGGAAAGCCTCCGCCTGCTTGGCCTTTCCCCGCTGGAGGTAGAAGTCGACGGTGTGCCCCGCCGGGGCGATGTCGGCCCCGCTCGCCGCGACCGCTGCGAGGAAGTTTCGCTCGGCGTCGTCGAGCCTGCCGACGGTCACCGCTCCGCGCGCTGCGAGGAGCTTTTTTTCCCCCTCCGGCACCGCCTCGATCCCCCGGGCGAGGACCCCCTCGGCCGCATCCTTATTTCCTCCGGCCACCTCAAAGCGCGCCAGCCACAGCCAGGCGTCCGGAGCGTCCGGCGCCGCTTGGGTCGCGCGGAGAAAAAGCTCGCCGGCCTGTTCGCGCCGGCCGCAGCGACCACACAGCCGCCCCAGCCAAAGGAGCGTGTTGACATCGGCTTTTTCCACGTCGATGGCGCGCAGCGACCGCTCGGCCGCACCCTCGAGATCCCCTCCCCGCATCTCGGCCTCGATGCTCGTCCGCACCGCCCCGCCCAACCCGGCCGGAGCGACGGTTGCCTGGAGGAGGCTGGCCTCGGCGAACCGGCCAGCCTTCGTGAGCGTTTCGATCAGGTCGCGCGTCAGCGGGGCATTTTCAGGGCCGAAGGCCCGGGCCTGCTTCATCTGATCGATCGCGGTGGAGAAGTCATTGCCGACAAGCGCGATCTCGCCGGCAAGGAGAGCAATCGCCTGCCAGGTGGATCTGTCGTTGGCGGCTTCGACGAGTCGCTGCGAAGCACTCCGCAGCAGACCGGCTTCCTTGGCCGGCAACCGAAAAGGGGCCGACGGAGTGACCACGGCGCCTGGCTCCCCGGCGCGGGCCTCGGCAACGAGGGCCACAGCACGAGCCACCCGGCTCCGGGGCGTGTCGGGGCCGTCGAGCTTCGCAACCTCTGCGGCCGCGGCGGCGGCCGCGGCGACAACAGCGGCTTTCTCCGCGGCGGCCGCGGCAGCCTCAGCGGAGGAAGGGGTCTCTCCCGCAGCCGCCCAGGGCCCATCGACCCGCGCTTTTCTGGCTGCCAGCAGGGCCAGGCCGAGCGGCGGACGGAAGTCGTCCGGCATCACCTTCGCCCCACGTCGCCACAGCGAGCCCGATTCCTCGAGCCAATCGGCTTCGGCGGCCATGCCGGCGAGCGCCTGAAAGACTTCGAGAGCGTCGGTGGCGTCGGGAATGCTCTCGGCCAGCACGGCGATCTGCTCGAGCCACACCCGGTCGTCTCCGACCGCAGCGGCACGCTCGGCATCAGCAAGCGCCAGAAGCACGATCGGCTGGGCGCGCGTGGCCTCCGGCATCCGGGCAAAAGCCTCCCGCACGCCGTCGATCCCATCGCGCTTGGAAAGCCACGTCAGTCGCCGCGCCTGGAGCTGATGGAGCTCGGCGTTCTCACTCAGAAAGGGATCGAGGATCGCGAGGGCGCCGGCGATATCTCCACCAGCGGCGAGGAGGTCGGCCCGAGGCAGGGCGAGCTGCCACCCTTCTTCCCAGGGCAAGGCTTCAAGCTCTGCCAGAAGCGTCTCAGCGGCGCTCCATTCACGCTTCGCAGCGGGCTGCGTCCGCTCCACCGCCACGATCGTGGAGAGTGCGAAGAGGAGCGCTCGTTTGCGCTGAGACCTCGCGACACCGCCGCCCACTCCCCCGTCAGCGTCGCCATCTTCGTCCGCCGCGGCTGATTCCCCCACCCGACGCTCGAGCATCCGGACCGACGCGAGCGCGGCATCGGTCTGGCCGAGATCGAGTTGGGCGGCTGCAAGCCCCGCCAGGATGAAGTTCGGGGTGGCTCCGGGCTTCGCGTACCGCTGGAGCAGAGCCAGGCGGAGGTCATTGTCGCCAAGCTGCTGGTGGCAGATGGCCAGCAGGATGTCGATCCGGAGCTTCGAGTTTTCTGGCACCAGCGCCCGGCTCCGGCCGAGGAGTCTCTCCGCCCGATACCACTGATGCTGCTCGACGAGCAGCCGCGCTTCGAGAAGCACCAGGGCCGGATGATCGGCGCCGCGTTGCGTCCGGGCGTCGTCGAGCGCCTGCTTGAAAGGGGCGAGCGAGTCGGGGGCGAGCTTCATGGCCGACACGAACGACAAAAACCGCGGTTCATCGGCATACTTCGAGAGCCCCTTGGCGAGGAGCTCGAGGGTCTCGCTCTCCGTGCCATGGCGCTGGAAGTGCGACAGGGCGGCGAGAAAGATTCCCTTATGGTCGGGAAACTGTGTCCGCGCTGTCAGGAAGGCGGCGGTGGCGGCGGCCGGACTGCCACCACTGGCCTTGATCTGGGCGTCGGCGAGGATCGCCGACGCATCCGTCGGATCGACCTCTGCCGCGCGAGCGGCCGCGGCACGGGCCGCCGGCATGTCCTTGGCCGCGGCCTTCATCCGGGAGTACGCCAACAACACCTTGACACTGTCCGGATGGAGCTCGTGGGCCCGCTCGAGCACCACGTCGGCCGCTGCCGGGGCGCGGAGCCGCTCGCGGAGGAGGTTGGCCAGAAGGAGAAAGGCCTCGGCTTCCGCGGGAGGAGGAGATCCGGCTGGTTGGGCTGTCCCGGATTCAGCGAACGCTTGCTCTCCGAGATTGAAGCCGATGAGTCGGGCGAAGATCGGGGCAGCCCGATCGACGTCACCGCTCTCCGCCCAGCTCTTCGCGAGGAGGAGATCGATGGCAGCGGCCTCGTCGGTCGATGTCCCACGTTCGATTGCCTCACGGACGATGAGGAGGTGCTCGCGAGCCTCGATCGGCTTCCCCGTGGCGAGTTTGAGTTCGCCGAGCCGGCGTCGCAATTCGACACTCCCGGGGCGCTGCCGCACCGCCACCTCGGCAGCGTCGAAGGCCGCCGCCACATCATCGCCACTCGGCCTGGGGCGGGCGGCCCGGCGAAGGAGCAGAAGGGCATACGCCTCGAGGGCATCGGGGTTCGGAGTCGGCCCGGCGGCATCGAGGTAGGCCCAGTAAAGCTCGATCGCCCCGTCGTCGTCCCCATCGACGGCTGCCTGCCTCGCTGCGTCGAGTTTGGTGGCTGCGTAGGAGGCCATCCCGGCCGACCATCGCCTGACCACCACCGGCACGGCCAGAGCGAGGGCGCCGAAGCAGGCGACGAGGAGGATCGTGGGCAGGTAACGCTTCATGGGGAGAACACTCTTGCGCCGGTCAATCGTACGCTGACCCGGCCCGGGGCCGGGTGTGGCAGGTGAGATTTCATGGGGCCGCTCCGCCGGCGACGTCCGCAAGAATACGCTCAAGACGATCGGCGAACGAGGCGGACGCATCGACAGGCACGTCGCGGGCGACGCGCTTTGCGGCGCGTCTGCCGATCGCCTCCCATTCGTGCCGACGCAGCCATGCCCGTTCGAAGGCCGCATCGAAGTCGTCTTCGGTGGCCGCGCCGGCGACAAAGCCCTCCACGCCGTCGTCGACCAATTCCCGCGCCCCTCCGGCGGCAGCGACAATCGGCGGCCGGCCGCAGCGCATGGCCTCGACCTGCGCCAGCGACAGCCCCTCCGACCGCGATGGGAGCAGGAGGGCGTGATGATCGCGCCAAACGGCAGTGATGTCAGGAACCTGCCCGTGGAACCGGACGTTTGCAAGCCCAAGGAACCGAGCCATGTCGCGGAGCCCCTGTTCCATCGGCCCTTCGCCGTAGAAATCGACGTCGAGCGGGCGGCCGCGCCAGCGGTCGCGGGCGAGGACGTTGAGCAAAACATCCTGCCCCTTCTCCCTCGGCCACATCCGCCCGACGCAGGCCAGCCGGAGCCGACCGTCGACCGGGTCCGGCCAAGGGAGCGGCCCGTCGGTGGTCAAGAGCGTGGGATTGCGAACCACCTCGGACCGATCGAGCGCCATCGCGAGCTGTTGCTCGGTGATCCGCCGGTTGTGCTCCGAGACGAAGTACACCCGTCGGGCGCCGCGGTAGGCGTTGGCGTACACCCTCCGCAGGCTGTCGTGGGGCCAGTCGGTCTCCGACGACTTCTGACAGATGATCACGTACGGCACCCGCGCTGCCCGACAGATGTCCGGGAGATTGACCGGGCAGATCCCGTCGTAGGAGCCTCCCTGCGACACCACCGCCAGGTCGGCCCGGCACAAACGCAGCTTCAGCGACAGCCAGAGGTTGCGCGCATGGAAGGCCGGGCCCGCGAAGCGCGGAAGAAACCGGTAGACCGCATCGGGCACCGCCTCCTCGAGTCCGCCGACGCGGAAGCCGCCGAGGCTGACTCCCGCCCGCCGCAGCGCCTCCCATCGCGGGTGGAGCGGTCCCCAGGGCCACGGGCGGCTGCGGGCCGCGCGGACATGGAAGCCCCTGCGCTCAAGGGCGAGTGCCGCATCGCTCCACAGTTCCTCGCTCCCTCCCCAGAGGAGCGGGCAGGAGGTGAGAAACACGATCCTCCCCCGCGGCAGATCATCTCGCTTCGAGGGGGGACGGGCCGGATCGTTCATGGACGCCACGCGAACCGGAGTCTTGGTCACCAAGCGAGAAAGACACGAACCCGTCAGTCCACCATATTCCCCCGTGGAAGTTCCACAGGACTGCACGGGAGGGCAGCATAGCGCCAGTTTCCAGAGGGACATGCCAGCCCCTGCGGGGGACCGTCCGGCATTCCCGTTGCCCACTCGCCCCGGGCCTGATGGCCCCGGGGGGATCATCGCGCGGAGGGGAGGATCGATCGGCACGTCTCGGCAAGCTGCGCCGCGGCCAGCGCGTGCATCTCCGGGCTCGGATAATACCGGTTGGTGAGCACCCCCTCCGCAAGAACCGTGCCGGGGAGAGGCTCCGCCGCCGGCCAGAGTCGCTGCGGCAGCCCCGCCGACGAGACACACTCCACGACAGCGTCGGCATGCGTCCGTATCTGGTCGAGCATGACGTCGTCGACAAGCTGCGGATGGGCGTTGAGGATCCCGTGGAGCTTCCGGTCGTTGATGGCGTAGCGTGGCGGCCGCTTCGACAGCCAGAGGAGGATCGTCGGCGCGCGGATGCCCTCCAACAGGCGGTTCATGTTCCGCACGTAGTTTTGTCGCGTCTCTTCGACGACACGCCGCACCGTCGCCGGATCGCTGGATTCCATCAGCCGGCGCAAAAACTCCTCGAAGCGCATCGGGCTTGCGTCGGAGCGGTCGGAGCGTCGGACACCGAGGGCCCCGCGCGTGGGATCGCATTCGAAGAGCGAATTGCTCTCGCTCCGGGCCGCGAGCACCTGGACGACGACAGCCTCCGCCCCGTCGAGCCACTCGCGCCACCCTCCGCGCAGGAAGGTCGACGGACCGGCCCCCGCCACACCCGCATTGAGGACCTGCATCCCCAGCCTCCGCGACAACAACTCCGGAAAAGGCTCCCGGCAGAATCTGCCAAACGTCGGAGCCGCCCCGAGACATGCGATGTACGGGCGCGTCCGGTCGACCGAGGGCCCCCGCAGCTTGACCGTCTTGTCGAAGGGGCAGTCCCAGAGGGCGTAGTCGAGATGCGGGGCGTCAAAACGCTGGTAGTCACTCCCCATCGAATCTTCCCTTCCAGGCAATCACGCTGGATCAGTGACGCGGGCGTCTCCGGGCCACCGGGGACGAGACCGGGAGGTCTCCTGGCAACATGACGAGCCGCCATGATACCTCTGACGAGCCACGCGACCGCCGCGAGACACCAATCCCCGGTCACTGATATCGAGCCCCACCGGGCCCGGCCGTTGCTTCCCGTGATCCGCTCCACACGGCCGACGCTTGCCAAAGTGCCATTGGCCGACCTTATTCTTCTCCAACGATTGGGAAGGCCCTCCGGGCGGCTGAGAATGGCCCTCATGGGCCGGTCGGTTGTTTGGAAGGGGCTTGTTTCCGCTTCCGCGAGGGCCTGAGAGTCCCTGCGGCCGGTACGACCCGTACAATCCGTGGCACTGTGGAAGCTGTCCCGCCGCCGCATCGATAGCCCCATGAGGCTTGTCCACCCGCCTACCAAGAGGATCTGCAGAGCCCCCGGGGAAGTACGCAGATGGCCGCCAACCGCGTCAGAGCCCTCCGGGGCATCTCGATCGCTCTGGTCGTGTTCGTGATGCTCACGTTCTCTGCCGAACTGAAGAAGGCCAGCGCGGCCTCCGACCGGAAGCAGCTCATCGTCGAGGAGGTCGCCAAGGGGGAGCCGCCAGTCGGCGTCGATACGTTCCTCGACATGATCGGGCTCGACGGCAGCTCCCTCGCCACCAACCGGCTTCGCTCCGCCAGTCGGACGCCGCAGCCCGCCGGAAGCTGAAGACCGGGGGTGCACCATGAAATATGGAATTCTCGTTCACGGAACGTCCGGCAACGTCGGCGACGCCGTCCAGTCGCTCGCCGCGGTTCGATTCCTTCCGCGGGTTGATCGCCTCGTGGAGCGGGAACGGCTGGAAGCGATCGCTTCGGCCGGGCCGATCAAGGTGATCATGAACGGCTGGTGGATGAAGTGCCCGGAGCACTGGCCACCGCCGCCGAACCTCATCCCCCTGTTCGTCTCGTTCCACGTCACGACGGGGCCGGCCCGGGCGACGATGGTGACCGACGAGTCGCTCGCCTATCTGCGACAACACGAGCCGATCGGGTGTCGCGACCTCGACACGACGAGCTTTCTCCGCGCTGCCGGCATCGATGCCTACTTCTCCGGCTGCCTGACGATGACCCTGCCGCCGCGGCCGCGGAAGGAGGGCGGCGAGGTGCTGTTCGTCGATCCGTTCCGGGGGCACTTCTTCCCCGCGCTCCCCCCTGCGCTCGCCAATGCCGCCGAGGTCCGCAGGCTCCGCCAGGCGGCCGGCTCAGGTGAGTCGAGTGAATCGCCCACCGAATCGCTCGACCGTCTCCTTGCGCGGATCGGCGGCATGCCGGAGGCTTGGCGCCCGGGCGCCAGCCATCAGTCGGCGCTCGTGAGCCGCGAGCTGGGCCCCAGGGAGAGGTTTCGCGCGGCAGAGGCGATGCTCGAGCGACTGGCCGCCGCCAGGCTCGTCGTCACCTCCCGGTTGCACGCCGTTCTTCCGGCGATGGCGATGGGAACGCCCGCGCTGTTTGTCCTCAAGGACGATCCGTCCGTCGTGGAGGTCCGCCCCGACCTTGCCGACAAGGGGCACGACTGCACCCGGCACGACCCCCGCCTTCCGGGGCTTTTCGAGCAGACGCGACACGTGACGCTCTCGCAGCTCCTTGGAGGACTCTCCGGCGAGGCGTGGCGCACGGCGGTGGAAGAGCCGATGCGTTTGCGGGCCGATCTGATCGCGGACCTCGAGGCGCGGGTCGCCGACTTTCTCGGGGGTGATCTGGCGGCGAAGGCCGTGGCCCCGGCGGCATGGCTCCCGTCACCGGAGGTGGCTACCCGCGGGCTCGGCCGTTGGCGGAGCGTCTATCCCTCCGCGACCAACGTGCGGGCACCGCATGCCTGCCATGGGGCGGTGAAGATCGATCTGCGCGACCAACTCGACCCGGTCTTTCCCGAAGCGGGCGTGCTCGAGGTCCGCCGGCCCTACCTCCAGGGGATCAACGGCCGGGTGTTCACCTCCGAAGGCACCCTCCTTGCGGACCATTCGTGGTATGGCCGCCACATCGACGAACTCGGTCTGGCCGCTCCGAAGTGCCAGGGCGAACCGGTGGCGGGCGTTTCGATGTCGCTGGCGAGCGACTTCGGCCACAAGAACTTCTGCCAATTCGTGCTCGACGGGCTCTGTCGTCTCCACCTTTTCGAGGCAGCGGGGATCCGGGTGGAGGCGATGGACCGGGTCTATTGTCCGCAGCCTCCGTCGGCCAATGCGCGGCGGCTCCTCGACCGGCTGGGGATCCCGGAAGAGAAGTTCGCCTGGTTGAGCCAGTCGACCGTCGTGCGCCCGGAGACGCTCCATCTGGCGACGTTTCCCGGTTCGCGACGCAACATTCCCCGCTGGTTGCCGGGCTTCGTTCAACAGCGCTGGCCGGCGACTCCATCGAGAACCGGTCGACGCCTGTTCGTTTCAAGGGAAGGCTATCGACGGACGGTGAGCAACGAGGCGTCAGTCCGACGCCTGCTCGTGGCAGCCGGTTTCGAGATCCTCGATCCGTCAAAGGTGGAGGACCCACAAAAAGATTTTGCCGAGGCGGCGGTGGTCGTTGGTGCCCACGGCGCGGCGCTTGCCAATCTCGCCTGGTGCCGCCCGGGGACGAAGATCCTGGAATTGTTCCCCTCGGATCACATCCACCCCTACTACTACTCCTTGGCGGATTCGGCGGGGCTCGAGTACCACTGCCTCGTCGGCCGGAGCTTGGTGGAAAGAGCCCCGGGGGCCCAGGGGCCGAGTTGGTCTGATTTCCATGTCGACGAAGTCGAGTTTGCCGCGGCCATGGCCGCGATTACCGCCCCCTGATGACGTGTCTTCCGGGGGGGCGAATTGAAACGCACCACGCTCGGCGACGGTCGCCAGAAGTTCGTCCTCGTGGCCGGCAACGCCAGCCACGGCCGCCTGCGACTACGGCTGGCCGGCCGACCCGACCGCCTGCGATACCGCCGACGGGATCAAGAGTGACATCACCCCCACCCCTTCTTTTCCAGATGACATCAAGCAGAACAACCCAGGAGACCGGGCCGGTCTGCGGTAACGAGATAAAGCCGGCCTTGAGCGTGGACAGGAAGCCCCTCGGCACCTTCAAGCGAGGGCCGTATCCAGAACCAACCCCGCCTGTTGCTCCTCATGATCCGCTCCGTTCGGTCGGCGCTTGCCGAAGTGCCATTGGCCGACCTATTCTTTTTGCATGCCGACGAGCCCTTCCGAGCGAGATGAATCCGCCCCTTCGATCTCGGTTGTCATTCCCTGCTACAACGCCGCGGCCTTCCTTCGCGCGACGATCGAATCGATCCTCGGGCAGACGCAGCCGGTCCTCGAGGTGATCGTCGTCGACGACGGCTCGGCGGACGATTCCGCCAACATCGCGGAATCGTTCGGGCCGCCGGTACGCGTCATCCGCCAGCCGAATCAGGGAGAGTCGGCGGCCCGTAACCGGGGAATCGAGGCGGCAGGGGGCGATTGGGTGGCGTTCCTCGATGCCGACGATCTCTGGCTGCCGACGAAGGTCGAGCTTCAGGCGGAGGCGATCCGCTCGGCTCCGGCCGATGTCGTCTGCGTGACCGGAGACTTTCTTCTCTTCGGGGAAGGACAGGAGGAACGACTCTGCTCGCTTCCCGCGCGCTACGATGCCCCCCATCCTCTGCGGGAGATGCTCGTCGGCTTCACCGTCCACATCGATTGTGCCGTCGTCCGCCGTGCGGCGGCCCTCCGCACCCCCTTCCCGGAGTCGATCCTCCACGCCGAGGACGTGATTTTCTTCGTCCTCCTCAGGTCGCAGGGGAGATTCCTCCGGATACCTGAGCCGCTTGCCCGTTACCGCCGCCACGGGCCGCAGCAGAGCCAGGAGCCGAGCCACATGCTGCGAACGGCGACAAGCCGCCTCGCATGGTTCGTCGCCAACCGCGATCTCTTTGCCGACGGTGACGAGGAGGTGATCCGCACGACGCTTGTCAACCGTCATCTCGTCGACCACGAGCAGGCCGTTCGGGAGGGGGACGCCATGCGCGCCGCCGAGATCGCGACAGGGCTCGTGGAAATGGCCGGGCCGATGCGCCATCTCCTCCCCGCCCCCCTCGTTCCGCCCCAGCCACGGCGCTGGTGGCGATGGTGACTGTCCGTGGAAAAAGTCATTCATGACCACGCATGAGCGGGGGAAGAAAAGCGGGGCGTCGTCACAAAAGCTGGTGGTCACTCCCCATTGAATCGGCTCCCCCCAGGCAATCCTGCCCCAGCGGCGACGCAAGCGTCATTTTTTCGGCTTCAACACCATCCATGACGAATCGGCATAGGTGGTGAGGGTCAATTGCTCGCGACGTAAAAAATCGTCGACGGCCCGCTTCACTCCGGGCCAGTGCTTCTCCTGATAATAGTCGTGGCCGCACAGCGCCCCGCCGGGGGTGATGCGCGGGTACCAGACGGCGATGTCGTCCCTGACAGCCTGGTAGGAATGATTGGCATCGATGTAGACGACGTCCGCCTCCGGGATTTCCGCCGCATGCTCCTGCGACGTGCCGAGATGGAATACGCAGCGACCGCTTTTGAGCAACGGCCGGAGGCGCTTCTGGAGCGTGGGGAAGGAGCGGATGTCGATGCAGTGGAGCTGTTCGATGAAGGGAAACGCGAGGAACAGCGCCGCCGATTCCCCATGGAGTGAGCCGCACTCGACCCAGATGCGGTGATGCTCGGCCCGCGCCTGGATGTCGAGGATCAACGCGATCAGCCCATGGAGCTGCTTGACGCAGTATGGGTTCCAGTGGGGAAAGAACCGCACCGACGACGTTGGTGACAGATTCTCGGCTGCGACCGGCACCTGCGGCGGGGCTGGCTCAGGCGCCGGCCGGCGCCAATCGAGGAGTCGGCGGAGGACGGCGCTTGCCGTGGTGGTCGGTCGAGGTGTCATCGTGGGAGAAGGATGCGTTCAATCCGGCCCTGGGAGCACTGGTGAATTGGCCGACGATCGTTCTAGCAGGCCTTCTCCTGGCGACAAACCGGCCGGCGCACCCCTTTGGCGGTGATCGGGGTGGCGGTCGATCGTTCCGATGCCGTCCCGTCGATCCCGTGCCGCGCCGATTCAAGCCGTCCGCGGGGCGACATTGCTCGACGGGAAGGGAAGATCGGGCACGGGTCTGCCGAGAAAGCCGCACAGCTTCTCCCACCCCTCCCCCTCGCAGACCGCCATCTCGAGCCATGTGTCTGCCGGTTTGTCGGCAAAGAAATGCCTCACCCGCCGGTCGAACTCACCATAGGCCTCCTCCCACGTCGCGTGCCGGGCGTAGAGGTTCATCTCGGCCATCCCGGCGGCGCCGTTGAAGCGCTCCCGGAACCCCGACTTCTGCAGGTCGCGCGGCGACGAGAGGCCGTGGAGCCGCTCGTAGTGCGCGGTGATTGATCGCACCCAGTCGGTCGTGCGGCGGGTGGTGTAGATGAAGCGTGCGTTGGGGAACGTCGTGTAGAGGTGCTCAAACCGCCACGAGACGACGATGTCGGAGAAGCCGTCGAAGAGGAAGAGATCACTCTCGGAGAGCAGCGTCTCCGTAGAGCGATTGAGCCAGTGAACCGTCCGCAAACCGAGGGCTTCGAGGGCCTCGTCGAGGGAGCTCGTGGCCGTCTTGCTCAAACCGATGCAGAACACCTTGGGGGCAGCGTAGTCCGGGTAGGACGCGTCTGCGCGACGGGCACAGATCTCCGCCATCCCCGCGACCATCTCCCCCGCCACGCCCCGGCTTCGCAGCCCGGCGACGATCCGCCCGGCCTCCTCATGGTCGCCAAGCGCCAGACGCAGCTGGCCATGGAGGATCGCCGCCCCCTGCTCCTCGTCGGCCCGCTGTTTCGCCAACGCTGAAAGGCGTTCCAGGAGGACAATGCGGGGATGGTCGCAGCAGCAGAACTGGACCGCCTGGAAGGTCGTCTTCAGCTCCTGCACCGACCATGTGCCGGCACCGGCATCCTCCATGACGACCGACTCCACCAGCCCTCGCGCTTCCCGGAGCCGACCGGATCTGGCCAACACCATCGCCCGCGTCACACGGCACCAGCGATCGGACGGTGCGATCGCGGCGATCCTGTCGAGGAGTGCGAGCTTCCGGGGCGCCGGCCAAGGGAACGCAAGCGTGCCGTAGAGCTGGATCAACGGCTTGGCGTCCCCGGGAGACTGCCCCGCTTCTGCTTCGTAGGCCGCCTCCGCCTCCTCACGTCTCCCCAGCCGCGCCAGGGCCCTCGCACGCCCGAGGCGCCAAAACGGTGGCGATCGAGACGGAAACCCTGCCAGACATTCCTCGAAGCGCTCGAGCGCCGTCTGCCATTGGCCCGACTGCATGGCCACCATCGCGAGGCCAGAAAGACCGGCAGGCCGGTCGGGATGACGAGCCTGGAGATCGCGGTAGGCCGCTTCGGCCTCCGCCAGCTGTCCCTGCTCGAGGAGCGCGCGGGCGTGGGCGTCGAAGGCGCTCCCTGCCACCGGCGAATCCCCGCCGTGGCCCGCGGCTCCCCCGTCATGCGCCATGGTCATGCCTCGTTTGCGACAGGCCGGCTAAAAAATCCTCCGGGCATTCGAGCAAGCCCAGTGCGAGCAGTTGGCGGCTCGATTCGTAGCGCACCGTCGACGGGCCCATGAAGGCGCGTGCCTCGTCGCCACGCCGGCCGGGCATCGAGTCGGCGAGATGACGACGAACACATCCCGGTCGGCGGTCGCCGATTGCATCCATGGTCCACGCTGCCGGAGCCCCTGCCAGCTTGAAGTGCAACAACACCCCCGTTACGTCGGCAAGCACGCCGGGCGTCGTCCGATGGCTGCTCGACAGGAAGCGGATCGACCGCCCTCCACGGATGATCGGCGTCTTCGTCAGGTCGCACGTGCTCCCGGCAAGCCGCCGGATGCCTCCGCTCATCTGCCGATACGGGCA
>CALQRA010000123.1 GCA_943332855.1 Candidatus Kuenenia stuttgartensis
CACGCCCTGGCGAAGGCATCGGCAAACACTTTTGGATCGGCGTGGAAGCGCCGAGCGATCGGCTCGTAGACGGGATCGACCCGGAGGGCGATGTCGGTCGTGAGCATGACCGGGGCGTGCCGCTTTGCCGGATCGTGGGGATCGGGGACGACCGTCCCGGCAGCGGGATCGGTCGGGATCCATTGATGGGCGCCGGCTGGGCTTTTGGTCAGCTTCCAGTCGTAGCCGAAGAGCATCTCGAAGTAGCTCGAGTCCCAGGTGGTCGGCGTGGGGGTCCAGGCGCCTTCAAGGCCGCTGGTGATCGTGTCGTTGCCGCTGCCGGTGCCGTAGCTATTTTTCCAGCCGAGGCCCTGCGCCTCGAGGGGCGCTGCCTCCGGCTCGGGGCCGACATGGCTCGCGGCGGCGGCGCCGTGGGTCTTGCCGAAGGTGTGGCCGCCGGCCACGAGGGCGACGGTCTCCTCGTCGTTCATCGCCATCCGAGCGAACGTCTCGCGGATGTCGCGGGCTGAAGCGGCCGGATCGGGCACGCCGTTGGGGCCCTCTGGATTAACGTAGATCAGCCCCATCTGGACGGCGGCGAGCGGATTGGCGAGCTGCCGATCACCGCTGTAGCGCTCTTCACCGAGCCAGGTCTTCTCCGGCCCCCAGTAGGTTTCGTCGGGCTCCCAGGCGTCGATCCGGCCCGCGCCGAAGCCGAAGGTCGCAAGCCCCATCGATTCCAGCGCCACGTTGCCGGTGAGCACGAGGAGATCGGCCCACGAGATCTTCCGGCCGTACTTCTGCTTGATCGGCCAGAGGAGCCGGCGCGCCTTGTCGAGATTGGTGTTGTCGGGCCAGCTGTTGAGGGGGGCAAACCGCTGCATACCGGCCCCCGCGCCGCCGCGGCCGTCGGCGGTCCGGTAGGTTCCCGCGCCGTGCCAGGTCATGCGGAGGAAGAACGGCCCGTAGTGGCCGTAGTCGGCCGGCCACCAGGGCTGCGACGACGTCATCAGCGTGCGGAGATCGGCCTTCAGCGCCGTGAGATCGAGCGTGCTGAACGCTTCGGCGTAGTCGAAGCCTGCCCCCATCGGATCGATCGCCGGCGGGTTCTGCTGGAGGATCCGCAAGGGGAGGCTCTGCGGCCACCAATCCCGGTTCGCCGTGCTCTTCGACGGGTCGGCCTGGGGCACGGTCGAGAACGGGCACTGGGCTTCGTTTGGCATGGCGGGGTCTCCTGGCTGTCGATCTTAGCTGGCCGGGGAAGAAGCCTGTGCCCGGTTGTCAACCCTCACCGTGGCGTGGCCAGCCTGGTTTCCTCACGACTCTCGAAGACCGCAAGTTCTTCGTTGATCTTGGCGATCATCTTGCGGACGCCCGCCTTCGTGAACCCCTTCTCACCAATGGGGTGGTCGCGCTCGAGATCAGCGATCCTCTGTTCGAGAATCCTCAGATCGCCGTGGGCCTTCTCATATTCGGCGGCATTGGTAATCACAGCAGCACCTCGATCAGCCCTTTTTTTGTCGCGGATTCGCTCGTGCGACTGAAGAAGTTTATCCAATCGTCCCAGTCCCGGCGATCTTCCGCGGCAAAGAGGTGCTCCATCGGACGCATGCCGAGGATCTCGGCCAACTCGACTGCGTCGGGGTGGCCTCGTTCTACGAGATCGCTGAAATCGGCCCCGAGCCACACGACGGCATCGGCATCGTGGGGAGAGGCCTTGGCCGTCACGAAGCTGCCGTTGAGGCAGAACCGCCTCGCCCGACACGATCGACACAGCTGCAGCCATCGACTGATCTGGCGGCCGAGGCGCTTGCGCTCGACCGACACATCGGCAAAACGACCAAGGACTTCAGCTTCAATCGCCTCGTGGAGCCCTTCGGGCAGCAGGCCGTTTGGCAGGAACTGTGGGATCAAGTGAGGTACCCCGTGGTATCGCGTCCTTGGTAAGGGTACGGATGTACACGTCAAGGTCAACGCGTTGTCGTCCTTTTCCAAGGTCACCTCCGGGTGCTGGGGATGAACGCCGACGAGGGCTTTCTGGCGATACACTCCAGGGGGGAAGCGGGCCTGTTGCTTCGCTTTCGATGCGACTGGGGATGGAGGGGATCCCTGCTCGATCGGGATCGAAGGCGCCGGGGACGGCTGACATGGATCCGCTCACGCGCGGCCTCTACGAAACGCTCCTCACCGAGGCCCTTGGGGGTGAGCTCGCGCGGCTCACTCCAGCCCTGCGTGAGAGCCGTAGCACCCTTCGGTCGGCGGAAGCAGCCGACCGCCTGTCGCTCCATGTCGCCCGGATCGTCCGTCGGCTGATCGCGACGGTTGACGAGAAGGAGCGCGTGGCGGTCGGTGTCAGGCTGACGCGCAGCCTGATCAACGGCCTCGGGAAGCTCGCGCAGGCAGAAAGGGCTGTCGCGGCCGTCGATCGGGGAGAGCGTCCGCTGCGGGGTGGAGAGATGCTCCGCTCGATCGCGGCGGTGCTCCCCGATGGATCGGCCGAGGAGATCCGTCCACCGCTGATTCCGCTCCTCGACACGGCGATCCTTACCAATGCGCCGGGCGAGCCCTCCGTCGGCAGCCAGGTGCTCACCGAGATCCATTCGGCCGATTCGATCGATCTTGTGATGGCTTTCATTCGCTTCACGGGGATCGCTCCGCTCCTCAACACGCTGCGCGAGCAGATGCAGGCCGGGCGCCGGTTGCGGGTCCTGACGACGACTTACACCGGCTCGACGGAGGCCCGGGCGCTCGATGTCCTCGAGCAAGCCGGCGCGGAGATCCGCGTCTCCTACGACACGAGCACCACCCGGCTCCACGCGAAGAGCTGGCTCTTTCACCGCCGCAGCGGCTACTCAACCGCCTACATCGGCTCCTCGAATCTCACCCACTCGGCCCAGGTGAGCGGCCTGGAGTGGAATGTTCGCCTGTCGGGGGCGCGGAATCCGGAGGCGATCGACAAGCTCGCCGCGGTGTTCGAGAGCTACTGGCAGGGCGGCACGTTTCTTCCCTACCGGCGGGAGGAGTTTCTCGAGCAGACCGAGTCGGCCCGCCCGGGACCGTCGTTCCTGCTCAGCCCGATCGAGATTCGCCTCGAGCCCTTCCAGGAAGATCTCCTGGCCAGAATCGCCCTGGCGCGATCGCAGGGGCATCACCGCAATCTCCTGGCCGCCGCGACCGGGACAGGAAAGACCGTGATGGCGGCGGTCGACTACAGCCGCCTCTCGGCCACGCTCCCGCGGGCCCGGCTGCTGTTCGTCGCCCATCGGGAGGAGATCCTCACGCAGGCTCTCGGCACCTTCAGGCACGCCCTCCGCGAGCCGACGTTCGGCGAGCTGTGGGTGGGGGGAGCGCGGCCGCAGCGATTCGAGCATGTTTTTGCCTCGATCCAGAGCCTCGACGCGGCGGGGCTCGCCCATCTCGCGAGCGACCACTTCGACGTTGTCATCGTCGATGAGTTTCATCATGCGGCGGCGCCGTCCTACCGGAGGCTGCTCGAGCATGTGGCGCCGCGGGAGCTCCTCGGCCTCACCGCCACGCCTGAGCGGAGCGACGGCCTGCCGGTGCTCAGCTGGTTCGGCGATCGGATCGCGGCGGAGCTGCGGCTCTGGGATGCGATTGACCAGCATCGCCTCACGCCGTTTGTCTACTACGGCATCCACGACACCACCGATCTGCGCGATGTCCCCTGGCGGCGTGGGGCCGGCTATGACGTCGAGCGCCTCACGGAGGTACTCACCGCCAACGACGCCTACGCTCGGGTCGTTCTTCAGGAGCTCGCCCGGCGTACGGCAGACCCGGCGCAGATTCGCGGTCTCGGATTTTGTGTCAGCGTCGCCCATGCCCGCTTCATGGCCCGGATTTTCAACGAGGCGGGCGTCGAGGCGACGGCCGTCTGGGCCGACACGCCCGACGCCGAACGGGCCGCGGCGCTCCACGATTTGAAGCGCCGGCGCATAAACGTCGTGTTCTCGGTCGACCTCTTCAACGAGGGGGTCGACGTGCCGGCGGTCGACACGGTCCTCTTTCTGCGGCCCACCGACAGCCCCACCCTCTTCCTCCAGCAACTCGGCCGCGGTCTGCGGCGGCTCGATGGGAAGTCGGTCTGCACGGTGCTCGACTTCGTCGGCCAGCACCGCAAGGAGTTTCGCTACGACCGGCGCTTCCGGGCCCTCCTCGGGGGGACGCGGCAGGATCTCGAACGGCAGATCAACGCGGGCTTCCCCTTTCTGCCGGCCGGTTGCCACATGGAGCTCGACGCGGTCGCCAGCCGGATTGTCCTTGAGAACGTCAGGCAGGCGGTGCCGGCGCGGTGGACCGCGCGCGTCGAAGAGCTTCGCAGCCTCGCCGCCGGCGGAAAGGACATTTCGCTTGCCACCTACCTCACCGCGACGGGGCTGGAGCCGGAGGAGATCTACTCTGGCAACCGCTCCTGGACGGCGCTGCGGCAGGCGGCAGGGCTCGCCACGGCGCCGGCCGGCCCGCTCGAGGAGAAGCTCCTGCGGGGCTGCGGCCGCATTCTCCATGTCGATGACCCACGTCGGATCGAGGCTTACCGGAGGATCCTCCGTGCGAGCGACCCAAGCGCTCTTGCAGCGCTTCCCCACGCCGATCGCCGCCTGACAAACATGCTCGTGGCGAGTGTGGCCGACAAGGCTGTCACCAAGGCGCACTCACTGGCCGACGGCGTGGCGCTCCTCGGGGCCCATGAAAACGTCCGCGATGAATTGCTGGCGATCCTTGACGTCTTGGAAGGCCGTATCAGCCACTCGACGCAGCGACTCGCCTCGCACCCCGATGTACCGCTGGCAGTCCACGCGCGCTATTCGCGGCTCGAAATCCTTGCTGCCTTTGGCCTTCGCGAAGGCGGGAAGATGCCCCCGTGGCAAAGCGGCGTCTCTTGGGCGAAGGGGGTGCCCGCCGATCTCCTCGCCTTCACCCTCGACAAGACCAGCGGCGGCTTCTCACCGACGACCCGCTATCGCGATTACGCCATCAGCCGCGAGCTCGTCCATTGGGAGAGCCAATCGGCCGTTCGTGCCGAGAGCCCGACGGGAAAGCGTTACCAGGCTCACGCCCAGCAGGGCTCGGCGATCATGCTCTTTGCCCGGTTGAACACTGCCGATCGGGCCTTCTGGTTCCTCGGGCCGGCGACGTACGTGCGGCATGAAGGAGAGCAGCCGATGGCGATCACATGGCGGCTTGAGTATCCCTTGCCTGCCGATCTCTACACGTCGTTTGCCGCCGCGGTGGCGTGATGCTCCCGCATCGCAAGGCGACCGTTGATTGCCAGCCCAAAAACCGGAAGCCCGCCCCATGCTAAGTCTTTCAAACATTGCCGACCCCGCCAAACGCTGGGCCCACGAACTTGCCCACACGCAAGCGGAGCCGAGCGCCGAGCCGGTCGCGGCTGACTTCCGGATCGAGTTGCCCACGCAGGCCGATGCCCCCGCCATCGCCCGCTGCTTCGTCGAGGTGTATGGGAGCCACTATCCGCACGCGGAGGTTTTTGCCCCTGCGCGCTACTGGGCGAGTGTCGAGCGCGGTGAACTGGTGCCGGTCATCGCCCGCAACTCCGCGGGGATGGTCGTGGGGCATGTGGCGCTGGAGCGGGAGGCGGGTGCGTCGGTGGCCGAGCGGGGGGAGGCGGTCGTGCTCCCCGCCTACCGTGGCCATCAGCTTCTGGAGCTGATGACCGGGCGTCTCGCCGAGCAGGCGGCGGCCCTCAAGCTCGAGGGGGTGTACGCCCGCCCGGTCACGATCCACACCTTCTCCCAGCGCAACGACCTGCGCAACGGCATGGCCTTCTGCGCCGTGACCCTCGGCCTACTCCCGGAAGACATGCTCCCCAAGGGGCTCGTCATCCCGACGTTCGGGCAGCGTCAGACGCTGCTGCTGGCCTTTCATTTCCTGCGGCCCCAGGCGCCGCGGACCATCCATGCCCCGAACCGCTACCGCCCCATGCTCGCGAAGCTTTACGCCGCGATTGCGGCTGAGGTGATCTTTGCAGAGCCCCAAGAACCCGCGGCCGCGGAGCTGACGGTGGCGAGCACGCTCGGGGATGGGGGGGTCGGCGAGATCTGCGTGCACGCCGTCGGCGGCCGGCCGGCGGTCGAACTGGAGCGGATGCTCCGCGACCTGGTGAACCGGGGTGCGCAGGTTGTTTCGCTGTCGGTCCCGCTCCATGATCCCGGCACGCCAGCGCTTGCCGAAGCGGCCAGGAACACCGGCTTTTTCTTCAGTGGCCTTGGCCCCGGCTTTGTCGATGGTGGCGACGCGCTGCTGATGCAATGGCTGGGCACGCCCCTCGATACCGGCAAGCTACAGATCTACGCTGAGCAGGCCCGGGAGTTGGTCTTTTTCATCGAGGCCGATCGAGCCACCGCCGGCAGGCGTTGAACCATGGAACGGCTCACCAAGGTCCAAAGAGCAGGTCCAGATTACCGCCGGCGCCGGCCGGCCGCCGCGGCCAAAAGGCGCGCCGAAGAGTGTCCCCTGGAGGGGCGGCGTGTCATGGTGTGACTCGGCGGCGCGTCGTGTCCCCGGTGATGCGGATCAGTTCCGGAGTGTCCGTCGAGGCTTCGATCGCCGTGATCGCTTCCCGGACAGACTTGGCCTTCTGGAGCATCAGGTGGCGTGGGAAGTCTTCTTCCTCCGTCTCGAAGTAATTCGCGATCCTCGTCAGATCCGGTATGACCGCCTTGGCGTGGGTGCCGTAGGTGAGGAGGATCTTCATCAACTCGGGAGTGCGGTGCTCGCTCGCCCAGGGATTCTGATCGCGGGTGTAGATCACGAGCGCTTCCATGCCATCCTCGATGTGGTGCTGCGCCAGGAGGCGCAGCCCTTCCACCCGGATCTCGTCGGCGAACATCTCGCCGCTCGGGCTAGGCTGAAGAACCGCCTCGTGGATGGCGGGCAACAGGGGCGTGACCTCTTCGAGCGAGAGACGGCGGTAGACCGATCCGATGCTGCCGCGGGCACGACCGTCTTCGTTCTTCAGCCCGGCCCGCACGGCCTTGAAGAGCGCGGGGCGATCCACGCCCTCCAGTGAGCGAGCGAGCATCCCGTTGCGATCAAACAGTGTGAAACACAGATAGCGCTGCTGCATGCCGCGCGGGTCATTCTGTGCATCGACCCGAGCCAGCATATCGAGGAGTTGAGGCACGGCCTGCTTGGCCGGCTCGCCGATGGCCGCGAGGGCCTCGGCAGCCTTGATTCGCAGCCAAAGGTCTTGGTGGGACAAGGTCTCTCGGAGGACCTCGACGGCAGGCGCTCCCCGACGCCCGAGGAAAATCAATCCCTGACACGCACCGTAGCGATCGTCGAGGCTCGGGGACCCAAGCATCTCGATCAACAGCGCCACGGGAGCGCTCTCGCGGCGACCAAGAGCCATCGCGGCCCGCTCGCGCACGACGGGCGACCAGCTGCGAAGGCGGTCGAGGAGTTGGTCGTCGGTCAGCGCATCGGAGAAGCTCGTCCGATCCTTGTTGGTCCAGCCACGCCCGTCGAGGATCAGCGATTGGGCGGCCGCGGTATCGAGTTGCGGCACCGTGCTGGTCTTTTTCCCTGTCAGATGGAGCTTCTTCAGCGGCATTGCGTAGGCCAAAAGATAGCTTCCGGTGCTATCCCATCCTGCGTAGCTGTCGGCTTCCGGTTCCGGCGGGCCCTGGTGAAGGTAACTCGTGTCCCACCGCCGCGCGAGGTCAAAGTACCAGCTGCCGAATTCCCGCATCCATGCCCCGGTGGCATGCGGACCGGCTTGTGAAACGCCCGGCATCCCCCAGAGGATGTTGAAGAAGTTGCCGGTGTGACCCGTGTCCCGTTCCGGTCCGTGGGAGGCGACGCTCATGCGCGTGAAGAATTCCGCGCCTTTCGCTTCACCGAGCAGGTTGAAGAGCACGGCGGCCATTCCGCACTTGCCGTTGTCTTCGTGGTTTTCGATCCAGGGATGATGATCGCCGTAGGGAATCGCTCCTTTGCCGATGTAAAAGCGGAGCAGCGTGGCACTGCGATCGATCGCCTGATCGAGGGCGGGATCCTTCACGCCCGCCCCCCGGGCCATCACCAGTGAGATCGTCAGCGGCAATCCGGGCGAGTTCATCATCCCGTAGCCGTAGAGTCGCCCGTCGGGCCGGGCGAACCTGTGGCCCCATGAGCCGACGGCACTTTGACCATGAGCGGCTTCCAGTGCCAGCCTGGTCAGGCCCGGTAAGACCGATTCATCGCCGGTGGCGCCCACGTACTCGGCGAGGAGCATGGAGACGTAACCGTAATGCCAGGTTGCCATCCCTTCGTCTCGGAAATCTGCGGCCCACTCGGCCTCCCTCTTCACCAGCGGGAGGTAGCTCGGCTCGCCGCTGGCGAGGAGAGCGAGGGCATTGAGCGATCGAGGGATGGGATCGAGCCGCTCGGCATAGGAAGGCTCCGCCATTCGTGCCGCGAGGGCTCGGCACCCTTGTTCGAGAATGCGTTTGGACTTCGGGCAATCGTAGGGAGCGGTAACGCTGTAGGTGCCGAGCACCGGAAGCTTCACCACGACCTCCACCGACCTGCCTGCGCGCGATCGGGTCAGATGGAGATCGCCCTTGCCAGCCTCCGATTCGGCAAGGGTCAAAGCCTTGCCCATTTCCGTGCGCGGGTCCTGGAAAAAAGGTTTGCCGCCGACCCCGAGAATCAAATCTCCGACGACAAAAACGCCGTCTGCGGGCGAGCCGGTCTCCACTCTCGTGATCGTGATGTCACGGGCATCGGATGTCACGAGTGCGTTACAGTGCATCGAGCCGCGGAGGCCCGTCGCGCCGAGATTCCAGTCGTGCTCGGCACCGGCGACGAAGCCCGAATCAGTCGCTCCGAAAAAGAGGGCGATTGCCAGAAAAAGGAAACTGGTTTTCATGCGGATGAAATCTCTGGCGGGACCGAGAGCCTGTTCATGGAGTCTGTTCCCGATTGGAACGAGTGTAGCTCACTCCGACTGATGCGCAGTCATGGCAGCGCTGGTGTCGCTGCGGGGTTCATGGATCGGGTCGTGGATCGGGTCGCGGTATTTCGGCGGTGACCTCCGAGGGGATGGCCCGAGCGGGTGGGGCTCGGATGTCCCTGAAAGAAGTCATCCATGACCTTTTTCACGCTGGATCCACCCGGGAAAGCCGGGGTGTTTTGGAGATGTCTGCCGCCGCGGTGGCGTGATGCTCCCGCAGCGGCCGCTGACATCCCAGCCCGCTTCAATGCGCGGGCATGGGGATCCAGAGGGGCACTGCCGCTTTCGCCCCCCAGCCGTTGGCGGCGCGGATGGCGTCCTCCGTCAGCCGCGGATCGCGGAGGTAGACGTAGTAGGCGTCGGACCGCTCGAAGAGGTCCCCGGTGCCATCGTCTCGGTCGCCGACCACCAGCGACGCCGAGATCCGCACGTGGATGTAGCCGCGGAGGAGCTCATCGTAGGGCCCCGCCGGGAGCGCGAAGGAGATGGGCATGAGGAGGCGGTCGGCCCCGACCCGCCGGATCTCCCGCGCGGCCGGGCTCGCGCCGGTCGGCAGGCTCTCCCAGCGGCCGTCCCGCTGCACCGCCACCGCGGTCGCCGGACCGAGCACGTGGAGCGGGCGCTCGGGCCGGAAGTTTTCCAGAAACAGCGTGGCTGTGAATCCCTCGGCGCCGTCAGATGCGATGTCGTCGATGTCGGCCCTGAGATCTTGGAGGGCCATCTCCTCCGCGAGCCGCCGCTGCTCCCGGATTGTCTCCACCACGCGCTCCTGCCGCCGCGCCACAAACCGGTCGATCCCCGCGATCCCGGCCGCCGCCACGCCGAGCCCCAGGGCGAACGGCGCAAGCGTCCGCCGCCAGTCAGCGGTCGCCACCGTGGGCGCCTGCGGCACGAGATCGGGGGCCGCGGGCTCGAACGCCTGGATCGGGACGGTTGCCGACGAGGAAGACTCGGGCGGGCCGATCCGTGGCGCCGGCTGTGGGACGGCCTCGACGGCGCCGTCGGTGATCCGGCCGCGCTCCATCCACAGCCGGCGATCGGCAATCGCGGCGACGGCTGGATCGTGGGTCACGATGACGATCGCCGTCGTGCCCGCCTCCCTGAGCTCGGTGAGGATGCGCACGATCTGTGCCTCGGCGTGGGCATCGAGGTCGTTGGTCGGCTCATCGGCGAGGAGCAGACAGGGCTCCGTCGCCAGGGCCCGTGCCAGCGCCACCCGGCGCTGCTGGCCGCCGGAGAGCTCGGCGGGATGGGCGTCCCAGCGATCCCGCATCCCCACCCGCGCGAGCATCGCCTCCGCCCGCGCGCAGGCCGCTCCTCGGGTGTGGCCTGCGACGAGTTGTGGCAGGACGACGTTGTCGAGCGCCGTCAGGCCGGGCAGGAGCACGCTCTCCTGCCACAACAGCCCGATCCCACCGGCCCGAGCGGCCTGGATCTCGGCGGCGCGAAGCTGCGTCCACGGCCGGCCGGCGTAGAGCACGGTGCCGCTCGTCGGCCGGGCGAGACCGCCGAGGAGGGCCAGCAGCGTCGACTTGCCCGATCCCGATCGGCCGCAGATCACCACGCATTCGCCGGCCGCGACCTGGATCGTCACGTCATCGACGGCGTGGATCGTGCCGCGGTCGGTCGCGTAGGCGAGGCCAACGTTCCGCGTCTCGAGAAGCGGCACCTCCGTCACGAGCCCTCCCCGCGGATGAGTGTCCACACGTCGCGGCCCGCGGCGATCGCCGCTACCACGATCACCGCCAGGACGGCGGCCACGGTCACCGCGCCCAGGCTCGCGAGTCCCATCCACAGGCATTCCACCGCCCCGGGAACCACCAATGGAATCTCCCGGCGGGCGAACAGGAATCCGACGGTGCGAACGAAGACGGCGAGGACCGCCGCCGCGAGGAGCACGCCCGCGAGTCCACCGGCCAGCGCCGCCACCCCTGCCTCCACCGCCACGATCAGCACGACGTCGAACCTGCGCAGGCCGATCGAGAGCATGAGTCCCAGCTCGCGCCGGCGCTCCGCGAGGATTCCGGTGTAGGCCACGCCCACGAGCACGGCGGGAGCGAGCAGGCAGACCAGCAGCAGCGCCAGCGAACTGCGGCCGAGCGTGGCCACCGCCTGCCGGACGTCGATCTGGCTGCCGTTGCCCGTGGCGACAGCAACGTCGGCCAGCCGCGCCGCCGCGAATCGCAGGTCGTCGGGGCCGCGGCCCGCCGTCAGCCGCAGGAGGAGGCCGCTCGGCGCGGCGAGCGGGTCGCGGGGTAGGGCGACGCCGGCGGCGTCGATCACCCGGGCGGCGGCGAGCCGGTCGGCCGTATCAGCCGCGACAAACAGCGAGCGTTCGAAGGGCCCGACACCCGTCAGGCCCAGCCGGCCGTGGACGACAAGCTCCACGCCTTGCAGCGAGAACCGCTCGCCCACCTGCTCCGGCCGGCGGCCCCCCACGATCACATCGCCGCTGCTGAAGGGGCGATCCAGCGACTCCACCACCCACGGCCGCACGGTGAAGTCGGTCGCGGTGTCGAAGACGACCAGATCGACCGGGAGGTGGCCGCCGCCGTCGGCCACCTGGAAAGTCCGCTGGCCGGCGGCCCGGTCCACCACCGGCAGGGCGGCGATCGTGGCGGCCGTCTCCGCCGAGAGCGTGGCCGCCGTCGGCTCCACCGTGAGGATCGTGGGGGTGAGGTTGGGGGTGACGTCTACCGGCAGCACGAGGGCGTCGGCGCCGAGCCGCGCCAGGCTGCGGTCGAGCGAGCTGGCGATCGCCGCCTGGAAGACGATCGCCACGAACGTCGCCGCCCCGGCCACGGCGATCCCGGCGGCGAGGAGGGCCAGCCGCGCTGGCCGCCGCAAGGCGTCGGCCAGCGCCATCCTGGCGAGCGTGACACGGTATCCGCGGGCTGCTGCTGCCATCATGCGTGCCATCACACGGTGCAGCTGCGGCTGTACTTCAGCTGCTCCACCGTGGCGGGCACGATCACGCAGTCGTGATGGCCACCGAAGTTCGGCATGTAGCCCACCTGCTCGAGCGTGTCTTGCCGGAAGACGAAGGCCCCCGACTCCATCCGTTGGAATCCGGAGAAAATCGCGATCGCGTACTTACCATCGTAGGTCGTGCACGACGTCTGCACGTCGACGCCGATGTTGCGGAATTTCTTGATGATCTTCCAGGTCTTCGTGTCGACCACCACGAGATCCGACTTCATCGGCTTCGGCCGGAGGATCGTGATGAAGCACTTCGTGCCGTCGATGGAGTAGTTGATGTGGAACGGCGAGGGATATTCCCCCTTCCATTCGGCGTCCTTGATGAACGTCGTCCGCTTCCACTGCCGGGGATCGGCTGCTGAGGTGTCGAATACGGCGACGTTGTTGGCCCGCAGGTTGTTCATGATGCAGAGACTGTTGCCGGCGGGGTTGAAGCCCGACTCATGGATCGGGTTGCCGACGGCGGGCAGGTCGACCACCCAGGTGTCGGGGCTGGATGACACCTTCTCCACCTTCCAATTTTCCTGCATGCCCTCGTTGGCCTGCAGGAAGCAGACCGGCTCGAAGGTCGTGCGGTCGACGATGAATCCGCCGCCACACATCCGCAGCCCCATCAGCGAATAGCGGCCGCGCGGATCGTGGAGGCAGAAGTCGAGGCCGGTGAGGCTCCGCGGATCGTCGCCGGGCACTTGGCCACGCTCGACCCGCAGCTCGGCCATCGGCGCCATCTCGAAGTTGATCTTGTTGCCGGTCGTGCCCTGGAGGTCGTAGCGGCCGAGGTCGAGGCTCGGGGCAAGGCGGGTGAGAACGATCCGCCCCCCCTTCGTCCAAGTCTCACCGAGGCTGTCTGACTTCGGCACCCAGTCGGCGCGGAAGGCGTTGAGCACCGTCGTCTTCTCCTCGCCGCGGGCCCGCGAGAAGAAGGCCACAATGTCCTTCTGGCCGTCACCACAGGCGAAGCCGGTGCCATCCGGGAACGGCACGGTGTGGACGCCGAGGCCCATGCCGGTCGTTTCGGCAACGTCCTCGAGCAGATCCATTTGGCCCGTCTTGCCGTCGTAGCCGACGCGGTAGATGTGACAGCCCCGTCCTGCGGTGCCGAGCATCCCATTCTCGCGGATCCGCGTCTTCAGGCCATACATGAGGATGTTGTCGCCCCCCTGCGTCGAGTTGACGAACTCGAAGCCCTTGTAGGGGTCGCCGGAGTCGGCGGGAAACGCGGCGAGGTGGTGGGAGATGGGGCAGCTGTCGCCGTAGTTCCAGTAGGAGATCCAGGCGAGCGTCTTCCGCGACGCGAGGTCGACGGCATGGGCTCCGCCGCCGAGCTTCTCGGGGGTGAGGAGGATGAAGCGGCTGAGTTGTTCGCGCACGCCCTCGGAGCGGGCGTCTTCCGACACGATGCCGTCGGGGCCGGCGGCGCCATCGGCCGGCTTGCCTTGGGGGGCCGCTTCCGCAGACCGCTCGGCGATGAGCCGCTGGTAGGCGCCGAGCGCCGCGACGCTGGCGAGGCCGGCCGTGCCATAGCGGAAGAGACGGCGGCGGGCCAGTTTTTGAATGTATGGATTCGACATCGCGGCGGTCTCCTCGAAGGCGGTCAGCGAACGATCACTCGGCTGAATGTAACTCACAGCCTGCCGTGGCGGCACCCGGCACCGCGGCGAGGAGGTCGTCGGGAAGTGGCGGCGCGACGCCGAGGCGGTCGGCGAGGTCGCGAAAGCCCTGCCGCGAGATGCCGGGCCAGACGGCCG
>CALQRA010000124.1 GCA_943332855.1 Candidatus Kuenenia stuttgartensis
AGCACCCGCGGTGCGGAGCGGGCCGCCGTGGCGGCGAGTGGAGCTTCGAGCGTCGCCATGAGCGACTCCATCGAAGCGACGTTGTGGGCCGCGTCGAGGATCACCAACGGCCGGTCGGCGATCCGCTCGATCCGTGCCGGGAGATGGACCGCTGCCAGCCCGGTGCAGACGGCCTTCTCGGGGATCCGAAATCCGCGCCGCCGCAACTCTCCGATCGCCATCACCGCCAGCGCCGCGTTGTCGGCCTGGTGACGGCCGGCCATCGAGAGGGAATAGGCTTGCTCCGCCCCGCTTCCCGATCCGGCGCGGAGCAGGAGCGTGCCGCCGGCGAGCGGTGTGGGTCCGGCGGCGGGGGCGTGAGCGACGGTGAAATCGCGGTCGACCAGTCGCAGCGGCGCCCGCCGCAGCCGGGCCGTGGCGACGATCACCTTCCGCGCGGCCGGATCGCGCGCGCCGCAGACGACGGGGCAGCCGCGCTTGATGATCCCCGCCTTCTCCGTGGCGATGTGCCTGACGGTGGGACCGAGGATCGCCATGTGGTCGAGGCTGATGCTCGTGATCACCGAGACGACCGGCCGGGAGACGTTTGTGGCGTCGAGTCGGCCGCCCAGGCCGGTCTCGAGGACCGCGATGTCGACCTTGGCCCGGGCGAAGTGGTCGAAGGCGACGGCCGTCACCACCTCGAACCAGGTCGGCATGCGCGTGCCACGGCGAAGCGCGGCCGCGTCGAGCCGCTCGACGGCCGGAATCACCTCGGCGAACGAGCGGAGGAGATCGGCCTCGGAGATCGGCCGACCGTCGACCGCGATCCGCTCCTCCAGCCGATGAACGTGAGGGGAGAGGTAGCGACCGACGCGCAGCCCGGCTTCTCCGAGGATGGCGGCGACCATCGCCACCGTCGAGCCCTTCCCCTTCGTGCCGGCGACATGAACCACTTCAAAGGCGTCGTGCGGGCGGCCGATGAGGGCGAGCAAGCGCCGCATCCTCGCCAGAGAGAAGGAGCCGTTGCCACCTGGGCCGGTCGGGGACTGTCGTTCGTAGTTCACCCGGGAATCGAGCCACCCGAGAACCTCCGCCAGCGACTCGCTGCCGTGCTGGCTGGGGGAGGTCGACCGTGATCGGGGCATCTTCCGCAAACTCCCACGGCGCCGTGAATCCCCCGAGTGTACCGCCAATCGGCCCCGCTTCCCCCGGCCAATCGGCCTTGATCGCCGGGCGCGTTTCCAAGACGCTCCGCCGCCAGTCACTCCGATCACCACGCTCGTCCTGTGATCCCCATGCTCGCACCATCGCCATCCGTCGCCCGCGACTTCCCCGACCCGCGCCGGCGCATTCCGGTGGGGTCGGCGGGCATGGCCCGGATCCTGATCCTGATGGCGGTGCTGCTGGTTGTCGTGGGCCATCCTGCCCTGGGCCAGACGCCCCCCGAAATCCTCGGCACACCCCCGCCCCTCCCGCCGGCTCCGCCGTTCCCTGCCTTCCCGCCGCCACCACCGACCGTGTCCGGGAGCCCCTTCCCGACCGCTCCGGTCTTTCCGCCGCCGCTTGGATCGTCCCCGGGCAGCAGCGCCCCCGATCCTGCCCCGCTGACGTCCGGGCTGGTGGGAAGTGGCGTGCCGCTCGATGGGGGTATCGTGCCGTCGCCGATGTATGTCCCCGACCCGAGCGATCTCGGCGGGTACGCCGCCCTCCCTCAGGCGGTCGCTACCGACATCGTCCCGGAGTGGCCACGCTGGTTTGCCGGCGCCAGCGGTCTGATCATGACCCGCACCCTCCCGACCGGGGCGGCGACGATGCAACCGGTGGCCGGGCTCACGACGCTCACCACTTCCTCGGCGGCAGCCACTTGGCCCGGGGGCCTCGACTTCCAGGTCGGCCGGTGGATGGGGGATCAGCAGACCTGGGCCCTCGAGGGGATCTATTGGGGCGTCTATGGCCTCGGCACCTCGGCGACGGTGACGGGGACGGGGACGGGAATCGACTCGATCCCCCAGGCGCCGGGCGTCACCCTGGCGGGATCACCCGCCTCGGCCTTCCTTGCCGATGCCACGCAGCAGCAGGTGGCCCGGTCCGATCTCGTCAACAACGTCGAGATCAACTGGCTTTATCGCCTCACCGACCGCCCCGAATTCCTCGGTCCAGACCGTCGTGTCGGCTTCATGTGGCTGGCCGGCTTCCGGTTCTTCGAACTCCAGGACGTGCTCTCGCAGACGTCGACGTCGTCGACCCTCCCACCATCGTCGGTCGGCGCCAACCAATCGCTCCTCTCGGTGGCGACCAATAACAACCTCTACGGTGCCCAGGTGGGGGCCAAGGCCGACTGGCGGATCGCGCCGCGAATCCGGCTCTCGGCGGTGCCGAAGTTCATGATCGGGGGCAATGCGATCACCAACACCACCGAACTGACAACGATCAATGGCTCGGGGGCCAGCTTCTCCGGCGGTCAGCCGGTGAACGTCCATTCGACCCTCGGCGTCTTCTCCTGGCTGGGGAGTGTCGACAGTTCGGTGGCCTGGGATGTCACCGACCGCTGGAGCCTGTGGGTGGGGTACCGCGTCGTTGGCGTGGGCAACATCGCCCAGGCTGACGGCCAGTGGCCGTCGACGCTCGCCGCGCCGATCGCCCTCCAGGGGATCAGTGCCGGTTCGAGCACGATCCTCCACGGCGGGTTCGCCGGCTTCCAGGGCCGGTATTGAAGGCCCTCGCCTGATCGGTGAGCGATCCTGAAGCCCGCCGCACCGCTCGGCTCACCGCGAGCAGTAGTCGATAACCCGGGCGATCTCGCTCTTGAGATCCTTCCGGGCAACGATCCGGTCGACGAAGCCGTGTTCGAGGAGGAACTCACTCGTCTGGAAGCCCTTGGGGAGCTCGACGCGGATCGTCGCCTTGATTGTCCGCGGGCCGGCAAAGCCGATCAGCGCCCGGGGTTCGGCGAAGCAGAGATCACCGAGCGACGCAAAACTCGCCGCCACGCCACCCATGGTCGGATTGGTGAGGACGGAGATGAACAGGCCGCCGGCCTGGGAATAGCGGGCCAGGGCCGCCGACACCTTCGCCATCTGCATCAGCGACAGGATCCCTTCGTGCATCCGGGCGCCTCCGCCCGAGGCCGAGATGATGATCAGCGGCAGCTTCTGCGGGGTGGCGCGCTCGATGAGCCGGGTAAGCCGCTCTCCGACGACGCTCCCCATGCTCCCCATGATGAACGACGAATCGGTGACGCCGCAGGCTACCCGCCGGGCCCGGATCATGCCGGTGCCGGTGAGGGCCGCGTCCGACAGACCGGTCCGCTTCTGCTCGGCCACGAGCCGCTCGGCGTACGGTTTCTTGTCGCGAAAACCGAGCGGATCGGTCGGACGGAGGCCGCCATCCCACTCTTCGAAGGTACCGGCGTCGCAGAGCTGCTCGATCCGGGTCGCCGCTGAGACATACCAGTGGAATCCGCACTTCGGGCAGACATTGAGGATCTCCTCCGCTTCCTTGCGGTAGATCGTCTGCTGGCAGCCGTCACACTTCTGCCACAGCCCTTCGGGCACCCCCCGTTTCGGCCGCGGCGGTCGCGGCGCGGGGGATGTCGGAGAGGATGGGGATGCCGGGGATGGCTTCGTGGCAGCGGCCGGCTCATGGCCGATCGGCGCCACCTTACCGGCGGGCTGCGAAGCGGCTGGGGGGGGACGTCGTTCCATGCGACCGGTCGGGGAGGGAATGAAACGGCCCGGACGGAAGTCCACGGCAGCGACGCTGCCCGGCCAGGAGAGCTAGTGTAATCGGTTACCCCGGAGCGATGCTGCGCCGTTCTCGACGCCACTCAGAGGAGTCGGGGGGCCGGGGAGCGGAGAAAGAGTCGGCCGCCTCACCGGAGTGAGGCGGGATGGCGGATGCAGAGGGGAAATCACCAAGTTCGCCGCGGGCGGCGGTCTTCAGGACTGGGCCAGGCCCAACCGTCCGCGGAGCGTCGCCAGGGCGCTCGCTCCGGCCAGCAGTCCGACCCCGGCGGCCGTCAGCGACGGCCTGGCAGGGAGCGGGGCGACGGGCAGTTCGACCGCTGCGGCCCCTGATGCCGAAACCTCCCACAGGTCCCCCGCCGGTTCGCCAGTCATCAAGGTCAGGATGATCCGGTCGAGCGGTTGGGGCACCACCACCGCCACGCGCTCCCCGGGATGGCGGGCGACGATCTTCCCGATCGCCTGATTGATTCGGTCACGGGCAGCGGCGAGGGGCTCCCCGTCCGGCGGCACCACCCTCCAGGGATCCTCCTCCCACTGCCGGGCCAGGCGGGGTTGCCGGCGGCGGATTTCGCTCACGAGCATCCCCTGCCAGAGCCCGAGATCGAGGCCCACCAGGAGGGGCACCCGTCGGGGCACAAGGCCGAGCGACGCGCCGATCAGATCGGCCGTCTCGACAGCGCAGATCGTCGGCGAGGTGTAGAGAGCGACGGGGGGCGCCGCCGCGAGGTCACGGCAGGTGTCCCGGGCGGCGGCCAGACCGGCCGGCGCCAGCGGGATGTCGAGATTGCCGCGGATGCGGCCCTGCAGATCGTAGTCCGTCGGACCTGTTCGGATCACGACGAGGAGATCAGCCATCGCGAGCGAGGCTCCTGAGGGGATGGTCCGCGGCTCGGGCCGCGTCGCCGGCGATCCGTTCGAGGTCGCGGATCGCAACGGCGTAGTCGGGGGACCTGATCACAGCACTCCCGGCGACGATGTACTCTGCCCCCGCGGCGGCCACGGGACCGATCGTCGTCTCCGAGATGCCACCGTCGACACACAGACGGACATGCCCATGGCCATCGGATCGGGCCTTGGCCAGCGCCGCGAGTTTGCCGAGGGCGGCCGGGTCGAAGGCCTGACCACCGAAGCCCGGTTCGACGCTCATCACGAGGACGCCGTCGCAGTGATCGAGGAGGGCGAGGGCGCGGTCGACAGGGGTCTTCGGGCTGATCGAGAGATGGGCGCGGGGGCCGAGCCTGCGGATCGTGTCGAGAGTCCGCGCCGCATCGGGCAGGGCTTCGACATGGACCGTGAGGATGTCGGCACCGAGGCGGGCGTAGTCGGCCAGCCAGCGATCCGGCTCGGCCACCATCAAATGGACCTCGACGGGGACCGTTGCCGCGCGGCGAACCGCTTCCACCACCACCTGCCCGTACGTCAGTTGCGGGACAAACACGCCATCCATGATATCGAGGTGGATCGCAGCGGCACCGGCCTCTTCGAGCCGGACGACCTCAGCCGCCAGATGGCCGAAGTCACACAGCAGGAGGGCTGGAAAGACGACGGGCCCGCGGCGCTCGACCCTGGTGGCGAGAGCGTCGGTGGCATGGCCTGGGGAACGGTTTCCGGCCGCAGACTTCACACGAATCGGTCGTTCGTCGCGACCGGCCTGCATCGATGGTCGCCGGCGGTCGCTCCCAAAATGGAAACCCTTCGCCAGCAGAGAGCAGTCTACCATCGGCCCCCGCCAATCCCGAGAGCCCCGGCCTTTTTTTCGCGCCGTTGTCGGGGCGCAACCGCCGTCGGCAGATAGACTTGCAGACAATCAATCAGCGCTGGTATGGCCTTCTGAAAACCCTCCCCGACACCCCATCCCGAGGGCCGAATCGATGACCTCCTCCCCCTCGCCGGCCGGCGATTCCCCGCGGCTGCCAGGCCCGCGGGCCCATGTCCTCCACGAAGCCAACTACGCGCAGCTCCTGGCGCAGCGCCCGCATGTCGCCGTCTTGCCGTGGGGGGCGACCGAGGCCCACAACTGGCACATGCCCCACGGCACGGATGTTGTCGAGGCGGTGTCGCTCGCCGAACGCGCCGCGGATCTCGCCGTCACCTCCGGGGCGCGGGTGATCGTCCTCCCCGCGATCCCCTACGGCAACAATGCCCAGCAGCAGGATCAGGTGGCCACGGTCCACTTCTCCACCGCGACGGCGCTGGCGATCCTCCGCGACGTGACCGACAGTCTTGCCCGCCAGGGGATCGACCGCCTCGTGATCGTCAACGGGCATGGGGGGAACGACTTCAAGCCGATGGTCCGCGACTGCCAGCTGACGTCGGGCCTGACGATCCTCGTCGTTGACTTCTGGCGCCTCTGTCCCGATGTCCTGGCCGCCACCTTTCCCGACCCGGGGGATCATGCCGGGCAGTTGGAGACCTCGCTCCTCCTCCATCTCCGTCCGGAATGGATGGAGATGGAGCGGGCTGGCAGGGGTGCAGCGGCGGCGCGGCTCCCCGACGGCATCCGCCAGGCCAACGCCTGGACGCCGCGCCCCTGGTCGAAGGTCCAGCCCGACACCGGCAGCGGCGATCCGGCCGGGTCCTCGGCCGCGCTCGGGGCCCGCTACTTCGAGGCGGCGACCGCGTCGCTGGCCACCCTCCTGACGACGGTGTCGGGGCTCGATCGTGGCGCTGACGTCTTCAGCTGACCGTCGCGGTCCGTGGCCCCCCGACATGCCTCCGCACCCGCCGTTCCCTCCCCGCCGGAGTCGTTCACCATGGTCGACGAGACGATCACGGAGCCGTGCTTCCCCTCAAGGCTGACCAGCGCCGATCGGGCGCAGATCGAGTCGCAGACGCAGCGTATCGGCGCGGCTCTCCTGGCGGCAGCGCTCGAGGCGCAGCCGTCGCGGTTCTCCCCCGATCATTGGATGCAGCAGGCGAGCGAGTGGGCGACCCAGGATGAGGAGCTGAAGGTCAGGTTGTTTCGGCTCGTCGACTGCATGCCGATGCTCGACGACCCGGCCGCCCTCGACCGGCATGTGCGCGAGTATCTTTCCGAGGATGTCATCGCGCGCCTGCCGGGGGGATTGCGGACGGCGCTCCAGGCGGCCCGGAGCGGGATCCTCGCCCCGCTGGCAGCCCGTGCCGTGCGCGGGGCGACGCTCGCCCAGGCCCGGCGCTTCATCGCCGGCTCGAACCCCGCCGAGGCAGCCCGGGCGGCGGTGGCCGAGCGGAGGGCCCACCGGGCGTTCACGCTCGATCTCCTCGGCGAGGCGGTGACCAGCGAGGCCGATGCCGACGCCTACGCGGCGGCCTACGAGCGGCTCCTTGTCGAGCTCGCCCCCATCGCGGCGCGATGGTCCGCCGATCCTCGCGTCGACCAGGGGCCCGACGGCGCGCTGCCGCGCGTCAACGTCTCTCTCAAGCTCTCGGCCCTCGACAGCCAGTTTGATGCCATCGATCCCGAGGGCACGACCGCCCGGGTGACCGGGAGGCTCCGGCCGCTGATGCGCCTGGCGCGGCGGCTCGGCGCTCAGATCCATGTCGATATGGAGAGCCACGCCACGAAGGATTTGACGGTGGCCATCTTCAAAGCGGTGGCTCTCGAGGAGGAGTTCCGCGACTGGCGCGACTTCGGGATCGTTCTCCAGGCCTATCTGCGCGACACCATCCGCGATCTCCCCGACCTCGCCGCCTGGGCCCGCACGCGCGGCACGCCGGTGTGGGTGCGCCTCGTCAAGGGGGCGTATTGGGATTACGAGACGATCCATGCGCGGGCGGCCGGATGGCCGGTGCCGGTGTGGGAGCAGAAGTGGCAGACAGACGCCTGCTACGAAGCGGCGACGACCTTTCTTCTTGAACAGTCCGATGTGCTGCGGCCGGCCCTCGGCAGCCACAACCTCCGTTCGCTCGCGCACGGCATGGCGGTTGCCGGGCACCTCGGCTTGGCGAAGTCGGCACTCGAGATCCAGATGCTCTACGGCATGGGTGACCCGGAGAAGCGGGCGGTCACCGAGGCCGGGTGGCGGCTGCGCGTCTACATGCCGTACGGTCAGCTCGTTCCCGGGATGGCGTACCTCGTCCGACGGCTCCTCGAGAACTCGTCGAACGAGTCCTTTCTGCGGGCCGGATTTGTCCAGCATGTACCGGCTGAGGTGCTCCTGGCGCCCCCCCGGGCCCCGGGGCCGCCGGCGGCAGCGGCGGTCGGGACCGACCTCGATCGGGGGGGCGACACGTTCCACAACGAGCCCCTGACTGATTTCGCCCATTCCGGAGGGCGCCGCTCGATGCGCGCGGCCCTCGACCGCTTCACCGCTGGCCTCGAGCGCGAGGGTGCTGCCGTGGTCCCTGTCGTCATCGACGGCCGAGAGTCGACGGCGTTCCCGAGGCTCGATCGCCACGATCCTTCTGACCTCACTCGGCTGGTCGCCCGGGTGTCGATGCCACCGGCGGCGGAGGCGATCCGGGCGGTCGATGCGGCGGAGCGGGGCTTGGCGGCGTGGCGGGCCGTCGCCGTGGCGGATCGGGCCGGGGCCGTGCAGCGGGCGGCGGGGATCCTGCGGCAACGGCGGTACGAGTTCGCCGCCCTCCAGGTCCACGAGGTGGGGAAGACGTGGCGCGAGGCCGATGCCGACGTCGCCGAGGCGATCGACTTCTGCGAGTACTACGCCCGTGGCGCCGTGCTTCTCGGTGAGCCCCGCGCCGTCGACATCCCCGGCGAGGAGAATGTCACCGGGCACCTCCCCCGCGGCGTGTGCGCCGTGATCGCGCCGTGGAACTTTCCGTTGGCGATCCTCGCCGGCATGACCACCGCCGCGCTCGTTACCGGCAACACCGTCGTCATGAAGCCCGCCGAGCAGGCGTCGCTCACCGGCCTCCGCCTCCACGAGGTGCTCCTCGAGGCTGGTGTCCCTCCGACGGCCCTCCAGTTCCTCCCCGGCCGGGGCGAGGATGTGGGCGCGGCGCTGGTCACCCATCCCGCCACGAGCCTCGTGGTGTTCACCGGCTCGCGGCGCGTCGGCCTGGGGATCAATCGCGCCGCGGCCGCGGCGGTGGCGGAGCGCGGCGGCGGTGGGATGATCCCGCGGATCATCGCCGAGCTCGGCGGCAAGAACGCGATCATCGTCGACGACGATGCCGACCTCGACGAGGCGGTGGTGGCCGTCGTCCAGAGCGCTTTTGGCTTCCAGGGGCAGAAGTGCTCCGCCTGCTCGCGGGTCATCGTCCTCGACCATGTTCACGACGCGTTCGTCGCCAAACTCGGGCCCGCCGTGCGGAGCCTCGCCGTCGGGCCGGCGGCGGAGCCGGGCACGCGGATCGGTCCCCTCGTCGACGAGGAGGCACGGGATCGGGTGCGGCGGGCGATCGGGGATGGCCGAGCCGTGGCAGAGGAGGTTGTGGCGGTCGACGTCGGCGATCTCGGCCGACGCGGATGGTTCGTGGGGCCGACAGTGTTCACCGGCGTCGATCCGGCCGGCCCGCTCGGCCAGGAGGAGTTTTTCGGGCCGGTCCTCGCGGTCATCCGCGCGCGGGACTTCCGCGCCGCGATCGCGATCGCCAACGGCACCGATTACGCCCTCACTGCGGGTGTCTTCTCGCGGAGCCCGGCGAATCTCGAGCTCGCCCGGCGCGACCTCGAGGCGGGCAATGTCTATCTCAACCGCGGGATCACCGGAGCACTCGTGGCCCGGCAGCCGTTCGGCGGCTACCGGATGTCGGGGATCGGAAGCAAGGCGGGGGGGCCCGACTACCTCCTCCAGTTCGTCGTCCCCCGGACCGTGACCGAAAATACCCTCCGCCGCGGCTTCGCCCCCACACGCCCTTCCGGCGACGGCCGGCGGCACGGCTAACGGCCTGCCGGCGGGGAATCCCACCGCGATTGAGACCCCAGGCCTGATTGCGAGGATTGCGTGGCGCGGGGGGGGGCGCTCATGAAAGCCTCACAATCCCCTTCCACACTGCAAGTAGTCTCTCGGCGGGCTCGTGTCGGGCCGTCGGTTCATTCTCCAGGAGTCGTCGGATGCCCTCCACGTCCAAGCGGTTGCGGTCGGTGTCGTTTCGGGTGCGCTCGTCGCGGGCGATCACGCTGCCGTCGCTGAGGCTGCGGGCTTTCCTGGGCCTCGCGGTCTGGTCGATGGCCGTCGGTGCCGGCATGGCCCAGGACATCGATCCCGATCTGAAGCCGTACACCAAGGTCGGTGGAGAGGTTGCCGGGACGCTCAAGTGTGTCGGCTCCGACACGATGAACAATCTCGTCTCGCTGTGGGTCGAGGGCTTCAAGAAGTCGTATCCCGGGGTCCGGGAGGGGATCGAGGGGAAGGGATCGGCCTCCGCCCCGCCGGCGATCACCGAAGGAACGGCGACCTTCGGCCCGATGAGCCGCGACTGGAAGCCGTCCGAGATCGACACCTTCAAGGAGAAGCACGGCTATCCCCCGACGGTCGTCCCCGTGGCGATCGACATGCTCGCTGTCTTCGTCCACAAGGACAATCCAATGAGAAGTCTGTCACTCGAACAGATCGACGCCATCTTCTCCAAGAACCGCAACGGCGGAGCGAAGGCCGACATCCGCACCTGGGGGGATCTGGGGCTCGAGGGGGAATGGAAGAACAAGCCGATCAGCCTCTACGGCCGCAATGCCACGAGCGGCACCTACGGCTACTTCAAGGAGAACGCGCTGTTCAAGGGGGACTTCAAACCGACAGTCAAGGAGCAGCCGGGGAGCTCGGCGGTGGTCCAGGCCGTCGCCAGCGACCAGGCGGGGATCGGCTACAGCGGCATCGGCTATGCCACGGCCGATGTCCGCGCCGTTCCGCTCTCGCAGAAGACCGGCGGCGAGCCGGTGACGACCGCGCCCGAGAACGCCTACAGCGGCGACTACCCGCTCGCCCGCTTCCTCTACTTGAGCGTCAATTACAAGCCGGGGACCGACCTCGATCCGCTCCGCCGCGAGTTCCTCCGCTACGTGCTCAGTGCCACCGGCCAAGCCGACGTCAAGAAGGATGGCTACCTGCCGGTCACCGGGGTGGTCGCCAGCGAGGCGCTCGGCAGCGTCGGCGCCGCGGCCCCTTGATCCCTTGATCCCGACGCCACCGTTCGAGTTTGCCCTGTTTCCCTTTTTCCGCCGCCGTGACGACGCCCCGACGCCGGGGTGGTGAATGAATCCCGACGCCAGCTTCACCGGCCGCGCTCGCCGTCGCACCACCCGCCCGGGAGTGCGGTTCGGTGACACGTTGGCCCGCGCGGTGATCACGCTCGGCGGAATCGGCACGATCGCCGCGGTGCTGCTGATGGGATTGTTCCTCCTCGCGGTCGCCCTGCCGCTGTTCCGGCCGGCGTCGATCGGGGGGCATGCCACGACAGTCCTCGGGGAAGCCGCGACGGAGGGGAACCGAGTCCTTCCGGCGATTTCCCTGGGCACCGACGAGAGTGGCGAAATCGGCTGGAACCTCGATCTCGGTGTCGGCAGGATGCGGCTGCTCGATCTGGCCGCAGGCGCGCTCGTCCTCGATCGGCCCTTGGAGGCCGCCGGCGCGGATCTCTCCGGCGCGACGGTGCTGCGGGTCCATCCGGGGAGCACGCTCGCCGTCGTCGGTTTCGGTGACGGCACCTTCCGGCTCGCGGCGGTCGGCGTCGAGTCGACCTACATCCCCGCCGCCGACGTCGCGGTCGAAGTCCGGACGCTGCCGGTCGGTGGGGCACGGCCCGACGGGGAGGGGGCGGTGCTGCGGACCGCGGTCGATCGGTGGGCCCGGATCCGGGTGGTTGCCGCGGCGGCCGGTGAGCCGACGCGCGAACTCTCGGGGGGGATCGTCGATGTCGACGTCACGCCGCTCTCCGGCGGCCCGCTCGTCGCGGCGGTTGATGACACCGGTGCGATCCGGGTGGAGCGCCGCTCGACGAAGCGCAACATGCTCACCGGGAAAGAAGTCACGAAGCGGGATGGGGCGACGATTCCGGCCGATGGAGAGAGTGGTGACGCCGTGGCAGCGACACTGCCGTTTCGGCCCGTTCATCTCCGGCTTTCGGAACTGGGGGATCAGCTGTGGGCGATCGCCGCCGACGGCCGCGGCCGACGCTACGCGATCCGCGACATCGATCGCCCCGTGTTGATGGAGTCGTTTGACGCCGGGAGCGGTGCCGACGTCACCGCGGTCGTCCGGCTGTTCGGCGGCAACGCGCTGGCGGTCGGGGATTCCGCCGGCGTCGTCAGCGTCTTCTTCACGTCGCGACAGGCCGATGCCACCGCCGAGGACGGGCTCGCCGTCCTCGCTGCCAAGACCTTCCCGGCCGCCGATCCCGCCCGGCCGGCGGCGGTGACGACCCTGGCCGCATCCCCCCGGTCGCGCCTGTTCGCCGCCGCCGACGCGGCGGGGGCCATCCGCCTCTTTCATTCCACGACCGGCAACAATCTGCTCACGGTGCGGGCCGTGGCGGGCGATCGGCTCGCCGGGCCCCCGCGGATTCTGGCGCTGGGGGCGCGGGAGACGACCCTCTTGGCCGCGGACGGTGCCGGAGTCGTGTCGTGGGGATTCGACGCCGGATTCCCCGAGATCTCGCCGCGCACGCTCTTCACCCCGGTGTGGTACGAGAACTACCCCAACGCCGTCCACGCTTGGGAGACGACCGGCCACCAGACGTTCGAGTCGAAGTTCGGATTCATCCCCCTCGTCGTGGGCACGATCAAGGCGACGGTCTACGTCATGCTCTTCGCGACTCCGGTCGCCATCCTCGCCGCCATCTTCTCCAGTCAATTCCTCCATCCATCGTGGCGGGCACGGATCAAGCCGGTGATCGAGATGATGGCCAGCCTGCCGAGCGTCGTCCTCGGGTTCATGGCAGGATTGGTGATCGCCCCGCTGGTGGAGCGTGGGCTCGCCCCGGTGATCGCGGGGTTCTTCGTCGTACCGTTGACGCTCCTCCTCGGGGCCCATCTGTGGCAACTCTTCCCGGCGGGGGTGAGGATGCGTTTGGCAGCGTGGCGGCTGCCGATCATCGGCTGCCTGGGGTTGCCGGCCGGGGCCTTCGCCAGCCTCGTGGTGGCGCCGCACTTCGAACGCCTCCTCTTCGGCGGCGACCTGCGGGCCTGGCTCGACGGCCGCGGCGGGAGTGGCTTGGGGGGGTGGGTTCTCGCCTTCCTGCCGATCACGGCGATCGTCGCCACGGTGCTCTGCAGCCGGCTGGTCAACCCGTGGCTGCGGAGCGTGAGCGTCGGCTGGACGCCGCGGCGGGCGGGCTTGGTGTCGCTGGGGGTGTTCGTCGTCGGCGTGGCCCTGACCGTGGGCTTGGCGGTGGCGGCCGGGACGTTCCTCGATGCGATCCGGCTCGACGCCCGGGGCGGGCTGCTGGGGAGCTATGTCCAGCGCAACGCCATGATCGTCGCCTTCGGGATGAGCTTCGCCGTCATCCCACTGATCTTCACGATCGCCGACGACGCCCTCTCGAGCGTCCCCGATCATCTCCGCAGCGCCTCGCTCGGTGCCGGCGCCACCCCTTGGCAGACCGCGATCCGCGTCATTCTCCCCGCCGCGGCCAGCGGCCTCTTCTCGGCGGTCATGATCGGGCTCGGCCGGGCCGTCGGGGAGACGATGATCGTCCTGATGGCGGCCGGCAACACACCAATCATGGACTGGAGCCTGTTTAGTGGTTTCCAGACCCTCTCCGCCGCGATCGCCACCGAGCTCCCGGAGGCGGCCCGCGGCTCGGCCCACTACCGTGTCCTTGTCCTCGCCGCGCTGCCCCTCTTCGGGATGACGTTCATCCTCAACACGGTCGCCGAGATCATCCGCGAACGATTCCGGCGGAGGTCGCATGAGCTCTGAGACGTTACGCCGCCGCCGCC
>CALQRA010000125.1 GCA_943332855.1 Candidatus Kuenenia stuttgartensis
GAGCGCCGCGAGCAGGTGATCCTCGGGAGCGAATACGCCGGTGAGATGAAGAAGGGGGTGTTCACCCTCATGCACTGGCTGCTGCCGGAGCGGGGCATCCTCTCGATGCATTGCTCGGCGAACGAGGGGCCGCAGGGGGACGTCTCCCTGTTCTTCGGCCTCTCCGGCACCGGCAAGACGACCCTCTCCGCCGATCCGGCCCGCCGGCTCATCGGTGACGACGAGCATGGCTGGGGGGACGACGGCGTGTTCAACATCGAGGGGGGCTGCTACGCCAAATGCATTGGCCTGTCGGCGGCGAAGGAGCCGGAGATCCACGCCGCGATCCGCTTCGGCACGGTGCTCGAGAACGTCGTCTACGACGACCTCACCCGGGAGGTCGATTTCGAGTCCGCGGCGATCACCGAAAACACCCGGGCGGCCTACCCGATCGAGTTCATCGACAACGCCCTGGTCCCGTGCGTTGCCGGCCACCCGCGCCACTGCATCTTCCTCACCTGCGACGCGTCGGGCGTTCTCCCGCCGGTCAGCCGCCTCTCGCGCGAGCAGGCGATGTACCACTTCCTCTCCGGATACACCGCCCGGGTTGCTGGCACCGAGATGGGGGTCGTCGAGCCACAGGTGACCTTCTCGACCTGCTTCAGTGCCGCGTTCCTCGTCCGCCACCCGGCCGTCTACGCCCGGCTCCTTGCCGAGAAGCTCTCCCGTCACGGCGCCCAGGCGTGGCTGGTGAACACCGGCTGGACAGGGGGCGCCTACGGCCAGGGGCGACGCATTGATCTGGCCTCGACCCGGCGGATTATCGACGCGATTCACAGCGGCGCCCTCGACCGGGCGGCGGTGGAGCGCGATCCGGTGTTTGGCCTCGACGCCATCACCGAGGTGCCGGGGGTTTCGCCACAGCTCCTCGTTCCGGCCCGGGCCTGGGCCGATCCCCACCACTGGGAGCAGGCCGCCCGATCGTTGGCGGCCAAGTTCCGGGAGAATTTTTCCCCATATGCCGAGCAGGCCGGCGCCGACGTCGTGGCCGCCGGCCCGCAGGGCTAGGCGTGGGTCGCTGGCAGACCGAGGAACGGTCCTTTTTTTGACACGCTTCGCCGATCCCCCCTACCATTTGGGTCGTTGTCTGCCCGTGCCCCCGAGCAATGTCGCTCCGTGGTATGTGGTCCATCTCCTGGAGCCAATCGATGAACCTCCGCCGCTTCACCTCCGCTCTTCTCCTCGCGATCCTTGCCGGCGCGGTCTCCGTTTCGACGGCGCTGGCTGATTCCCCGCTGGTCGGCAAGGTCAAGAAGATCGACGGCACCGAGGTCGATCTCGCCGACTACAAGGGGAAGGTTGTCGTCATCGTCAACGTCGCCAGCCAGTGCGGCGCCACGCCCCAGTACGCCGGCCTGCAGAAGCTTTACGACACCTACAAAGATCAAGGGTTCGTGGTCCTCGGATTCCCCGCCAATGAGTTCGGCTCCCAGGAGCCGGGCTCCGATGCGGAGATCTCCAAGTTCTGCAGTTCGAAGTACAACGTCACGTTCGACATGTTCTCGAAGGTCAAAGTGAAGGGGGACGGCCAGTCGCCCCTCTACAAGACGCTCACCACCCAGGCCAAGCCGAACGGCGACGTGAAGTGGAACTTCGAGAAGTTCATCATCGGCAAAGACGGCGCGATCAGCGGCCGCTTCGCCACCGCGGTGAAGCCAGACGACCAAGCCTTCGTGAAGGCGATCGAGGCCGAACTGAAGAAGTGATCGCTGAACCGCCGGTCGCTTCCCGTTCGATCCTCGCCCCCCGTCCCCTCCCCGTCTGACGGGGACGGGGGCGCGGGGGAACGGGCATTAGGCGGCCCGGGCCCCGGGGCGGTCTTCATGACCGGTTTCCGATCCGGCGTGTCCGCCGACCGTCTTCTTCACCACCCACGACGGCCGCCCCTGGACCTCGCGGTAGGTGCGGATGACATATTCGCCAACGAGGGCGACGGCGCTGGTTTGGATCGCCCCGACCAGCGCGATCAGCGCGGTGATCGTGGCCACGAGCGTGCCGTCCCCGGCGGGCATGAGACAGGCCAGAAGGGCCCCCCCGACGGCCAGCGTGGTGAGGAACCCTGCCCCCCACCAGGCGGCGCGCAGGGGCGTATCGGACGAGAGCATGACCGCGTCGAGCGCCAGTCGGAGCAGCTTCCGCGTCGAGTACTTCGTCTCGCCTGCCGAGCGGGCGTGGCGGTCGTACCAGACCGGCTCCTGCCGGAAGCCGGTCCAGGCCACGAGTGAGCGGAGGTAGCGACGCTTCTCCGGCAGTCCACAGACGGCGTCGACCACGGCCCTGTCGAGGAGCTTGAAGTCGCCGGTGTCGACCGGGATCGGATAGGGAACGAGACTGGCGAAGAAGCGGTGGAAGCAGCTCGCGGTGACGAGCTTGAACCACGTCTCCCCTTCGCGCGACCGCCGCCGGCCATAGGCGACGTCGGCCCCGGACCGCCAGCACTCCACCATCTCGGGGATCACTTCGGGGGGATCCTGGAGATCGGCGTCGATGATCACGACCGCGTCGCCGCGCGCCCGTGCCAGCCCGGCCGACATCGCCGACTGCTGGCCAAAGTTCCGCGACAACTCGATGACCGTCGCGCGGGGATCGCTTGCCGCAATCGCCTCGAGGCGCGAGAGCGTCCCGTCGCGGCTGCCGTCGTCGATGTAGAGAATCTCGAAGTCCATCCCCGTCGACGGGAGCGCCGCGACGAGCCGCTGATGGGTCGACTCGATCACTTCCTCCTCGTTGTGGCAGGGAATGACAATCGACAGCAGTCCCCGGGACGCAGGGCGCTCCCCTTTCACCGGGCGGTGCGGGAGGATGTCGCGGCCATGTTCGGAGGGGCGGGCGGGGTTCATCGCGTGAGGCTCTCCGTAGCGGCCTGGCGGGCTGGGGGCGAGTCTGTCCTGCCGATGAGGAGGAAGTCGCCGTCCTTGAAGAGCGGGCGAACACGCCCCACGATTCCAGTGCCGGAGGGCAGATTCGGCTCGATCGTCCGCAGCCCCTCCTCCGTGACCAGGAGGACGCGGTCTCCGCCCGAGGCGAGATCGGCGAGGGCCCGGTCGGCCTGCTCCGGACGCCATTCGTTGACATGCCCGCGGGCGTAATAGACGACGTTGGGCGTGTTTTGCCCGTAGGTCGACAACTGGGCCGTTCCCCCGGCGTGACGATGAGCCTGTTCGACGAGTCTGGGCAGCGCGTTGGCGCTGGCGATCCGCGCCGCGGCGGGGCCGACGGCCAGCCCGGTGTAGACCAGCGACAGGCCCACCATGGCAGCCAACGGATCGAATCGCCCGCTGCGGGCCCCCCACCAGCAGGCCGCCGCACCGAGGATCGGGACGAGGCCGACCAGCGCCGCCGACGTCGCCCCCGCCAGGCCGTGTCGGCTGGCGATGAGGATCGTGGCCGTCGTGGCGATGCCCCCAAACACGACCCAGCCCAAGCCCACCGTCAGCCAACGGGGCATGGCGACCGACCCGCGGTCGACCAGGCGCGTGGCCGTCGCGGCGACGATGAGGGCGGCGGCGGGGTAGGCGGGGAGGACGTAATTGGGCAGTTTCGTCGCGGCCAGGGAGAACGCACCGACCCACACCGAGAGCCAGAGGAGGCCGAGCCCGAGCCCGCGCCGCTCGGGCGCTGGGGTGTCGGCGCGGGTGGCCCGCCAGGTTGCCACGACGATGGAGAAGGGGAGGAAGCACGACCAGGGATAGAAGCCGACGAGCATCGCCAGGAGATGGAAGAAGATGCCGCCGCTGTGATTCTCCATCGGGGCCGCGAACCGGCCGACGTTGTGAATCAGGAAGAATCCCGCCGGCCATTCTCCGTTGGTTCGCAGCCCGACCGCCACATACCAGGGAGCGGCGACGGCAAGCATCGCGAGGAGGAGGATCACCGGACGGATGAACGCCACTGCCCCGAGGCCGGCTCTGATCGCGGCGAGCATCTGCCGTCCGACCGACGCAGACGGATCACGCCCGGCCTGCCAGGCCAGCGCCGTGACCCACGGGAGGATCACCGCCAGCGGTCCGACAAAGCCGACCGGCCCCTTGCAGAGGACGGCGAGGCCGCCGAGGGCTCCGATCAGGGCGGCCCGGCCGGCGGGGAGCCGCGGCGGGCGTGTGTTCTGGGGACCGGTCGAGTTGGAGCCGGTGGAATTGGGGCCAAGGAGGGACTCGGCGGCGAGGACCGTCATCCAGGTCGTCAGGGCGGTGAGGATCGCATCCGGGGTGGCAGCATGGGACTCGATCCCGACCAGGAGGCACCCAATCCAGGCCAGCGCTGCCACCACGCCGGTGCGGGGGGAGAACCAGACCGTGCCAGCACGGAGCAGGGCGAGCGCCGTGGCGAGGGCCGCCAGGGCCGAGGGGATCCGGGCGGGGATCTCGGAGACGCCGAACAGCCGGTAGCAGGCGGCCATGCACCAGTGCATGAGCACCGGTTTGTCGACGGCGAGCGTGTCGTTGTACATCGGGACGACCCAGTCGCCCGTCTCGAGCATCGTCCGCGCGATCGCCGCGAAGCGCGGTTCGTCCTCGTCCCAGAACGGCATCGGGGCGAAGCCGACCGCCAGCGTCACCACCGCGGCCACGACGACCACCACGAGCGGGTGCCGCAGTGCCGGGCCGCGCCCATCGATCGACGGTGTGGTCGGCCGTTCGTTGTTCATCGGACCTCGGTGGCTGATGGGGTTGTTCATCGGGGTGGGGCTGGTGGCAGCCATGCCAGGGGGGGCTCTGGACTCGGGGCGTGGGGGGGGTCGACCGCCGCGGCACGCGGGCCGATGACGAGGAGGCCGGGGCCGAAGAGCGGTTGCTCCCGGGCGATCACGCCGTAGCCGGAGGGAAGGGGGGAGGGAAGATTCATCTCGAAGCGGGCGTCGACGAGGAGGTGGGCGTCAGGGCGTGCCCCGAGATGATCGCTGACGGCTTCGGTGGAATGGAGTTGGGGGATCGTGTCGGCGGCGTAGAAGACGACGCTCGGCGGAACGCTCCCGAATCCGGCCCACGCGCCCGCGGCGGGCCGGGCGCCGAGGGAGTCGACGAGGCGTCGGGCCGCGCGGGCCCCGCCGACGACATCGCTTCCCACCGCCGCCAGGAGCGTGACCACGAGGCAGGCGCTGACCGCCAGGGCGCCGAGGGACGCCTGCCGCCGTCCCTGGGATTGGAGGATCCAGGCCGCAGCGGCCGCCGCCATCGGGATCAGGCCGATCGGGGCGAGGATGGCAAGCTGGGGAATCCCTGCGCTGGCGGCGAGCGTCAGGGCGATCCCGAGCCCGAGTCCGGCGAGGAACAGAATCGACCAGGCCAGCCGCATCACCCCCTCGAGGGCTCGGTCAGGGAGACGGCACCACCGGGTGCAGATTGCTTCGCCGGCGCCCCACGAGGCGAGGAGATCCCCGGTGATGATGGCCAGCGCCGGATAGGCGGGCCAGATGTAGCCGGGCAGCTTTGTCCCTGCGGCCGAAAACACCCCCAGCCACGCCGCCAGCCAGCAGAGCATCAGCCGCATCGCAGCCCGGCGCGGGGTGGCGTCAGGCCCGGGTGACTGCGTCGGGGCGGCGCCGACGAGGACGGCCGCGTGGACCAGCGCGGCGGCGAGCACGATCGACCAGGGGAAGAAGCCGATGGCGAGCACGGCGGGGTAGTAGGCGAAGGCCGAACCGTCGTGCCCCTCCATCGGAGCCTGGAAGCGCCCGACATTGTGGACGAAAAGGAAGCCCTCCAGCCAAGCGCCGCCGGTGCGGACCGTGACGGCGGTGTACCAGGGGAGGGCGACGGCCGTCGCGGTTGCCGCGATCAACGGGAGGCGGAGGCCCACGACGGCCCGCCACAGTCGGGGGATCCGGGGAATGGGGGAAGCCTGGTCATCCCAGGCCTGCCAGAGCGTGAAGATCGTGAAGGCCAGAAGTGGGATGGCCAGGCCGACCGGGCCTTTGGCGAGCACGGCTCCGCCGAGGGCGGCGCCACAGCTCACGGCCCAGCGCCACGACGTCCATCCGGGCCCGAGTTCGCCTCCCGTCCGACGGTGTCCCATGACGAAGCACCACAGGCTGAGCGTCGTGAAGAAGACGAGGGGGGCGTCGGGGGTTGCGGACCGCCCCCCCACCGCCGTCCAGACGCACGTGGCCATGGCGAGCCCGGCGACGAGGCCCGCCGAGGCGCCGCAGCCGTGCCGAGCGATCTGCCAAACAACCAGGCAGGTGATGGTCGTGAGGATGGCCGAGCCGAGGCGGGCCCCGGTCTCGGTGGGCCCGGCCAGGGCAAAGCCGGCCAGGTGGAGCCAATTGACGAGGGCCGGCTTCTCAACCCGGAGGCGGCCATTGAAGGTCGGTACGACCCAATCCCCCCGCTCGAGCATGGCCAGCGAGCAGGCGGCGTTCTTGGGTTCGTCCTCGTCCCACAGCGCCGGCCCCCCCAGATTCGTGAGGAGCACCAGCGCCGCGGCAACGGCAACGACGACGGCGTGCAGACGCGGCGGGATCACGGCGGGGCACCTTCCCGGGGGGGGAACGAACGCGACCGCGCGGTCGGGTGGTCGCGCGGGGCGGGGACAGTAGGGGGAGCCACCGGGCAGGTCAAGCCATCCGGTCCCCGCCGCAGACCCGGTTTCGAGGCTGGTTTGGCGGCGTTCCGGGTCCGGTTGACCCCGCCTGCGAGACGGGTATGTTCAGGCTTTTACGGCGGTTTCCCGCCGCCGCCGATAGCTGGGAGAGTGGCCGTTGGCAGACGAGCATTCGGACGACCAGGAACCGGGGACCGGGGGGCCTCCGAGCGGGGCCAGTGGCCCGGGCGGCAGTCGGGCTGACGAGCCGGGTGTGCTCCGCGACAGTGCCGGTGGGCGGCTGATCGAGCTGCCGATCGAGCAGGAGCTGAAGGACAGCTACCTGACCTACGCGATGAGCGTCATCGTGTCCCGGGCGCTGCCCGATGTCCGTGACGGCCTCAAGCCATCGCAGCGCCGCATCCTCGTGGCGATGAACGACCTCAATCTCACCCCCGGCGCTGCCCGGGTGAAGTGCGCCAAGATCTCCGGCGACACCAGCGGCAACTACCACCCGCACGGCGAGAGCGTCATCTATCCCACCCTCGTGCGCATGGCCCAGGAATGGAACATGCGGCATGTGCTCATCGACAAGCAGGGCAATTTCGGCTCGATCGCCGGCCTTCCCGCGGCCGCCATGCGGTACACCGAGGCCCGGCTGTCGCCGATCGCGGCGATGATGCTCGCCGATCTCGAGCTCGACACCGTCGACTACGTCCCCACCTACGACGAGCGGAACACCGAGCCGGTCGTCCTGCCGGGGCGGTTCCCCAACCTCCTCGTCAACGGCGCCGGCGGCATCGCCGTCGGCATGGCGACGAGCATCCCCCCCCACAACCTCGGCGAGGTCTGCCAGGCGCTGGTCGCGCTCATCGACGACCCCGGCATCACCCTCGGCCAACTGCTTCAGATCGTGCCGGGCCCCGATTTCCCCACCGGCGGGATCGTGATGGGGCGCGAAGCGCTGGCCCGCGGCTACTCCACCGGCCGGAGCACGATCACCCTCCGGGCGCGGGCCACGGTCGAAGAGTTCGCCAAGAATCGCAATCGGATCGTGGTCACGGAAGTCCCCTATCAGCAGAGCCGGGACGCGATCGAGGAGAAGATCGCCGAGCTCGTCAACGAGGATCGGATCCGGGGGATCTCGGCGATCCGCAACGAGAGCGATCTGAAGGAACCGGTCCGGCTCGTTCTGGAGTTGAAGCGCGACGCCGACCCCGAGGTCGTGCTGAACCAGCTCTACCAGTTCTCCCCGCTCCAGACGACCTTCTCGCTCATCTTCCTGGCACTGGTCGACGGCAAGCCGCGGATCCTCACGCTCAAGAACATTCTCGAGGAGTTTCTCCGTCACCGCACGGCGGTCCTCCGCCGGCGCACCCAGCACCTCCTCCAGAAGGCCCGCAGCCGCAAGCACACCCTCGAGGGTTTGCTCGTGGCGCTGGCGAACCTCGACGAGGTGATCCGGATCATTCGCAGCTCCCGCTCCCAGGCCGAGGCGAAGGAGCGGCTGACCAAGATCGAGGCTCCGGCGGCGCTCCTCGAGCGTGCCCTCGGTCCGGGGGGCTTCGCGGTGCTCCAAGAGGAGCGTGGGGTGTCGGAGGCCTATGGCCTCTCCCCCGTCCAAGCCGACGCCATTCTCCGGCTCACCCTCGGGCAATTGGTCAATCTCGAACAGGAGAAGCTCTCCGGCGAACACAGCGAGCTGCTCGGCAAGATTGGTGACTTCCGCCGGCTCCTCGCCAGCGAGACAAACATCCGCGGCGTGATCCGGTCGGAGCTCGTCGAGCTTGCCGAAAAACATGGCGACGATCGGCGCACCGAGATCAGCGGCGAGGCGGGTGATATCCGCGACATGGCCGAGCTGATCACCGAAGCGACGATGGTCGTGACGATCAGCCGGGCCGGGTACGTGAAGCGCACCGCCGCCGATACCTACCGGGCCCAGCGCCGCGGAGGGAAGGGGCTGACTGGCGCCCGGAGCGACGAAGAGGATCCTATCGAGCACCTCTTCGTCGCCAGCACCCACGACTTCCTCCTCGTGTTCACGACGCACGGGAAGGTGTTCACGCTCCGCGTCTTCGAGTTGCCCGAGCTCGCCCGCGACGCCAAGGGGCGGGCCCTCGTCAACCTCCTCGAGTTCGAGAAGGGGGAGAAGGTGGCCGACTGCCGCGCGGTGTCGGGCTTCGAGGATTCGGGGCAGTTCCTCATGCTCGCCACTCGCAGCGGGGTCGTGAAGAAGACCCCGCTCGAGGAATACAAGCGGCGGCGCACGAAGGGGCTGATCGCCGTCAAGCTCCGCGACGGAGACGAGCTCGTCGACGCCGTGATCACGCGGCCGGGGGACGAGCTCGTCCTCTCCACCGCAAAGGGGATGGCGATCCGCTTCCCCGAATCCGACGCGCGCCCGATGGGGCGCGACACCAGCGGCGTGCGCGGGATCAAGCTGTCGTCGGGCGACCGGCTCGTGGGGATGGTGGTCGCCGACCCGGAGGCGACGCTGCTGACGGTCTGTACCCACGGCCACGGCAAGCGGACGCCGTTCGGTCCGGGCACGGAGCTCACCGGCCCGGGGCCCGAGGGGGATGGCGACGAAGCCGTCACCGAAGCCGTCACCGAAGCGCTTCCCGAGGGCGAAGAGAGCGGGGGCGATGATGCCGGCGAGGGTGGGTCGAGTGGCATGCGCTACCGCACCCAGCACCGTGGCGGCAAGGGGGTGCGCGACATCAAGACAACGCAGCGCAATGGCGAGGTCGTCTCTGTGGTGGCCGTCAAGGATGGCGATCAGGTCCTGATGATGACCTCGCGTGGCAAGATCCAGCGGGTGAACGTCGCCGAGATCAAGTCCATCGGGCGCAACACCCAAGGGGTGAGGATCATGCGTCTGGATGATGGCGACACCCTGGCCGCCGTCGTGCCGGTGCCGCCGAGCGAGTTGGAGGATGGCGATCTCGCCGAGGGGGACGGGCCGATCGATGGCGGTGATGCGCCGGTGGTGGGCGGCGGCCCCACCGCCACCAAGCCAGACGCACCGGCGACCTGACGCGGGCGTGACGGAAGGCTCGATCGTTGCCGCGGGCCCGGCGTCTGCCGGCCAGGGCGGGTGTTCGACGGTGGCTGGATCAATCAACCGGACTCACTCGAGAGGTCGTCATGCGGATCGCGGTGGTGGGAACGGGCTACGTCGGGCTCGTTTCTGGAACCTGTTTCGCCGACAGTGGCAACGTCGTCACCTGCCTCGACATCAACGCCGACAAGATCGCTAGGCTCAATCGTGGCGACATTCCGATCTACGAGCCGGGCCTCGAAGAGCTCGTCTCACGCAACGTCCACGCCGGCCGTCTCCGGTTCACTACCGACACCGCGGCGGCGATGAGTCGGGCGGAGATCGTCTTCCTCGCCGTCGGCACGCCTCCCGCGGCTGACGGTTCGGCCGATCTCACGGCCCTCTGGAAGGTGACCGAATCGATCGCTCCGCATCTCGACCCGGCGGCGCTGGTCGTCACGAAGAGCACCGTCCCGGTGGGGACCTGCGCCGGGATCGAGGCCCGCCTGCGGACCGCCACCGGCCGGCTCTGCCGGGTGGCGAGCAATCCGGAGTTCCTCAAGGAGGGGGCCGCGATCGACGACTTCCAGCGGCCCGACCGGGTTGTCGTCGGGGTTCGCACACCCGCCGACGGCGAACTGCTGCGGAATCTCTACGCCCCCTACCTCCGCACTGAGCATCCGTTCCTGGTGATGTCGCCGGAGAGCGCGGAGATGACGAAATATGTCGCCAACGCGCTGTTGTCGACGAAGATCAGCTTCATCAACGAGGTGGCGAATCTCTGCGAGCGGATCGATGCCGACATCGACGATGTCCGCCGCGGGATCGGTCATGACAACCGGATCGGCTTCGCCTTCCTCTTTCCGGGAGCCGGGTACGGCGGAAGTTGTTTCCCCAAGGATGTCCAGGCGCTGGCGGCGATGGCCCGGGCCCAGGGGCTCTCTCCGCGCGTCCTGTCCGCCGTCCATGACACGAACGTCGCCCAGAAGCTGGTACTCGGTGCCAAGCTCGACGCCCACTTCGGCGGGAAGCTCTCCGGCCGCCGGGTGGCGGTGTGGGGGCTGGCCTTCAAGCCCCGCACCGACGACATCCGCGACGCCCCGGCGCTCGATCTCATCGACCACCTCCTCGCCGGCGGAGCGACGGTCGCCGTCCATGATCCCGAGGCGATGGAGAACGTCCGGGCCCTCTACGGCGACCGCCTGACCTACGCGGCGCGCCCGATGGAAGTGCTCGACGGGGCCGACTGTCTCGTGATCGTGACTGAGTGGGGGGAGTTCCGCCGGCCCGACTTCGACGAGATGGCCGCGCGGCTCGGGGCGAAGGTCATCTTCGACGGCCGCAACCTCTACGCGCCGGCCGAGATGCGATCCCGCGGGTTCACCTACCATTGCATCGGCAAGGCGCCGATCCTCCCGGGCTGACGGGCGCCGGAGGGAACGGGGGAAGCGTGAACGACCACGATCGAGCGGTGCATGGGGAGGCCATTCCTCCGGTGCGCTGGTCACAACAGGCGACCTCAGATGGGGCCCGGGCCGGGACGCTCGTCACCCCCCGGGGGGCGGTTCCGACGCCATTGTTCATGCCGGTGGCGACGGCGGCGACGGTCAAGGGGGTCGACATCGGGCGGGTCGCCGGCACCGGCGCGGGCATGGTGCTGGCCAATGCCTACCACCTCCATCTGCGTCCCGGCGAGGAGGTGGTCGGGGCGGCCGGCGGGGTCGCCCGGTTCATGGGGTGGGATGGGCCGATGCTCACCGACAGCGGTGGGTTTCAGGTCTTCAGCCTCGCCAAGCAGGTGAAGGTGACCGAGGAGGGGGCGTTCTTCCGCTCGCATCTCGACGGCCGTGCCGTCGCGTTCACGCCGGAAGCTTCGATGCGGATCCAGGAGCGGATCGGCGCCGACGTCGCGATGCAACTCGACCATGTCATCGCCCTCCCCGCCGACCGCGACGCCGTCGCCGACGCGATGGAACGCTCGATCCGCTGGGCGCGGCGCTGCCACATCGCCCATCAGCGCCCCGATCAGGCGCTGTTCGGGATCGTCCAGGGGGGGCTCGATCCCGATCTCCGCGCCGAGAGTGCCGCCCGGCTCCAGGAGATCGGTTTCCCCGGGTATGCCGTCGGTGGGCTGTCCGTCGGCGAGGGCCCGGAGGCGATGGTGGCGACGCTGCGGGCCACCGTGCCGCGACTCCCGGCGGACCGCCCCCGCTATCTGATGGGGGTCGGGCAACCGGCCGACATCATCGCGGCGGTCGGCACCGGGATCGACATGTTCGACTGTGTTCTCCCCACGCGCTGCGGACGCAAGTCGCTGGTCTACACCTTCGCCGGACCGATCCGGCTGCGCAACGCCTGCCATGCGCTCGATCGCCGTCCCCTCGAGGCCGATTGCCCCTGCCTCGCCTGCCGGCATGGGCGGGATTATCTCCGCCACCTGTTCCTCGCCGGGGAGATGCTCGGGCCGATTCTGGCGTCGATCCACAACCTCACCTTCTACCAGCGGCTCGTGGCGCGACTCCGTGAGGCGATCCTGGCGGGGCGTTTTGCGGGGGTTGCCCAGGAGATCCTCGCCGGACTGCGGTCGGTGGGGGACCGGGGCTGAAAACGTTTGAGAGCGGGCCGGAGGGGTCCTCCCCGGCCCCTCATCGGGGCCGGACGCCCCGTCGTCCGGCCGGGCCATCGGTCGCTCTTGTCGGTCGTGCGCCGGGCCCGATACATTTGCGGTTTTCCTCACGCTCCGTCGGCGGCCCCGCGCCCCGGCTGTGTCCGCCTGCAGGGTCCCCGCACCATCATGCCGTTCTTCCTCCCTTCCACCGCCGGCGCTCTGTTGTTCGGCCAGGGGCAGGCGCCGGCGACCCCGCAGCAACTCATCCTCCAGGTCTTGCCGTTCCTCCTCGTCGGCGTGGCGGCCTGGACGCTCCTCTACAAGCCGGAGCGTGAGCGGCTGAAGCGGCAACAAGATCTCCTCTCCGCCCTCAAGAAGAATGACCGCGTTCTGACGTCGGCCGGTATCTACGGCACCGTGGCCAACGTCGACCGGGACTCCGGTCGCGTGACCCTCAAGGTGGATGACGCCGCCAACGTGAAGATCCAGGTGGCCCTGTCGTCGATCGCGTCGGTGCTCGACGGATCGACGGAATCTGCCGCGTCGAGCGGGTGACGACCGCCCTCCCCGGACCCCGCCCCACCCCCCCGAATCCCGTTCCGACCCGAAAGTGAGTCTGCGACCCATGCTTCCGTCCTTCGTCCTCCCCCTCGCCCAGGCTGCCGCTGCCGCCGCCCCCGATGTTGCCGCCGCCACTGCGGCCGCCACCGCCCTCCCGTGGTGGCGGACGGGGGCCGGGCTCTTGCTGTCGGCGCTCCTCACGATCGCGGTCCCGACGATCCTCGCCTGGTTCCTCGCCAAGGCGCTGCGCGTCTCCGACATGTGGGGGCGGCTGGCGACCGTGCTCACGGCGCTCGTCGCCGGCCTGGCGATCATCGCGCTGGGGTGGCCGCCGCGTCTCGGCATCGACCTCAAGGGGGGGGTGATCCTCGTCTATGAAGTCGATGCCACGAAGCAGGTCGGCGGACAGGTCGAGGATGCGATCGAGAAGATCGAAACGCTGCTGGAAGACCGCGAGGGGCGCCTCGGCACGGCGACCCGCAAGCCCGACGGCCGGATCGCCGTTTCGCTGAAGACGACCGACAAAGCCGCGCGGCAGTCGTTCGTCGACGACGTCACGAAGCTCGATTTCGGCGGTGCGAAGGTCCGCTTGGCGAAGGCCCCGCTGGATGATGGCCAGTCGCTCGACCTCGAGTTCGAAGTTGAGGGGCGCCAGGCCGCGGTCGACATGGACAAACTCGTCGCGGCCGTGGCCCGGCGCGTCAATCCGGGCGGGCAGA
>CALQRA010000126.1 GCA_943332855.1 Candidatus Kuenenia stuttgartensis
GACGACGGCGAGCATCCGCTCGTGCTCCAGGCTCCGGCCGCCAAGACCTTCCACGCCCTCCTGCAGCGATCGCTTCAGGCGACCGTTCGGCCGCGGGGCCGGGCCCCCTCGCCACGGACGGCGCGCGGAGCTTCCATCTCCCCCAGGCCCACGATGACGTCGTTCATGCGGCCCGGTTCTCGCCCGACGGGCGCCGGATCGCGTCTGGAGGGGCCGATAAATATCTGCGGACCTTCGACATCGCCTCGATGAAGCCCCTGCGCCGTTTCGAGGGGCATACGAACTATCTCCTCGGCGTGGCCTGGAAGGGGGATGGGCTCGAGATTGCCTCGGCGGGCGCTGATGCGACCGTGAAGGTGTGGGATGCCGACTCCGCTGATCAGAAGCAGTCGATCGGTGGATTCACCCGGCATGTCACGGCGGTGGAATACCGGGGGGCGACCGACGAGATCGTGTCGACCAGCGGCGACAAACAGGTGCGCGTCCACAACGCCAGCAACGGCGGCCTCGCCCGAACGATCCCTTCCGTGCCGGCGTGGCTCCACGGCCTCGACGTGACGGCAAGCGGGGAGATCATCGCTGCCGGGAGCGCCGATGGCACCGTGCACGTGTGGAATGCCATCAACGGCCAGGTGTTGGCGACGATCCCGGCTGAGATCAACGGCGGCGAGAAGGGAGCGAAAGAGGGGACGGAACCGTGAAATCGCTCGATCCGACGTCACGGCCAGTCGACGCGATCGCCGGTCAGACGAGCTCCTCGATCGGCCGCCCCTGCTCGATCATGTAGACGGGGCGTCCGGCCTGATTGACATACTGGACGCGTCCCTCGATCCCCAGCACCTGGAAGACCGTCGCCATCAGGTCCTGCGGGCCGATCGGCGTGGTCTTGGGGACATCGACCTTCTCGGCCGATTCACCGATCACTTGCCCCATCTTCAGGCCGCCACCGGCCAGGGCCAACGTACTCAACGGCGCCCAGTGATCGCGGCCGGCGCTGCCATTGATCTTCGGGGTGCGACCGAACTCGCCACTGACGACGAGGAGGATCTTCTCGTCGACGCCGCGCATCGCCATGTCCTCGACGAGGGCCGAGACGGCTCGGTCAAGCGCTGGCCCGAGCGTGTCCATCGCGGTCTTGATGCCGGAGTGCATGTCCCATCCGCCGTGGCTGACGGTCACGAACCCGCAACCGGCCTCGCACAGTCGGCGAGCTTGGAGGAGCTGCTGGCCGAGACCGGGGCCGTAGCGGTCGACAACGCGCGGGTCTTCGTACTTCAGATCGAAGGCCTGCTGCGAGCGGCTGAGAATGATGTCGAAGGCCTGCTGCTCGAAGGCGTCGAGGCCTTCCACCAAGCCGCTGCGGTCGACCGAGCGGCGGACGTTGTCGATGCCTGCGAGGAGATCGCGGCGGCCATCGAGTCGGTCCTTGCCGACGACCAGTGCCATGTTTTGCCGCGCTTCGCCCCCCGGATCGAACGGACCATAGGCGGTGCCGAGGAACGAGGGACCGTCGGCGTAGATGCCACCGATGCGGACATAGGTCGGGATCCCGGATTGCGAGTTGTTGGTGCCGCGCTGCCGGGCGAGGATCGAGCCGATGCCGGGGCGGTCGGGCACGGCGCCGTTGTCGGCGAGCCGGTTGTCGTAGCCGGTCATGACGTAATGCGTGCCGCCGGAGTGCCCGCTGTTGGTGTGGGCGAAGCTGCGGACGATCGCCAGCTTGTCGGCGATCTTGGCCATCCGTTCGAAGTTGCCGCCGAAGGAGACGCCGGGGAGGTTCGTGGCAACCTCGCCGGTGACGCTGCGGTACTCGGCCGGCGCCGTCATCTTCGGGTCGAAAGTTTCGACGTGGGTCGCTCCGCCGCCGAGCCACAGCCAGATCACCGAGGTGTCTTTCGTGGCAAGGCCAGCGTCGGCCCGCGCGGCGCGGGTGCGGAGGAGTTGCCCCAGTCCGAGGCCGCCGACGGCGTGAGCCCCCAAACCAAGAGCCCCCAATCCAAGAGCGCCCAGCCCGAGCGAGCCCACCTTGATCATGTCGCGGCGTGCGAGGCCGGCGCAGTTTCGATTCATTCGCCCCATGGGAATCTCAAGCATGATCGCCCCCTGAATGAAGGTCGTGAACCGTTCGCCCCCCGCAGAATCCATCGGCAATGATAGCCCGTCTCCGGAAGATCTTTCAATCCATCCAAGCCCAAAGCCCCTCGCAGAGGTTGATGGGGGCGAGATTGACGGCGAATCCGGGTCTGCTGACGGTTTTGGTCGCCGTGGAGGCATCAATCGCCGAATCTGGATTCGTCGCGGCTGAAAGCTCGGCAGAGAAAGCCGCTGCCGGATCCGCGATTCCCGCGCGGGGTTCACCTCTCTTTTGGTGGCATGACGGCTAGCGTCTCACGACCAGGGTCCCGGCGATCAGGTCATGGAACGCCTGCCGCTGTGCGGTGAAGGGTTGGATCAAATAGGCAGGGATGGCGCATTCCTGGCAGTACGTCACCAAAGCGCCGCCGCCTTCTCCCGCAATCAAGCTGCCGGTAAAAATCGAAAATAACGGGATGATTTGTCTCGCCAGAAATCGCGAACTGGCTCTGCCGATCGTCAGCCGCTTCCCTCCCAGGTCGGTGACCTTGATCGAAACGATACGCTTGCCGAGGGTTCCCTGCCAGACCGAGGACTCGAGGAGGGCGTAATAAACCAGGGCAAGGACAAAAGAAATCGTCATGCCGATACGGTAGGGCGGAACGACGGCCTCGATTGGGATCATGTAGGGACGGATGACATCCAGCATGATGACCTTGATAACGCCCAAGAGTGTGCCGTAGATCACCACTGAATCAATCGTTAAGGCGACCGCCCGGCGGATAAGACCGGCGTAACGCACCTCATCGGCTGAGCGAGGTTCGGGGGCATCCAGGGAGACGTCTGCCTGGGGTTGCGCGTAGGGATTCCCTGCGGGATCTGACCGGTCAGTCATGCTGGATGCGACTCCGCAGGAGTTGTGGCGGATCCAAACCCTGCCGGGTGGCGGATGGATATCAACCGAGGGCTGGACGTTGCTCGCATGAAAAGGTGATCCATGGCTCCCGTGAGCGCCGGCGATCACTCCGACGCTGTCGACTCTTCCGGGAGATCGGGCACAACCCAGGCATCCTTCCCGGTGTCGAGCGTCGCGATCATCGTGTCGTTCTCGATGAACGTCACCGGTTCGGGCTTGCGTGCGGGAATCCAGGCAAGGGCTGCCTGCTTGATCGAGAACGAGCTTTTGGCCGTCGAGGGCTGGAAGCGGCCGTGGACCTCGAGCGAGCCTTCCTTCTCCACGACTCGCTCGATTGCGAGCACGCTTCCCCCGTCGCCACCGACGACTCGGGCGATGACGAGGAGGTGTTCTTTTTCAAACGTGGCTTCTGGCGGCGCAAAGGGCTTCTTCCCGCCGATCACCGGGGCGGGGTGGAAGAGGCGGGCGTAGTCGGCAGGGGTGCGGACGACCGCGCAGAGGACTTCCGTGCCGGCATCCCAATTGACGACGAAGTTCTGGTAGCGGTCGGGATCGTCGCGACGGATGGGGACGACGGTGGGCTCAGCGTCAGCCGTATCGGGCGACGGGTCGGTGGCCCGTCCGGCAGCCATGGTGGCGATCGCCAGCCATCCCAGGGGGGCATGGGTGGCGATCGCCAGGACCAGCCGGCGCGACGGGCGTTCGATTCGGGCAGCCTGCGGCATCGATGGGACTCCGTCGGTGAAACGGGGGAAGGGGACCCTTCAGTCTGCACCAAGCTTCAGGACTGGTCGAGCCTCTGGCGGATGGTGGGGAGACGCAGCCGGGGCGACGATGGTACAACCGCAGGGAACACGGTCGTCGTGCCGGTGACTCTCGGCTCCCGGCGCCGGCCAACCAGACGAACATGAGGAGTCGACGCGATGCGAAGGACCACGCTGATGGGCGACCGGGGACGGATGACGGCGCACCGATGGACCGGCAGAGCGCTCCTCACGCTGGTCTTCCTGGCCGGCGGATCTCCGGCTGGGAGCCCGACGTCCGCGTTGGCTCAAGAACCGGCCAAGCCGGCGGCCGAGAAAGCCGCCGACGCGAAGCCTGTCGAGACCGTGACGGCGGAGAAGGGACGGTTCGAGGTCGTCTTCGAGGCAAAGGGGGATTTCGATCCTGTCGATGCCACGGTCGTGCAGTTCAAGCCGGAGCAGTGGGCGCAGCCGCTGGAGATCGTGCGGATCGTGCCGCACGGCACGCGCGTCAACGCTGGCGACACGCTCGTCGAGCTCGACACCGAAAAGCTCGACCGGGCGATCTCCGATCTCGACCTCGACCTCGCCGTCGGTGAGAAGACCCTCGAGATCGCCCGCCGCGATCTGCCCGTAACCGAGGCGCTCCAGCCCCTCGAGCTGGCCGATGCGGAGCGCGACACGCTCGCCGCCACCGAGGATCTCGCCCGCTTTCTCGCCATCGGTCGGACGCTTGCCGAGGATTCGGCCCGCTTCCGCCTCAAGGCCTCGGAGGAGCAGCTGAAGTATGCCCGCGAGGAGCTCCGCCAGCTCGAGAGGATGTACAAGGACAAGGACCTGACCGAGGAAACGGAGGAGATGATCCTCCAGCGGACGCGGTTCGAGGTCGAGTCGGGGGAGTTCAACCTCCGGCGGGCGGGCGTCGACACTGAAGCGGCGCTCACGTTCGAGGTCCCGCGCAAGGAAGCGGCGCTCAAAGATGCGGCCGAGAAGGCCAAGCTCGCGCTCGAGAAGACGCGGGCCACGTCGGCCCTCGGCCTCGAGCAGAAGCGGCTGGCGCTCAAGAAAGCAGAACGCGACCGCTTGGAGGCGCTGCGGAAGATGCGCGACCTCCAGCAGGACCGGGCCGGGATCCCCCTCAAGGCCCCGCGGTCGGGGATCGTCTACTACGGTCGGCAGCAAGACGGCGCTTGGACGACCGCGGCGGTGGCCGCGAAGGCGATCGTAGGGCAGGGGGTGCCGGTGGGTGATCTCGTCTTCACCGTCGTCGATCCGGAGCGGGTCACCTTCCGGGTGAAGGTCGACGAGAAGGATCTCCATCTGCTTGGCGCCGGGCTCAAGGGGCGCGTCGAACTGTCGGGCTTCCCCGACACGGAAGGGGCGATCGTGCTCGAGTCGGTGTCGCCTGTCCCGCGCGATGGCAAGGTCGATGCCCGCTTCACCGTCAGCGGGCCGGCCGTTGGCGTGAAGCCGGTGCCCGGGATGACGGGAAGCGCTCGCTGCCAGGTTTACGCCCGACCCGATGCGGTCACGCTCCCGGCATCGGCCATTTTCCGCGACGACGACGGCAAGAAGATCGTCTGGCTGGCGGGGAAGGATGGCGCCGCGGCGGAGAAGCGCGTCGTGAAGACGGGGCGCACCTCCGGCGGCAAGACTGAGATCCTCGAAGGGATCGCGGCTGGGGATGTCGTCCGGTCGAGCCGGCCGTGAAGCCGGAAGCTGGCGCGGTGGACCGATCTGGACAGCGATCGAACGCGAGGAGCGAGCGATGACGTCGGCACGAACCGCAGTGGTTGTGGGAGCTTGGTTGTCGCTGCTGGCATTCGCTCCGGGGGTACGGGGAGATGAGGCCCCAGCCGCTGGCGGCGCGGCCGTGGCGGAGGATCGCGATCCGATCCCACGGCCGAAGGGGCCGGCGTCGATGTCGCCGGCCGAGCTCGACGGGGCGATCGATCGCGGCCGCCGGTTCCTCGTCGGCATCCAAAATCCCGACGGGTCGTTCGGCTCGGCCGAGAATACGAAAGATCTCAACATCATCGCCGGGATCGGCTCCCATCTCGGCTTCCGGGCGGCGACGACGGCGATGTGTGTCCAGGCGCTCATCGAGGAGGACGACGGTTCGGCAGACGTCGGCGAGGCGATTGCCCGCGGCGAGAAGTGGCTGTTCGACGAGCTCCCCAACGTCCGCCGCGACAACCCGATGCTGATCTACAACGTCTGGGCCCATGGCTACGGCATCCAGGCGCTCGTGGCGATGCATGGCCGCAAGCCGGATGACGCGGTCAGGCGTGAGCGGATTGAGGGGCTGATCCGCGGGCAGTATGAGAAGCTCGAGAAGTATGAATCGGCCGAGGGGGGCTGGGGCTACTACGATTTCAAACATGGCACGCAGCGGCCGGCTTCCTCCTCGACGAGCTTCGTCAACGCGATGGTGCTTGTCGCCTTTGCCGACGCCCGCGGGATCGGCGTGCCGCCGCCGGAAAAGGTCACGCAGCGCGCCGTCGCTGCAACGGAGCTCCAGATGCTCCCCGACTTCAGCTACCTCTACGGAAGTTATCTGCGCAACAAGCCGCGCCGCGGGATCAACCGGCCGGCTGGCAGTCTCGGCCGCAGCCAGGCCTGCAATCTGGCGCTGGGACTGTGGGGCAACGAGAAGATCACCGATCAGGTCTACGAAGACTGGCTCGACCGGCTCGTGACCCGCAACGGCTGGCTCGACCTCGGCCGCAAACGGCCGATCCCTCACGAGTCGTTCTTCCAGGTGGCTGGCTACTTCTACTACTTCGGCCACTACTACGCGGCCCGCGTCATCGAGGAGCTTCCCCCGGAGAAGCGCCCCTTCTACCAGGACCATCTCGCCCGGATCCTCATCGACGTCCAGGACGCCGATGGCTCGTGGTGGGATTATCCGCTCTACAACTATCACCAGCAGTACGGCACCGCCTACGCGATCATGTCGCTCCACCGCTGCCGCCGGCTGCGGGATTGACGTCGCGGTGCCGAAATGACCAAGCCCGCTCCTGCCACTTCCCCGGACGGCTCCTCACGCCGCACCGCGATCGTCACCGGGGCCGCCAGTGGCCTGGGGCGGGCCCTCTGCGAACGCCTCGCCCGTGATGGCTATTTGATCGCGATCTGCGACATCGATCTGACCGGGGCTGCCCAGACCCTTGCCCGGGTCGTGGCCGCCGGCGGCAGCGGCCGGGTCGAGCCGCTCGACGTCACCGACCCGGCAGCCTGGGAAGCGCTCCGGGAGCGGCTCGAGCACGATTGGCCGCAGCTTGATCTCCTCGTCAACAACGCCGGCGTGGCGGTGTCGGGGGATGTGGGGCGCTGTTCGCTCGATGATTGGCGCTGGATCGTCGGCGTCAATCTGTGGGGCGTGATCCATGGGTGTCATGTGTGTGTCGACTGGCTCAAGCGCAACCCGCGCGGCAGCCATGTCATCAACACCTCGTCGCTGGCGGCGATCGGATCGTTTCCCGGGATGGCTGCCTACAACGTCACGAAGGCGGCGGTGGTGTCGTTCTCCGAGACGCTCTACGCCGAGCTCGCCCGGCACGGCGTCGGAGTGACGGTCCTCTGTCCGTCGTTCTTCCCCACTGGGCTGATCGACAACGGTCGGTTCGCGAGCCCCGCCGAGCAGCGCATCGCTCGTGCGGAGTTCACGCGCACGAAGCTGACGGCGGAAAAGGTGGCCGATGCGGCGGTCAGGGCGATGGCCAGGAAGCAGCTCTATGTCATCCTTCCAGAAAAGGCCCGCGTCCTCTGGTGGATCAAGCGACTCTCCCCTTGGCTCTTCTTCCGGATCATCGCCCTCGAGGTCAATCGGCGGCTGAAAGCCCGCTGACAGCGGCGCTCACGCCGACCGGCGCTGCGGCTTCCACCCCGTTTGCGTCTCGAGCGCCTCGAGGAGGAGCCCGAGGAGGAGGAGCGGCGTCAGCCAGCGCCCCAGCCCCTGCCAGGCCACTGGCCGCGGCGCTGTCCAGACGTCGCTCAAATCGAGCCGCTCGACGCCGCCGCTGGCCAGCGCCGTAGCGCGGACCTGATCGCGAGCCCGTGGATCAAACGTCCATTCCGGATCGACCGTGACATCGAGTGGGCCCGCCGAGAGCACCGCGTCGCCCACCGTCACCGCCCCGCGGAGGAAATCGGTGTCGGTGAGCTCGACTGAGGCGCTGTACGCCCCGGGGGCGATCCGCTCCCAGGGGATCGGAGCGCTTGGGCCTCCGCTCCCCCGGGCGACCGCCAATCGCGGCGCGGCCACCGCCAGCCGATCGGCCCAGGAGTCATCGTGATGAAGCTCGAATCGGACCCGACTCCCGTCGACGGTCGTCCGCAGCCCGATCCCTTCCGGGGAAGAGGGGCCGATGAGCCAGCGGCCGAGCGTGCCGACCAGCGCCGTGCAGCCCTCCCAGGCCCGGGTCGACTCGGAATGTTCGCCGCCCAAGGGGAAGGCGACCGATGCGGCCCGGCCGGCACCCCGCTGCCAGAAGGCGACCAGCGGGGCGGCATAGTCGTCGGCCGAGACGGCGGCCTGCGCGGCCGTGGCCTTCAGATAGACGAGGTTGTAGGCGGGGATCGTCGCCGGCCAGTCGAGCGGGCTGGCGGCGATCTCGAGCCAGCCGGGGGTACCGTTGACGCCGACGGGGTCTTCGAGGAACGCGGAGCGGGCGATCGTCGCGGTCTCCATCTGAAACAGCGCGGGGAGCTCGGCAGCATCGGCATTGAAAAACACCCGACCGTTGCCGAGGCGGGCGACGTCGCGCAGAAATTCGGCATCGGAATCCGTCTCCGAGCCGAGCCCGATGACGCTCACGGTGCACTTCGCCGCCGTCATCTCCGCGAGGAGCGCCTTGTACTCCCCCGGCTCCTCGGCGTCGGCGGCATCGGCAAACAGAATCACATGCCGCTGGCCGACCTCAGCGCTTTGCAGCATCGACCAGGCCGCCTTGAGACCGGTGTAGCAGAAGATGCCGCCGCCGCCGCTGGTCACGCGCCGCGTGGCACTGATGAGCCGCTGGCGGTTGGGGCCAACGGCGACGAGCCCGTCGGAGAGGGGATGGGGGGCGGAATCGACGGGGATCACCGCCACGAAGTCGCTTTCGCCGAGGAGCTCGATCGACCGGGCGGCACCGTCGTCGGCAAGGCTCATCTTCGTCCGCCCCGTGCCGGGCGCGGTCATCGCCATGCTCCCGGAGCGGTCCAAAACGATCGCCATCGCCACCGCCAGCTTGCGGTGCTCCTCCTTCAACTCCATTGTCACCGGGAGGAGCTCGGCGATGGCCGAGCCCGACCAGCCACCCCCGGCGAAGGAGAACCGGCCGCCGATCATCGCCAGCCCCCCTCCCTGCTCGGTGACAAAGAAGTCGAGGCCGCGGATGAAGGCCGGGTCGAGGCGGTGGGCCGGAACGTTGTCGAGGATCACCCCCTTCGCCCCGGCGAGCATCCCGACGTGGACCTTGGCGAGGTCGGTCACTTCCTCGACCTCGATCCCCTGGGCACGGAGGAGCGTGGCCAGAGGGGAGGGATCGTAGCCGGAGACGACGAGGACGCGCGGGCCGCCGACGACCTCGATCCATCGTTCGGCGACGTCGTTGCCAGGATGGGCGTCGCGTTCCGGGAGGATGCGGACGGAATAGCGATGGCTCCCCGGCTGCGCGAGCCGGTCGGCAAACCGGACACGGGCTTGCCCGTCGATCACGTCGGCGGTGAGCCTGGCGATCGGCTCGCCGTCGCGCGACACCTCCACCGGCACCGTCGCATCGACGGGGCCACGGATGACGGCGCTGACGATCAGTCCCTCGCGAGGGAGAACGCGCCGCGGCATGTCGATGGCGGCGATCGCGTAATCGGCGTCGAGGGATGGCGGCGGGAAGCGGAGGTCGAGCGGTACGCCGCGTTCGACGAGCGTGTCGGCGAGGCCATCGACCGGCTCGGTGGAGAAGCCGTCGGTGACGGCGAGGAGCCGGGAAGCGCGGTCGGGGCGGATCTGGGCGAGGGCATGGAGCGCCGCCGACTTCAGCCGCGTGGCGCCGGTGCGCCCGGCGTACTCGGTGCCTGCGGCGCCGGCGCGGAGGATTGCCCCTCTCGTCACCGCTTCGTCGGCGAAGTCGACGACGATCAGCCGGTCGTCGCGCCCCTTCGACGCTGTCAGGATGGTCTCCCATTCGGTGAGTCGGGGGGCCAGGGCCTCGGTCGCCGAATCGGAGCGATCGACGAGGAGCCAGACGTCGAGCCCGTCTCCCTGCCTGCGGATCTGGGGCCCGGCCAAAAGCAACACGACCAGCGCCAGGCAGAGGGCCCGGAGAGGGCGCGTGAGCCCGAGCGCGCGCCACTGCCATCCGGCAACGACGAGCACCGGCACGAGGAGAAACCAATGGGGGGCAAGAAAGCGGATCATGGCGTCCCTCCCGCGGCCGACGCGCCGCGTTGCGTCTGCTTCCAGCCCCAGGCGACAAGGAGGGCCGCGGCCACCAGCGCCAGCCAGCCGGGGAGGAACGGATCGGCGACCGATTGCCGCCGGGCCAACTCGAGACGGACCTCATCGACGGTGTCGGCCGGACCAGCCGTGCGGAAGTCCGATTCCCGGGGATCGGCCTGTTGGGTCGCGCCGTGGAGCAGCGGCGGCGCAGAGGCTTCGCCGTCGCGCGGGGCGACGGCGAAGAATCCGGCGTCGGCCGGCGCTCGTCCCCGGAAGGGCTGCGAGCGCGGCCGGGGCGCTGCGCTTGACTCTGCGGCGGGTCCCTCCAGTGGCTCGATGAAGAGCGTCGCCGCCAGCGCCGGCATCGGGATCTCCTCCTCGGTCTGGAAGGTGTCCGCCCACGGCCGCTCGATCCGGCCGCGGACGCGCTCCACGAAGCGCTCGAGGAGAACGACGAGCGCCGGGGTCCGGGCCGCGGTCGAGCCGTCGAGATCGACATTGATCAGAAGCACCTCGCCGACGATGCCGTTCTCCGCGATCCTTTTGCGCACGAGGACCAGCGGCCCGGTCCCTTTCCAGACCAGCGGCTCGTCCCCTTCGCCGGGAGTGATCGGCCCAGCGGGGCCGGAGAGAAAACCGTTCCAGGCGAGATCGCGGACGAGCGGATGATCTTCAACGGAAAGCGGCGCCGGATCGAGAACCATCGGGCGCGGGGGGGCCGGTGCCTCGCCGGCTTCGTCACTCGCGCCATCCGCGGCCTCGTCCGCGCCGGCGTCGGCGGCAGGAGTCGCGGGGTCCGCGGCGGCGACTTGGATGGCTGCGACCTGGACGGCTGCGCTGGTCCCCTCGGTGCCGAATGGCTCGACGACGAGATCGGCGCTGTCGGCCTCGACCACGATCTCGACATCGGTGGCGGCCGCGAGCATCCGCCCGAGGACGTCGCCGCCGGCCGTGCCCGTGCGAATCGCGACGCGCACTCGCCGCGGCTCCGGGCGGGCAAGCGCAATCGAATCGTCGAGCGGAAAGCGGTCAGGGCCGATGTCGAGGAGCACCCGCTCGGCGCCGGCCGGCCACGCCCCGGTGAGTGTCTTCGTCTCGCCCGGCGCAAGATCGATGTCGATCGGTGTAAGCGTCGGGGCTGTGGGGAGCCCGGTGGCGGGGCCGGTGAGGATCGTGAGCTGGCGCCGGGAGGGAAGCTGGCCTCGGTTGGCGACGATCGCCCGCCACCGTGAGGATCGCTCACCGGCAGCAGGGTCGGGCCCCGGCTCGCTCAAGGAGACGTCCGCGCCGACGAATCCCGTGTTGTCGATCGCCGTGCCGACCGAGAGGAGGGCCACGCCTGAGGGAACGGCGACCTCGCGGTCGGTGACGAGGATCACCGCCCCGCGATTGGCCGGCGCCAGGGCCTGCGCTACCGCCAGCGCCGCGGTGAAGTCATGCGTGCCGAGCGTCGGCTGCCACTGGGGAAGTGCGCCGAGGAGATCGGTGAGGGTGTCACCGGCATGGAGGGGAGGGCGGCGCGGCCCGGTTTCGAGGAGGTGCCAGTCGGTGTGACCGGCGACGGCCCCGAGCCGCTTCATCGCCCGCTCGAGGGCGGCGATGGTTGGCGCGCGGAAAGCCCCCATCGACGCCGAGCTGTCGAGGACCACTGCCACGGTCTGCCGTGAATCAGCGCGGATGAAGCGCGGCTCGACGAGGAGCCAGGTGAGGGCGAGGCTGGCGAGGAGCTGCATCCAGAACGGCACCGCCTGCCGGAAGCGTTCGAGGCGGATTCCGCCGGTGGGGAGCGGCCCGGCATGCTCGAGGAGGAACAGCGTGCTCGTCACGACGCGCCGCGAGCGCTGCCGCAGACTGTGGATGGCGACAAGCAGCGGCACGGCGGCCAGCGCCAGAAATCCCCACGGATTGGCAAGCACGATCCCCACGACCTGATCCCTCTTCAGCGCCTGTTAATCGGTCTCGAGGACGCCGCCAGGAATCGCCTCGACGCGGACCGCATCGAGGAACGTCCCCACGTCACCGACCCTCGCCATCCCGATCCCGTGCCGCACACACGACTCGCGCCAGGCGGCGAAATGCCGCCGGTAGGCCGCGCGGTAGCGGGCGAGGAGGGCCTCGTCGACGGCCTGGAGGCGGCGGGTGCCCGCTTCGCAATCCTCGAACTCGACGTTCCCCGTCCAGTCGGGATCGCTCTCCCCCCGCGCCGTCGGCACGAGAACGATCGCCCGCCCGCCGCCGGCGGCGAGCGTGGCCGTGGCCTGATGCGGCGGCGAGGGATCGAGGAGATCGCTGACGAGGAGGCGGAGCGAGCCGGGGCGGAAGCGGACCCGCCGCAGCTCGTCGGCAAGGAGGGGGGCGCTTGCTGTGGCCGCGCCGCGCCGCGCGGGCCAGGCATGGGCAAGGGCCCGATCGAGGTCGATCTCCTCAGGCGCTGCTCCCCGCGCCAGGCGGATGATCCGCAGCTGCCCGCCCGAGGCAAGCGCGCTTTCGATCGTGAAGTAAGTCAGCTCCCAGGTCCGTCGCGCCTTGCCAACGCCGAGCTCCATCGACGGGCTGTGATCGAGGACGAGATCGATCCGCGGCGACACCTCCTCCCGCCACAGCTTCACAGTGGCGGTGCCGGTGCGGGCGTAGGCCTGCCAGTTGATATGGCGCGGATCGTCGCCAGGGCAGTAGTGGCGATGGTCCTGGAACTCGAGCGAACTGCCGGTGCCCCGGCCGGCCGCGGCGCCGCTGCTGCCTGTCCAACGCGCATGGCGGAGGGGGAGCCGGACGATCGCCGCTGCTCCCTTCATCGCCGCGTGGATCTCGGCATGGCTCATGCCGGCAGGCTCCGGCGCGGCGCGGCGGGAAGCGTACGGGCCGCCGTCACCCGGCGATCGACGGCGGCAAGCTCCCGAAGGAAGCGGGGAACCACGAACACGAGGGAGAGGGCCGTCGTTCCTAACGCCAGAGCGATCATCGGCTCGGCGGCGCCACCGCCGGATCTCAGGGTGATGAGATTCAGAAGCGCCGCCAGCGGGAGGAGATTTGTCAGGGCGCGGAAGATCTCCACCCCGGAGGTGTTTGAGAAGCCGAGCGGGGATTGGTAGAAAAAGATAACCAGCGAAAAGATCTGGACGCCGATGAACACGAGCTTCCGCGACTTCCCGGCGGGGAAGCGGAGCATGAAGGGGAGGGGAAAGAGGATCGCCGCCACCCCGAGAACGAACTGCTCCGGAATCCGCGCC
>CALQRA010000127.1 GCA_943332855.1 Candidatus Kuenenia stuttgartensis
CACCGAGTGCATGGGGCAACCCTCCAAACGTCGAGAAGGAAATCGTCGACTCCTCAAGTCTACCGCGACGATCGCTCAGAAGACCAGTTATGACCTGGCGCTCGTTGCGAGGCGTGCCTGCCGCAGAACTTGTATTTATACGGTCTGTATAACCACCCGAGCTTGCGCGTTAACACACCTTGGACTAGGCGGCGAAATCTCCATCAAGTCCTTTGCACGCCATAGCTTACGCCGAGACTTCGCTCGGCTCAGCAGGTGCTTAACAGGCGCCCGGTGCAGTATATCGCTCCTCCGTCAGGGGCGGCAATTCGAACGGTCGACAGCATTCTCTGGGCCGACTCCGGCCAACTCGGCTTTTCTTCGGTTCTCCTCGCCGCCCCCGGCGTGCCCCTCTGGCGACCGCGCATGATGCCCCGCGTCAGTCGCGGCCCTCGTCCCGGCTCGCCTCGACGCGCGGTCTGGCGGCGCCGAGGCGATCCGCCGGGCTACGGACTCCCCGGCCACCCCTGTTGAGCACGTGCGTGTAAACAAGAGTCGTCTTCACGTCGCTGTGGCCGAGCAACTCCTGCACGGTGCGGATGTCATAACCATCGAGCAGCAGGTGAGTCGCAAAGGAATACTTGAGCGTGTGGCAGGTCGCTCGCTTGCCGATCCCCGCGGCCGCCACGGTCTGGTGCATGCTTCGCTGGACCATCGATTCATGGATGCGGTTCCCGAAGAGGCTGCCGGTCTCCCGAACGGGGGAACAGCGAGGCGCTGGGAACACCCACTGCCGGGCCCAGGTCCTGCTCGCGTCAGGGGGAGATTCAGTCGTTGGGGGAGCACCGCCGGACGGCTCGATAGGGTTGGTTGAATCCACTCGACATCCTTGGGGATCGGGGGGCGTGGTCCGACAGGGCCCATGACTTCTGGCGATCCCACCGGAACTGTTCTAAACTGTTGGAATCCCGCTTCCCACGGAGGCTTCTGGCATGGTCGAGCTTGTGGTTACAGCCGAGCAGGCGAAGCTGCTCGCCGACGCGATCGAGAGCGTCGAGATTGTCGACGCTCAAGGCAACCGTCTGGGCTTTTTTGCCCGACGTTTTTCAGGTCATGAGGTTTCCATCGCGGCTGGGCGAGCAGCGTCGGGGGATGCCGGTAGGTCGACCGGCGAAGTGCTGGAGCGGCTACAAGCCCAGGCAATCAATGATGCGTTACACGGTGACATGGCATCGTGAAGCCGAGGACGAGTTGACGGAGCTCTGGCTCGTGGCGACTGACCGCAACGAGATCATCGCCGCCGTGCGAGCGATCGACGTTGCCTTGGCAACCGATGCTTCCGAAAAGGGCGAAACGGTCGCTGAAGGGCTTCGATCCTTGTTCGCCCCACCACTTCGAGTGTTGTTTGCGATCCGGGAGCATGACCGTGTCGCGCAAGTGGAACTTGTTCGACGCATGGTGTGATCAGGCTTATCCTCACGCCGAGCGAGTCATTCGTGCCCGGCCGGTGGCTTCACCCCGCCCCGCGGGCGCGGCAGCGGTCGCTGCAGTATTTCACCTGCTCCCAGCAGGCGGCCCACTTTCGCCGCCACTGAAAGGGCCGGCCGCACGCGGCGCACGGCTTCTCCGGCCGGGGCGTTCCCTGGGCCGGCTTCTTTCCAGCCCCGTGCTCCGAGCGGCCGCTCATCCCGCTGCCCCGGCGGCCGGCAGGCCGGCGGCGGAGGCACGTGGCGGCGGCGTGCTGTTGCCCAGGATCGCGCGGATCGCCTCGACGAGCATCACGCCGGCGAGGACGAGAAGCACCACGCCCGCCCAAGGGACCGGATCGGCAGGAATCGTCCAGCCGTTTTCGGTGCGAAACTTCGGCAGCGTCAGGGAAACAAGCGCCCAGGTGCTCATCACATACATGAAGAGCGTGGGGAGGCCGGTCACATACCACACCCACACTTCCCGCCGCGTCCGCCACAGCCAGACGGTGATCCCGAGGAGTGTCAGCGCCGCCAGGAGCTGATTGCTCGCCCCGAAGAGATTCCAAAACGTCCTCCAGGCAGGCACGGGATTCCCGGCCGCATCGAGATGGGGCCGCAACAGGAAGAACAGCGGAGCACCGGCCGTGAGCCCCGTGCCGAGCCAGGCCCCGGCTTTGCCGGAGAGGCCGGTGAGCTCCTGGATGATGTAGCGGCCGAGGCGAGTGCAGACGTCGAGCGTGTCGTAGACGAAGGTCGTGAACGCCATCAGCGCAAACGAAACGCCGAGCGCCGTCGGGACGCCGAGGATCTCGAGAAACCTGCCCATGCCGAGGGCATAGACAAAGTTCGGCGGCTGCAAGGTGCGCGGATCGCCCGCCGGGAGCACCATCACGCAGCACAGGCTGACCGTCGCCACAAGCGCCTCCAGGAGCATCGTCCCATAGCCGATCGGCCGGGCGTCGAGCTCGTTCTTGAGCTGCTTGCTTGTCGTGCCGGAAGCGATCAGCGAATGGAATCCGGAACAGGCCCCACAGGCGATCGTGATGAAGAGCATCGGCACGAGCGAGCCCGACTTCGCCGTCCAGGCCGTGAAGGCCGGATAGCGGATCTGCGAATCCCCCGCCACGAGCTTGTCGGAAAGGATCAGCCCGATCGCGGCGCCAAACAGCGCCACATACAAAAAGCAGCCGCCGAGGTGGCCACGCGGCTGGAGGAGGAGCCACATCGGCGCCATCGCCGCCACGAGGCAGTAGGCGAGCAGCAACACTCCCCAGATTTTTTGGGCACTGGCGTCGGTCGTGCCGAGGGTGGCGCCGAGATCGAAGGGAATCCGCTGACCGGCCCAGATCGCAAACCCAACCAGCGGCACGAAGATCGACGTCGCCAGCCAGATCGGCATCTTTAAGTATCGCATGCACGCGCCCATGACGAGCGGAAGGATGAGATAGAGGAGGCTCGACGAGGCGATCCCACCCCCCGACACCGACGTTCCATTCTCGAGCACCTGAGAGCCGACGAAGCTCGAGGCGGTGATGTCGGTGAAGGCGACGATGATGTAGACCAGCGCGATCCACACGAACGACAGGAAGAGGATGTAGCTCCGCCGGCTCATGTGGTCGCGGACGACTTCGGCGATCGAGCGGGCCTTGTGGCGGACGCTGGCGACCAGCGCCGCGAAATCGTGGACCCCACCGATGAAGATGCTGCCGAGGAGGATCCAGGCGAGCGCCGGGGCCCAGCCGAAGGCGACCCCGGCGAGGATCGGGCCAACGATCGGGCCGGCGGCAGCGATGGCAGAGAAATGCTGGCCGAGGAGGAGGCTCGGCGCGATCGGCTCGTAGTCGACGTCGTCGCGGAGGGCCACCGCCGGGGTGACGGCATTTCCATCGAGCCGGAAGAGCCGGGCGAGGATTCCCCCGTAGACCCGGTAGGCCAGGAGGAGGATCGCGGCGACCGGGAGGAGAACGGCAAGGAGGCTCATGGGGGGGGGCAGCCACGGCGGAGGAACGGGCGGGAACGTCGCAAATGCCCGCGGACGGTTCCCCGATCGGCCGCGGCCGCTACCATCATGCATTCTGAGCGGGGCGGCGTCGATTCCGCCCCATCGGCCACACGCCAGGGAGTTTTCACCGCGCCATGAGTGCCAACGACGTCCGCCGCGAGAGGATCGTGATCATCGGGAGTGGCCCGGCCGGTTGGTCGGCCGCCACCTACGCCGCCCGCGCCCAGCTCGAGCCCCTCGTTTTTGAAGGGGCGATCAGCGAGAAGAACCGGCTCGCCGGCACGCTCCCGATGGGCCAGCTGGCGATGACCACCGAAGTGGAGAACTACGCCGGCTTCCCCCACGGCGATCTCGAGGCGTTCTTCAATTCCTCGCTGCCCCCTGAACGCCGGCAGATGATGGCCCCCCATGCCAAGGCAGGGGTGAGCGGGCCGGAGCTGATGGAACTGATGCGCCAGCAGGCGGTCAACTTCGGCACGCGGATCGTCACCGACGACATCGACAAGGTCGATTTCTCATCCCGCCCCTTCAAGCTCTATCCGGCGGAAGGGGGCGTCGTCGAGGCGGAGTGTGTGATCGTGGCGGCTGGGGCGAAGGCCAACTGGCTGGGGCTCGAGAGCGAGGAGAAATACAAGAACCGGGGCGTGAGCGCCTGTGCTGTCTGTGACGGGGCGCTGCCGCGCTTCCGGAAGAAGGAGCTGGTCGTCGTCGGCGGCGGCGACTCGGCTGTGGAAGAGGCGACCTATCTCGCGAAGTTTGCCAGCACCGTCCATCTCATCCACCGCCGCGAAGAGCTCCGCGCCTCACGGATCATGGCGAAGCGTGCCCACGACGACCCGAAGATCAAGATCCATTTCAATTCGGGCCTCGTCGAAGTTCTCGGCAACGACACAAAGGGAGTGACGGGCGTGAGGCTCGAGAGCACGATCGACCCCGGCAAGGAGACGATCCTCGACGTCACGGGGGTGTTTCTCGCCATCGGCCACACGCCGAACACGGCTTTTCTGGGGGGCCAGCTCGAGCTCAATTCCAAGGGCTACGTCGTGTGGACGAAACACTTCCGCACGGAGACGAGCGTGGAGGGAGTGTTTGCGGCCGGCGACGTGGCCGACGACTACTATCGCCAGGCGATCTCCGCGGCCGGCACCGGCTGCATGTCGGCCCTCGACGCCGAACGCTGGCTGTCGGCGCAGGGGATTCACTGAAGCGCGGGTGAGCCACCCAGGGTCGCACTCTTGCCCCGCCGCCTCCATCCCCTTGCTCTAGGCCTTGGCGAGGGGGCGCCCGTGCTCCCGAAGCCGGCGGCGCCCCAGCCCGCTGGGGCCAGGGATGGCCCCGCGGAGTTTCCCACACCAAGAGGTACTCCGCCGCAGGATGCGGCGGTCCGAAGCCGGCGGCGCCCCAGCCCGCTGGGGCCAGGGATGGCCCCGCGGAGTTTCCCACACCCAGAGGTACTCCGCCGCAGGATGCGGCGGTCCGAAGCCGGCGGCGCCAAGCCCGCGGGGGCCATGGATGGCCCCGCGGGCGTGAAGTCAAAAGCCGATGTACGTCACGAGGATGTCGCCGTGCTTCGTGAACCGGGCGATCACGGAGCAGCCGCAGGCGTAGTCCCAGCGGACCTGGCCACAGCCGAAGAGGGTGCAGCGCGAGGTCTCGCAGGGGCAGCCCTGGCAGCAGACCGGGAGGCAGACGGGGATCGCGGCGGCTACCCCGGTCTCGGGGCTGCATGCCTCGAGCACCGTCGCATAGGTCGGCTCGACGCAGCACCCGCAACGACGGTGCTTGTGGGCGTGTTTGTGGCGGTACTTGATGCAGGGATTGGTGGGGCAGACGGTGATCGGGCCACAGCCGGGCTCGAAGCCGAAGCCGGGGTCGACGGGGCCGGCGAGCGGGGCGGGGGCGAAGGCCGGATCGGCGAAGCCGAGCTCGGTGGGATCCTCGGCGTTCACCGGATAGCCGGCGGCGAGTTGGCGGCGGTGCCCGAAGCCGGCGTCAGCCATTGAAGCTGCGGCGAGCAGGACTAGGGCACAGGCGGCCCCAAAGGGGAGCGAGCGGATCATCGGCGGAATCCTCCGTAGCAGGGATCAGAATCGGGTCGGGATGCCGCCCGGCCTCACACCAACCATGGCATGCGGCGGAGAAGAGTCAAAAAAAGAGTCGCGGTCTGGTGGTGCCGGCTGGATCGATCATTCGGGGGAACCGGACAAGGGGGTGATCGACGCCCGCCGGCCCGGCCACGGGAGCGGGCTCCGGTCCGAGCGCGGGGGCGCCCGGTCGACCGAGCGGGCGGTGCATCGTAGGCTGATTCCCGCTCCGCTCCCTGCCCCCGCCGACGATTGCCCTACAGGAGACGTTCGCATGCCGAAATCGCTGTGCCTCGTCGCGCATCCGGATGACTGCGTCATCTTCGGCTATCACTACATCCTCGCGAATCGACAGTTTGAGTGGACGATCGCCTATCTGATCCTCGATGACGATTCCCCGCGCGTCGAAGAGATGCGGGGATATTGGAAGCGGCATTCGATCGACGTCTTCTCGCTGGCCTTGCCGCACGATCCTCCCCCGTCCGACATCACCAATCGCCGCTGCTCGATCCCCTACCCGGAAGCGAAGCGGAGGATCGAGGAGACGGCCGGTCCGTACGACCACCTCCTCACCCATGGGAAAGAGGGTGAGTATGGCCACCCGCACCACGTCTTCCTCCACCGGATCGTCGAGGAACTGGGACGCGGGTTCGTCGCCTTCGACATCGGCCCGTCGGCTCCCCTGCGCTACAGCTCGCCCCGCGACGAGCAGGAGTCGCTGCCGCTCCACGGCCGGGCGATTCGCCGATTCGTCAGGGAGTACGGGCTGGAGACCTCGGCTGGATACCGGGTGGAGGGGAACGGCTCGTGAACTGGCGCGGACGGCTCGCGGCGATGGAGCGTTTGGCCGCGGCGCGGAAGATCGGCACCGGGCTTTCGGTATGATGGAGACGCATGCTCTTTCTCTCTGGAAACTAGCCATGCGACAAGTCGGCCTTCGGCCCGATGCAATCCGTTTCAGCTGCCCCGAGCTCCATCCGGGGGGCTGCACCTGGTCGCCGGCGCTCGGCGCTTTTCTCGTCTCGTCGCAGAAGCAGGGGAAGCTCGTCCTCGTCGAGATGGACGGGCGCTGTGTCGACCTCCTCGATCACCCTCTCCTGATCACGTCGACGGCGGTCCGGGAACGCGACGGCCGGGCCTATGTCGCCGTCGGTCACCGCGGGGTGCATGGGCGGAGCCTGTCGCCGCGGAAGTCGCCGGGCGACGACACGATCCTGCGGATCGGTCGGGTATGTGTGTTCGACATCGCCGACCGTCGGCTCGTCGGCAGCCACGATCTCGAGCCGCTCGTCCCGGGAACGCACCTTCTCCTCCCCGACGACCTCGTCGTCGCCGACGACGGCAGCGTCTACGTCACCGACGCCTGCCGCCCGGTGGTCTACCGCATCCCGCCGGCCGGGCACGGCGAACCGCATGTCTTCCTCTCCGACGAACGGCTCGGCGGCTCGAGCGCCGCTGGCAAGGGGAGCGGTCGGATCGGGGGCCTGGCCCTCCTCCCCAATGGTGCGATCATTTTCTCGAGTGCCGCCGACGGCCAACTCTTCAAGGCCCCCCTCGGCAATGCCCATGAGTTCCGCCCGATCGGCACTCCCCATCCCTTCCCAGGTGCCGATGCGGTCGCGCTCGGGCCGGACGGGCATCTCTACCTCGCCGCCACCGACGGCGATCGGCCGGGGACGGTCGTGTGGCAACTGGCGTCGGATGACGGCTTCGAGTCGGTGCGCGTCGTGGCCGTCGACCGGCACGGCGAGGAGGACCGCGCCGTGGCCTTCGCCGTCGCCCAGCACCGCGTCTGGGCGATCGACGGGCACCCGGAGGCTTTTGAAGCCTTCCGCCCCGACACCGCCGACTACGTGATCGCGCCGTTTGCCCCCTGACCTCAATGTTCCGGCCGGAGTGACGGCCGATCGCAAAGCGGACGATTGCCACTGTCCACCAGCCAGCCCAGCTTCACGCGGAAGCGACCATCCGGCGGAGAGGCGCCGTTTCCCTCTCGACCATCCCTTGACCCCGGATGCTCCGGTCGTTCTGCTCCGCGCATGCCTCCATTCCGGAGGGCCGGGTTCGTGTGCCGTGCCCTCGTCATGATTGCCGTGTCCCTCGGTGCGTCTCCCGATCCGGGCGGAGGAGGCGAGGCATGCGCCGATGGCACGACGGCGGAGCGTGGCGATCTCGGGGCCGAACTCACCCTCACCCCCGAGCCTTCCGCCGGCTTCCGGCCAGCCCCTGCCGACACCGCGGCGATCGTCCCGACCATCGCTGCTGTGCCGACAGAAGAGGCGGGTGCGACGCCGCCGATGCTCCAGGATGACGAGCGGATGAAGATGGCGATCGACCACGCCGTGGCCGCCCGTCTCGCCCGGCATCCGCCGTTCTACGTCCCGGCCACCGACTTTACTCCGCCGAAGGGCCTCGTCCTCCACGCGACCACCCACCGCGACAGCCGCTTCCCCTTCGCGCTGGCGCTCAACGGATTCGTCCAGGGACGCTGGATGAATCTTGCCCGCGGCGTCACGCAATGGACCGACGCCACCGGGAGCACCGAGCCGGTCGTCAACGAAAACTCCTTCAATCTCAACCGCATCTATCTCCAAGCGGCCGGATACGCCGGCAGCGAGCGGGTGCTCTACAACTTCGCCCTCTTCGGCTCGACGAATGCCGGCCTCTTGGCCACTGTGGCGCCGGTGGGATTCGTGGGCTACGCCGTCACCGAAACCATCAAGGTGGGGGCCGGCGTGACGCAGGTACCCGGGAGTCGCGAGTGGCTGATGAGCTCGCAGTGGCCCTTCGGCATCGACCGCAGCATGGTCAACACCTTCATCCGCCCCAGCTATTCCCCCGGCCTGTTCTCGTTCGGCAGCCTGCTCGACAAGACGCTCTTCTACCAGGCGGGGGTCTGGAACGGCATCGACGGCGGCGCTGCAGGACTGCTCAAGAACGGCACGTCGATGGCCTGGGCCGGTAACCTGTGGTGGGAACCGATCGGCCCGTTCGGCCTCGGTTACTCCGACATGGAGCACCACGAGTCGCCCGCCCTGCGCCTCGGGACGAGCGGCGTCACCGCCCGCTCCCCGGCCACGATCCTCGCCAACACCCCGGGCTTCTCCAACCCGGAAAACACCATCGTGCGTCTCTCCGACGGCACGCCACTGTCGCAGACCGGAGCCCTCGGGCCCAACTCGCAGGTCGACTCCTTCAACTACAATCTCGCTACCGTCGACGTCGGCTGGAAATGGCGCGGATGGTCGGCCTTCGGCGAATACTCGTGGCGCCTGATCGACGGCCTGCGCGGCACCGGGGCCTTCACGCGTTCGAGCCTCTTCGACCAGGGGGGGAGCGCCTACCTCGGATGGTGCTTCGTGCCCCGAACCTACGAGGTCTACGGTCGGACCAGCGCTTTGACCGGTCCGTTCGGGTCGGCGCAGGAGTTCGGCGGAGGGCTCAACTGGTATCTGCACGAGACCCGGCAGAACCGCTTCACCTTCGAGACGCTGTGGATCGATTCGAGCCCGGCCCAGAACCCGCTCTATCCCTACCGCGCCGGCTTCACCGGAACGGCAATCCAAGCGCAGTACATGGTCATCTTCTAGCGGCGGTGGACAACGTCATTCCCGACCGCATCCGGGTGGCTGCACCTGGTCGCCGGATTCAGGCCATGAGCCGGTGGAACGTGCCGAACAAGTAAGCGGCATCGTGCGGCCCGGCGGCCGCCTCGGGGTGATACTGCACGCTCGCGGCCTGCGCCGTGCGGTGGCGCACCCCCTCGATTGTGCCGTCGTTGAGATTGCGGTGGGTAACCTCGAGCTCAGGCGGGAGCGTTGCTTCGTCGACGGCGAAGCCGTGGTTCTGCGAGGTGATCTCGACAGCCCCGGTCTGGAGATCCATGACCGGCTGATTGGCGCCGCGGTGGCCGAACTTGAGCTTGAACGTCTGCGCCCCGCAGGCCAGTGCGAGAAGCTGGTGGCCGAGGCAGATCCCGAACATCGGCACCTGGCCGACGAGCCCGCGGACGGTTTCCACGCAGCCGGTGAGGACCTCCGGATCGCCGGGGCCATTGGAGAGGAAGACGCCGTCGGGGCGGTGGGCGAGGACCTCCGCCGCAGACACCCGCCCGGGGAGGATCGTCACCCGGCAGCCACTGCTGACCAGATGCCGGGCGATGTTCCACTTCATTCCGTAGTCGAGGGCGACGACATGCTTCAGCGGGCCGGCGGGAGCGACGTCTGCATAAACGCCCCCCTCAGTCGGCTGCACGAGGGGCGTGGCTGATTCGTCAAGCGGCTGGGCCCAGTCGCTCTCCCCCTTGGGCATCACCTCGGCGACCAGGTCGCGGCCGACCAGCGTCGGCGCCGAGCGGGCGATCTCCACGAGCTTCACCGGATCGAGGATCTCGCTCGAGATCACGCCGGTCATCGCGCCGCGGATCCGCAGTCGGCGGACGAGGGCCCGGGTGTCGATTCCTGACAGCCCGATCACGCCGGCGCTCTCGAGGTAATCCTGGAGCGATCCGGTGGCGGTGAAATTGCTCGGGATCCGGCTTGCCTCACGGACGACGAACCCGGCCATGTGGATCCTGGCACTCTCGACATCGTCCCGGTTCACGCCGTAGTTACCGATCTGCGGCGTCGTCATGCAGAGGATCTGACCGCGGTAGCTCGGGTCGGTGAGGATCTCCTGATAGCCGGTCATCGAGGTGTTGAAACAGACCTCCCCCGACGAGGTCCCCCGGCCGCCGAACGACTCGCCGACATAGACCGTTCCGTCCTCGAGTGCCAGCGCCGCGCGTGCCACAAGCCGCCTCCTGCAGAGATTCAGACGGGGATTCCGCCGGGGATTCCGAACCGATTCGGGACGAATCGTACCATGGCCCACGCGGCTGTCAGCCGGCCCCCGCCGAACCGGGGCAGACCGCAGCCCGGCTGCCGGAAAGGCTCCGGCCGGTCGTCCGAGCGGGGGTTTCCCTAATTCAGTTGGCCGGTGTCGGCTGCGGCTCCGGGGCCGGATCCTCGACCGCGGCTTTCTCGGCCTCGGTCAGCTCCAGACCGTCGACCGGGGTGCCATCCTCGTCGAGCTTTCCGGCGGCCCACAGGGTGCCGCGGGTGACGAGTCCGAGGAACTCCGGCGTCGCCGTCGTCTCGGCGTAGTGCCCGATCGTCGTCCCGAAGACGCGCGTCTTGCCGAACTGGTTGGTCCAGATGCAGGTCTGCATGGCGTTGCGGTCGGTGCTCATCGCCTCCCCCAGTGGCGTGGCGGTCGACCACACTTTGTCGGAGTAGTAGAGCTCCTCCTTCGGCACCTCCCACTCCAGCGGCATCCCGGCGAGGATCGGATGCTTTCCCTTCAGCTTGCAGGTGTAGGCGTAGTGGGCACCGTGGCCGGGGGAGGTTATCCCGCAGAACTTGAACCAGTCGTCGTTGCCGGCCCGGTAGCAGTGCATCGCGCAGTGCATGAGGACCGCCGGCACACCCTTCTCATGCTCGGCGAGGATCTTCTTCAGAAAGGCCGGGTCCTTGACGTCGGAGAAACACTCGTTGTGGAAGACGACGTCATAACCCTTCGACCAATCGGGTTTGTCGTAGATCGAGATCGGATGATTGGTCGACGTGCCCCCCTCCTGCACGACGGTCGTGCGGATCCGGGCCCGGGCCGCCATCCCCTTGGCGATGAGCACCTTCTGGGCGTCGTAGTCGTGGCAGCAACCGCCGGTGATGTAGAGCACCTCGAGCGGCCGGTCCTTCCCGGCGGGGGGCTCGGCGGCGGAAGCGACCGGGGCGAAGACGACGGACCAGGCAACGGTGCCGGCGACGAGGGCGCACGAACCAAGGCGAAGAAGACGATGCATGAAGATTTTCTCCAGAAAGGGTGGCGGAGAATACCACGGCGACGATCGGCTCATCCGCCCGCCGCGGCCGGGGAGACTGTCGTCTCGGGCTGGGCCGATAGCACGGGGCCTGTCGGCGCTCGAGCGATCGATCCGATCTGCTTGTCACAGCGGCGGTTGCGCGCGACCCTGAGAAAATCCTCGCCGCCCCCCTTGACCGCCCGTGGTATAATTGAGGCGTCGCCGAGTCGTGGCCGAAAGGCCGCGAACGGGGGAACCAACCGGTGTGGTCGATCGCCCTTGCGAGGCGGCGACCAAACCCGGGGCGTAGGTTCACGCGAGTGAACCGGGGTACTTTCAAGCCCTAGCCCGTCAGCTAACCCCGTAGGCATGGTCGGACGCGGTGTCCGACCCGAATTGAAAGGGCATTCTTTCGCTCCCCGCAGGAGCGCGAAGGCCCTGGGTTTGCTACTGCGTCGGTCCTCCCGGTGGCCTCCTTCAGGCCCTCGGTTCGGCTGCCGACGCCGGAGGGCTTCTCACGTGTCTGTCCATGACTCCCTCACGGGAATGGTCTGTCTCGCGGTCCGCATTACGGACCTCTCCCTGCCGATACCACCCTCGCTCCCCCTCGGGGCGCTGTCGTTTTTCCTCGCCTGGCTGCCGGTGTGGATCGTGGTTGCCGTAGCGCTGCTTTTTTGGCTCTGCTTCCGCTGGATCCCCAATGACCGGATCGGCGTCGTGGAGAAGTGGTGGTCTCTTGCCGGCAGCGTGACGGAGGGTCGGATCATCGCCCCCGCTGCCGAGGCCGGCTACCAGGCCGACATCCTCCGCGGTGGCCTCCACTTCGGCTGGTGGCGCTGGCAGTACGCCATCCACATCGCGCCACTGGTGAGCATCCCCGAGGGGAAGATCGGCTACGTCTTTGCCCGCGACGGCGAGCCCCTTCCCCCCAGCCAGACGCTCGCACGGGTCATCGACTGCAACAACTTCCAGGATGCCCGCGGCTTCCTCGGCCTCAAGTCCCCCACAGACGCCACCACCGGCCGGATCGCCGGCCAGAAGGGACGCCAGCGGGCGATCCTCCGCGAGGGCGTCTATGCGATCAACCCGGCGCTGTTCACGGTGATCAGTGAGAACGCCGTCTTCGCGCTCAAAGTCGTGCAGACCCGCGCCGAGCAGGAGTCGCTCGGCCGCTGGCTGGCCGAGCTCCGTGCCGCCGCCGGCTTCGGTCCGGTCGTCGTCGGCAAGGGGACAGCCGTGGCGGCGATTCCCGACCATGACGCGGCTGTCGTCGCGGCGGAAACCCCCATCGACTCGCTCGCGATCGTCACCGTCCACGACGGCCCGTCGCTGGCGCCGGGGGAGATCATCGCCCCGACGGTCGGTGGTGATCTCGCCGACGCCAACTACCACAACAACTACCAGGATCCGGAGGCCTTCCTCCTCGCCGGTGGCCGCCGCGGCCGTCAGCACATGCCCCTCACCGATGGCACCTACTTCGTGAACCGCTGGTTCGCGACGGTGGAGATGATCCCGAAGACGGTCGTGCCGATCGGCTCGGTGGGCGTCGTCGTCAGCTACATCGGCCGCACCGGTAACGACATTTCCGGCGCCACCTTCCGCCACGGTGAACGGGTGGCCGAGGGGGAGCGGGGCGTGTGGGAGCGGGCCCTCGGCCCGGGAAAGTACGCCTTCAACACCTATTCCGGCAACGTCGTCCTCGTGCCGACGACGAACTTCGTCCTCCACTGGGTGACCGGCCGGAGCGAGTCGCACCGCTACGACGAGAGCCTGAAATCGATCGATCTGGTGACGAAGGATGCCTACGAGCCGTCGCTCCCCCTCTCGGTGGTCGTTCACATCGACTACCAGCGGGCCCCGAGCGTCATCCAGCGCTTCGGCGATGTCCAGCGGCTGATCACGCAGACCCTCGATCCGATGCTCTCGGCCTACTTCCGCGACGTCGCCCACAAGAAGACGATGCTCGAGCTCCTCCACGACCGCGACCTGATCCAGGCCGAGGCCC
>CALQRA010000128.1 GCA_943332855.1 Candidatus Kuenenia stuttgartensis
GTCGGCGACGCTGGCAGCGACAACGGCTTCTACATCTTCGGTGGCACGGCCACGCTCACCGAGCCGGGGAAAAACTTCTACGTCGGCTACGACAAGAGCGCGAGCCGGAACATCCTCCTCCTCGACGGCCCAACGGCGAAGCTCGAGGTCAAGGCGACCGGGGCCGATGTCGTGATCTCGGCCAACGCCACCGGTTCGGGGGCGAATGCCACGGGCAATGTCGCCGCCGTTTTCGGGGCCACGATCGATGCCACGCGGGTTTTGGTGGGCGACGGCGGTTCGCTCGAAGGCATAGCCGGCACGATCACCGGCAATGTCCTCGTCGGCAGCGGCGGTGTCATCGCCCCAGGCTTCCTGGATTATGTGGCGATCGGGTCGCTCGCGATCGGCGGCAATCTCGATCTTTCGCAGCTCGGTGGGGGACGCGTCGACATCGATCTCGCTGGAAACGAAGCCGACATCATCACCGTCGGTGGGATCCTCGATGCGACCAACGCCACGTTGCATTTCGACGTTGGAGCAGGGGTCCTCAACGGCAACTACGTGATTGCCAGCTACGGGAGTCTCGTCGGTTCGTTTGCGACGATCGAAGGGCTTCCGTCGGCTTGGAGCATCGATATCAACTATCTGGGCCTCAATCAGATCGTCGTGACGGCCGTTCCGGAGATCGATCCGAGCTCCTTCGGCAGCGCTCTGGCCTTGGCGATCGGGGCTCTCGGCCTCGTCGAGCGGCGGGCTTACCGGTCCCGTCGCCGCTCGGACATCGCCTGATCGGGGCAGCTTTACGGCCGGCTCACGCCGGGGTTGTGCCGGCGCTGGCTTGCCGGGTGAAATGGAGGATCTTGACCGGCGGGTCGATCCCCCATTTCCCCGGGAGCAGGTATGCAAGAGCGTTCGACCAACCAACGCGGCAGCGACGACGGGAGCGATCTCGGCGCTGACATCGAAGGGCTCGGCGTCTTTTATCTCGGCAAGCGGGTCGATCCCGAGTCCGGGAAGCCCGGCCGCGAGCCGCTCCTCCTCGATGCCCGGCGGCTGACGACCCACGCTGTCTGTGTCGGCATGACCGGCAGCGGCAAGACGGGCTTGCTCATCAGCCTCATCGAAGAGGCGGCGATCGACGACATTCCGGCGATCGTCATCGATCCCAAGGGGGATCTCGCCAACATCCTCCTCACCTTCCCGGAGCTGCGCCCGTCCGACTTCCGGCCGTGGCTCGAGGAAGATGCCGCGAAGCGCGACGGCCTCACGCTCGACGAGCTCGCCGAGAAAACGGCGAAGAAGTGGGCCGACGGTCTGGCCGCGAGCGGGCAGTCGGGGGAGCGGATCGCCCGGCTCCGCGAGAGCGTCGACATGACGGTCTACACCCCGGGCAGCTCGGCCGGCCGACCGCTGGCGATGCTCGGCAGCTTGGAGGCGCCCGCCAAGGCGATCCTCGACGATCCCGAAGCCCGGCGCGAGCGGATCGAGTCGCTCGTTTCCGGAATCCTCGCCATGGCCGGCATCGACGCCGAGCCGGGCCGCAGCCGTGAGCATCTCCTCGTGTCGGCGATCGTCGACGCCCTGTGGAAGAGCGGCCAGGAGGTCGACTTCGGCACGCTCGTCCGCGCCATTCCAGCCCCGCCGATCGAGCGGGTCGGGTTCCTCGAGCTGGAAAACTTTTTCCCTGCCGCCGACCGCTTCCAGCTCGCTGGCAAGCTCAACACTGTCGCCGCGGCGCCGGGCTTCGACGCCTGGCTCCACGGCGAGCCGCTCGATGTCGGCCGGCTCCTCTGGACGCCGGCCGGGAAGCCGCGCGTGAGCGTGATCTCGATCGCGCACTTGAACGACGCCCAGCGGATGGCATTCGTCACGCTCCTGGCCGGTCAGGCGGTGTCGTGGATGCGCTCCCAGGCGGGAACATCGAGCCTCAAGGCGCTGTTCATCATGGACGAGGTGTTTGGCTATCTCCCGCCGACGGCCAATCCCCCCAGCAAGACGCCGCTGCTGACGCTCCTCAAGCAGGCCCGCGCCTTCGGCCTGGGGATCGTGCTCGCCACGCAGAATCCGGTCGATCTCGACTACAAGGCCCTCTCCAACGCCGGCACCTGGTTCCTCGGCCGTTTGCAGACGGCGCGCGACAAGGCGCGCGTCCTCGATGGGCTCGAAGGGGCGGCCAGCTCCTCGGGAGCCGGCTTCGACCGGGCCCGGGTCGATCGGTTGCTCGCGGGGCTCGAGCAGCGGATGTTCCTCCTTCATTCGGTCCACGACGACGACGAGACAGTCTTCCAAACGCGCTGGACGATGTCGTACCTGCGCGGGCCGCTGCTGCGGGAGGAGATCAAGCGCCTCCAGGGGGCGGTGCCTGAGCCCGCAGGATCCGTGGCCCGCGTCAATCCCTTTGCTGCCGGTGGCAGCGGGGCGGGGCCGCGGCCGCTGCTTCCCCCCGGGGTTCGCGAGGTGTTCCTCTCCCCCGACGGGCCGGTGCCCGCCGGCGGGCTCCTCTACAAGCCGGCGATTCTCGGCCGGGCGCGGGTCCGCTTCACGCACACGAAGGCCCGGATCGATTGTGACCGGGAGGTGTTCTGCCTGGCGCCGGCCGGCGATCAGCTCGGGGAATCGGCCTGGGAAGGGGGGCGGCAGTTCGCCGAGGTGCCGGAGGTGGAAACGGCGCCGTTGGCTGGCGGCTTCGCCGGTCTGCCGCCGGCACTCTCCGCGGCGAAGGCCTACGCGAGCCTGGGAACGTCGCTCAAGAACCATCTCGCCCGGACGGCGAAACTGACCGTCTTCACCGCCCCCTCGATCGATGCCGTCTCGCGTCCCGACGAGACGGAGGGGGAGTTTCGCGTCCGGATCGCCCAGCAGGTGCGCGAGTGGCGCGACAAGGAGATCGACCGGATTAGCGACAAGAGCGCCGCCAAACTTGCCTCGCTCAACGACCGAATCGCGCGGGCCCGGCAGAAGGTGGAGAAGCAGAAGGCGGAGGCGAAGAACAAGTCGATGCAGACCTACGTCTCGATCGGCACCGCGGTCCTGTCGGCGATCCTGGGGCGGAAAGTGGCCAGTTCCACGACCGTGGGACGGGCGGCGACGTCGATGCGTTCAGCGAGCCGGGCGACGCGCCACCAGGCCGACGTCGTTCATGCCGAGGAGTCGCTCTCCGACCTCGAGGAGAAACTCGCCACGCTCGAGGGTGAGGTGGGCGAGGACCTTGAGAAGGTGCGCCTCGAGGCGAATCCCGACCGGCTCGTTCTCGAATCGGTCGAGATCGCCCCGAAGAAGACGGAGATCTCGGTCGACGACGTCGTCCTCGCCTGGGTGCCGGCAGTCGAGTCGTTTCCGGTGACGCGGGGCGAAGGGGCTCCCACGCGGCGGCCGTGGGGGGGTGACGCTTGACCGCCGCCGGACCGGGCCGAGAGATCGTCCTCGTAAACTGCCCCGACGAGGTGGGGCTGATCCACCGGATCACCGGTGTTCTCCAGGCGCTGCGCCTCAACATCGACACCAACCATGAATACGTCGATGCCGCCGAGGGGTGGTTTTTCTTCCGTGCCGAGCTGACCCCCGCCGCGGGCCCCGTGGCGGCGGCCGATCTGGAGCGCTTCCTGATCGCCGCGCTCCCCGCCGGGGCGACCGTCCGCGTCAGCCGCGATGCTGTCCGGCGGATCGTCGTCTGTGCGACGCGCGAGCCCCACTGCCTCGGTGAGCTCCTGCTCCTGGCTTCCTGCGGCGATCTCCCGGTCCGGATCGAGGCGGTGGTCTCCAATCACGATTGCCTGCGGGGCCTGGTCGAGCGATTCGATGTCCCCTTCCATCACGTGCCCCACGACGGAATCTCGCGGGAGGATCACGAGACGGAGCTGTTTGCGGAGATCCGCAGGTATGCGCCGGAGTATGTCGTCCTCGCCCGCTACATGCGGGTCCTCTCTGCGGGGGCGATCGGCCACTATGCCGACCGGATCGTCAACATCCACCATTCGTTCCTGCCGGCGTTCGCCGGCGCGAGCCCCTACAAGCAGGCCCACGAACGCGGCGTGAAGCTCATCGGGGCGACGGCGCACTTCGTCACCGCCGAGCTCGACGCCGGGCCGATCATCGCCCAGGACGTGGTCCCGGTGAGCCATGCCGATACGGCGCAGCGGATGGCGCAGGCGGGCCGGGATGTCGAGAAGCTCGTGTTGGCGCGGGCGGTGAGGTTGGTGGCCGAGGAGCGCGTCTTCCTCCATGGCCGGCGGACGGTGGTATTCGGCTGAACGCGACCGCGCGTTTGTCGTCGAGGCCGAGATCCTCGTTGGAGCCCTGCTGGACGACGGCGTTCTCGGCGCGTTCGATCGCAGCCGGGGGGAGCATCGGCAGACAGCATCGTGCGGAGCGCCGAGCGTTGCTGCAACAAATCGCGGTGCTCCGCGAGCAGATGCCCGGGGATCACCGGGTCGGGCCTGTCGATTGATGGCATGGCTGGAGCCTCCGTCGCCGAAATCTTTCCACGGTTGGATCCTCTGGGCCGGTGTAGGCTGAAGGTCCGGGAAGGCTCCCCCTTGGCCGTCGTGCGCGGCTCTGGCCCCCGGACATTCCCGCCGGTCTGCCGATGTCCGAATCCTCCCCCACGCCCGACGACACTCCTGCAGCTGGCTCGAGCGCAGCTGCGCACTCCTTCCGAGCGCAGGCGGTGCTCGCCGGCACGGGGATCGATCTGGGGGCGCTGGGCGCCGCGGAGCGCCCCGGCGGAGCGCCGCTGGTGGTGGAGCTGATCGGCGCGCTCGATGGGCTCGGGATCGCCGGTTCCCCGGCCGGCGGGCTCGGGGCGGGGCGCGGGACAACCGGCGTGGCCGTCCTCTTCCGCTACGGGGCGGTGGTGTTCTTCGGTGTCTCCCCAGCGGGGGTGTCGGAGTATCTGCGGCAGATCGGCCCCCATCTCCGTCAGCCGCTCGGGCCGGCCGATCGGGAGACCGAAGGGCTCGAGATCCGCGCCGGCGGCGCGCGGGAGACGTTCGAGGGGAATGTCCTCGTCCTCGCCGACGTCACCCTCGAGAAGCTCCAGGTGGTGGCCGACATCATGGCCAAGAGCGTGTCGCTGGCCCATCACGAGCGCAACATCGAGCGGCAGTTCGAGCGGATCGAGCCGTTCGCGGTGAACCTCGATCAGTGGGGGCGCGGGGGGCGGGCGGCCCACGAGCTCCTCCAGCACCTGGGAACGGCCCTCCTGGCCGAGCACCGGGTCGTGGCCGGCGCCCGCGTCGACGACGCGCCGGAGCTCCTCTGGGACCATCCGGAACTGGAGCGGATCTGGGCCAGACTCCGCGACGAGTTCGAGATCCGCGAGCGGTTTTCCGCCCTCCATGGCAAGCTCGCGCTGATCTCGCGGACGGCGGAGACGGCCCTCGAGCTCCTCCAAAACCGGCGCGCACTGCGGGTGGAATACGCGATCGTCGGCCTGATCGTCTTCGAGATTTTCCTCACGCTCCTCCAGTGGTGGCTCTCCGGGCGCGTCGGCTGACGTTCCCCCTTCGCGGGGCACCCTGCTATAAATCGAGCACTGGTCAGCCCCCCTTCCCCACCTTCTTCCCCTTCCGGAATCCCCCCATGATGCCCCCGCGCCAGGCCCGCTTCGGGTGCCTCCTGGTTCTCCTCACGGGATTGTTTATTGCCATCCGGCCGGCCACCGCCCAGCAGGTGACGGTGGAGGAGCTCACGCTCCCCAACGGGATGCAATTCCTCCTCGTGCCGCGTACCGACCAGCCGAACGTCGTCAGCGCCGGGTGGGTGGCGAAGGTCGGGAGCGTCAACGAGCGCCCCGGGATCACCGGGATCAGCCACTTCTTCGAGCACATGATGTTCAAGGGCACCGACACAATCGGCACCCGCGACGCGAAGCGCGATGCCGAGTTCCGCACCGAGCAGAGGCTGGTGCGCGAGGAGCTCAGCAAGCTCGTGTGGACGGAGCAGTACGACCGTTATTTGAAGGGCGAGATCGACGATCCGTGGGATCCCGCCAACGACACTCAGGCCCTCCGCGTTCTCCGCGCCCGCCTCGACAGCCTCATCAAGGCCCAGCAGGGGCGCGGTGACGATGGCGCCGCGACGGCGACGATCGTCAAAGACGAGTTCGACCAGGTCTACACGAAGGCGGGTGGCAGCGGCATGAATGCCTTCACGAGCTTCGACCTCACCTGCTACTTCATCACCGTCCCCGCCAACAAGCTCGAGCTGTGGGCCTGGATGGAGAGTGACCGGCTCCACGACAGCGTCTTCCGCGAGTTTTACTCGGAGCGCGACGTTGTCCACGAGGAGCGTCGGCTGCGGACCGACAGCACGCCGACGGGGCGCTTCCAGGAGCAATTCGACAGCATGTTCTGGGCCTCCTGTGGCTATTCCTGGCCCGTCATCGGCTGGCCGAGCGATTTGAACAGCTACACCGAGGCGCAGGCGCAGGAATACTGGAACACCTACTACCGCCCCGGCAATCTCGTCGGCGTGGTTGTCGGCGACTTCGACGCGGCCGCTGCCAAGGACTTCATCACCCGCTATTTTTCCCGGCTCTCACCTGGAGAAAAAGCACCGCCGCCGGTGGTGACCCTCGAGGTCGACCAGCTGGCCGAGCAGCGGATGAACGCCGAGGGGGATTTCCCGCCCTCGGTCGAGATCCGCTATCACACCGTCCCGGGAGGCCATGTCGACAGCTATCCGCTCGACATGCTCGCCGAAATCTTGAACGAGCGCACCGGCCGGCTCTACCGGGGCTTGGTCGAGGAGCGGGGCATCGCTTCGAGCGCCCAAGCGGCCTCCGACACGCGGAAGTATGCCGGGCTGTTTGCCTTCGAGGCGGAGACGCGCGGCGAGGCGACCCCCGAAGCCCTCGAAGCGGCCTGGTACGAGGAGCTGGCGCAGCTCCAAGCCGGGGAGATTCCAGAGCGGGAGCTGCGGAAGGTGAAGAACCGGGTGGCGGCAGGAAACTACCGGCGCCTCGAGAGCAACATGTCGCTGCTCGTCCAGCTGGCCGTCGCCGAGGCGACGCTCGACTGGAAGGAAATCAACGACGGCCCGCGGAAGTACGAGGCCGTCACGGCGGCCGATATCCGGCGGGTCGCCAACGAATACTTTTCCCCCACCAACCGCAGCGTGGCGACGTTCCGCCGCAAAGCCGGGGAGTGACGCGGTGTCGAGTTTCGGATTCGCTTCCTTCCCCGATCCATCCCTCCTTTCCCAGGTGCTTTCCGTGACGACGTTCCACCGCTTCGGTGCTCTTGTGGGAATCCTGGCCGTCGTGGCCTCGGGGCTCGTGGCGCGCGGGGTGGAGCCCGCGGTGCTTCCGGCCCGTCCCGAGGAGATCGAGTTTCAATCGCTCGACTTCAAGGTGCCGGAGGCGAAGCAATTTCGTCGCACGCTTGCCGATGGCACGGTGGTGTATGTGGCGCCGTCGCATGAGTTTCCCCTCGTCAAGATCTCGATCACGTTCAAGGGGGGGGCATCGCTCGATCCGGCCGATGTTCCCGGGCTCGTCGCCACGACCGCACGGATGGTGCGCGAAGGGGGCACGGTCGCATCGAAGCCGGCGGAGTTTGACGAGGCGCTCGACTTCCTCGCCACCGAGATGGGGGTGGGGAGCAACGACGCCTTCACGACGGCCGGGCTCAACTGCCTGTCGAGCAATCTCGACGAGAGCCTGGGGCTGTTTGTCGACATGCTGCGGAAGCCCGGGTTCGACGAGGCGCGGCTGGAGACATCGAAGGGCCGCTTGCTCGAGGCTCTCAAGCAGCGCAACGACGACGCCTCGTCGATCCTCTCGCGGGAGTGGAAGCGACTCCTGTGGGGCACCGACCACTTCGAATCGCGCGAGCCGACGGCGGCGAGTGTCGCCGAAATGACGACCGACCGTCTCCGCGCGGTCCACGCGCGGATCTTCCATCCTGGCAACATGATCGTGTCGGTGACGGGCGACTTCGACGAGCGTGAGATGCTCGCCAAGCTGGAGAAGGCCTTCGCCGGCTGGAAGAAGGGGCCTGCGGTGCCCGATCCGGTCGCGCCGACGGCCGAGCTCGCCCCCGGCCTTTACCATGTCCCCAAAGACATCCCGCAGGGGAAGGTGGTGATGGGGATGCGGTCGATCGAGCGTGACGATCCCGACGCGATCCCGCTTCTGCTCCTCAACGACATCCTCGGTGGATCAGGCTTCACCAGCCGGATCATGCAGCAGGTGCGGAGCAACGAGGGGCTGGCCTATTCGGCAGCATCGGCGGTGGCGCCGAAGGTCGACTATCCGGGGCAGTTCCAGGCCCGTTTCGAGAGCAAGAATGCGACGGTTGCCCTGGCGACGAAGATCATCCTCGATCTGATTGAGGGGGTGCGGACGGAGCCGGTGACGTATGAGGAGCTCGAGACAGCGAAGCTCGCGGCGATCGAGACCTTCCCGAGGCAGTTCGAGAGCAAGCCGGCCATGCTCCGGGTGTTTGTCAACGACGAGTGGACGAAGCGCGATCCGCAGTTCTGGCAGAGCTATCGCGACAAGGTGAGCGCGGTGACGCGGGAGGATCTTCTCCGCGTAGCCCAGAAGCATCTCGATCCGGCCAAGCTGGCGATTCTGGTGGTGGGCGACTGGGACGAGATCGCGACGGGGGATCTGGGGAAGCGGGCCGCGATGGCCGACTTCTTCGGCGGCGAGGTGACGCACCTGCCGCTGCGCGATCCGCTCACGCTCGAAGTTCTCCCTGAGGCGGCCAAGCCGGAGGAGACTCCGGTCGAGAAGAAGCCGGTCGTCGCTCCGCCGAAGGCATCCGAGAAGGCATCCGAGAAGGCAATCGAGAAGGCCCCGGCGGGCAAGCCCGTGCCTGCCGCGAAGAAGTAGCCGTTCCCGGCGGGGAAGGAGCGGCGCGGGGGCCAGGCGGCGGGGAACGAGCCTCTTCAGTTCCCCCGTCATCGGCTCTGGCCGCGGAAGATCGTCGCCAGCTTCTGTGTGAACCCGGGGAGCACCTCACCCGCCAGGAGGTCGCCAGTGGCGTCGATCACGGTGCGTGTTGAGGTGGCAGGCGCGCCCGCCGCATGGGCCACCGCCGTCCGCGTCGACGGATCGATGATCCACACCAGCCGCGCTCCGGCCCCGAGATAATCGGCCACTTTCCGCTCCATCTCAGCCGCCGTGTTCCCCGGCGAAATAACCTCGACGGCGAGATCGGGCACCACTGCCCAGACGCGTTCGATCGGCAGCTTTCGCTCCGGAAACCGCTCCCAGCAAATGAACGACACGTCAGGCCCCCGCACCAACTGCGGTCCCAGCTGCAAAAGCCCGTCAGCCCCCAGCACCACACCGAGCGGATGCAACTCGAGCCAGGTCCGCAAGGCAAACGCAACCTCCATCGCCACCAACGACTCAAGCGTGCCCATCGCTTTCTCCACCAAGATCCCATCAACAAGCTCACAGAGACCGGGCCCGCTCGCTTGCATTTGGTCGGCGTCGTCGGCTGTCCCGGTGCCCGGTGGCGGATGGAGCCGCACCCGATCAACGGCAATGCCCCCGAGATGCCGCTGGAGATCCCCCAGCGTCCAGGTCTGCGGCAGCGTTAGAGCGCCTCCGGCGCCTGCTGCGATTCCGCTTGAGATCGTGGCCATGGTCGGATCGTTCGGTGGGAAAGTGAGACAGGAGCCGCAAGGACAAGGCCCGCACCCGGCGGGAACAAAGCCGGATTATCGCCGGAATCCCACCGCCAGCCAAGCAACTGCGAAGGGCTGACGCTCCCTATCTGCCCTGGCACCATGCTATAAATAGGCCCAGCAAATAGGCCCAGCGGCCCGCCGCTTTCCCCCCCTCTGACCCCCCGAAATCGCCGCATGAAGCCCGCGCGACAGGTCCTCTGGGCGTGCCTCTTGGTCCTGCTGACAGGATCGCTCCTCGACCCGCCGCTGGCTTTCGGGCAACCGCGCGGCCACGCCGAGCTCGGCAGCCGCGGCCTCCACGGCTATATCGCCAGCCACGCCGAGAGCGTGCCCGCGGAGTACCACTACGGCGCGGGCTTCTATGCGACGGTGTGGCCGCTGATCAAGCGGCCGATCGCGGGATTCCAGATCGGACTGCCGTCGACCTGGATCCTCCCCGACAACTCCGACAACAAGACCGAGCCTCTCTGCCCGCCCGGCACGCTGCCGCGGGACAGCTGGCCCGAACGCGGGCCGACCTATGAGACGGTGTTCCAGACGCTCGAGGGGGGGCTCGGCTACTGGGCGGGCAACCGCTTCCACTCCGGCGCGCCGAAGTTCAGCATGAACGGCACGACGGATTGCTACACCAACGAAGTCGCGTCGCCCGGCTGGTCGTTCTTCCGCGACAGCAGGCCGCTTCCCGATGATCGCCTCGGCATCGCACAGATCAGTAATCGTCTCCTCATTCCGCCCGACGGACTGCCGTTCAGCGGCTCGCCCAAGGGTGAGCTCCTCGGCTACGCCTACCTGGCACTGCCGCTGACCGACGCGCGCAACGCGCCCCAGCCGACCGGCGAGCACAGTTGGACACTGTTTCTGAATGCCGCCAACTTCAAGGGACCGCTGGCGTACTACGTCCCTGAGTGCTGGAGCCGCATCTCCCGCGACTATCCCATCGATGTCGGCCGCGGGCTCGATGCGCGCGTCGCGTCGGGCCGCGTCGAGGGCTCCATGGAGATCAATACCGTCCCCGCGTTCATCGCACACGACGTCCACGGCGTGGCCTGGACAAAGATCCCAGAGCTGCGATTCCCCGTCGATGCCACCGGGCGCACGACGCTCGTGCGTGACGTAACGCTGTATTCGAAGGCTGCGCTGTACGACGACGTGCTCGCGTGGCGCCGCGGAGGGGAGGCGCCGAAGGGCGCGTTTGCGGCGGCCGGTACGGCGCGGCCGAAGATCGCGACAGGGCGCGTCGGATACCGGCAGGATGACAAGGAGATCGACGGCATCCACGAGCTCGCGACGCCGACGATCTTCGAAGATGGCGCCTTCGGCTTGCAGTGGAAGCAGCGGTCTGCCGACGGCTTCGCCCACTTCCCGCAGTATTTCCACGATGGCGGCGAGAAGAACGAGAAGCGCGTCGCGGTCGAGCCGAGCAAGGTGCCCGCATCGCTCGGCTTGCGCGATCGCCAGTTTCCGCAGCCAAACGCGCAGCCATCGCCTTACAGCGCCGAGCCGCTCGCCGGCGCGTGGGCCAAGCCGGGCCCGAGCGCGGGGCCGTTTACCACAAAGCTCGTGGACGGCTCGACCGTGACCTACCACTGGTACCGGTTCATCGACCAGCCCGTGTTTGGGCAATGCGGCTTCAGCGCCGCCGAGCGCGCCGCGCTCCAGTCGCTGATCGAGTCAATGCACCGCGCGTGGCCGATCGACGGCGAGTATCTGGCGCCGCCCCAGGCGGGCAAGCTCGCCGCTTTTGACCGCAAACTGTTCGTCACTCCACCGAAAGGGAAGGAGGTGGGCTTCGTGCCGATCGTCGTGCGCCAGGAGCTGACCGCTCACTGAAAGCGTGCCGCGCCGGCAGACTTCGTTGCGATGATGCGGTTGAGGGAGTTGAGATGATGCACGTCGATGGCATCGATGTTCGGATCACGACGGTCGCGAAGACTGTCGCCGACTGCTTCCGCTACCGTAACACCGTCGGCACCGATGTCGCGATCGAAGCGCTGAAGGACGCGTGGCGCCGAAAGGCCGCAAGCGTGGACGAGCTCGTCGCGGCCGCGACGATCGATCGCGTCACCACCGTGATGCGGCCCTATCTGGAGTCGCTGGCGTGACTGACCGCACGCCTCCGCGCGACTCAGTCGCCGTGCATCGCGGCCTGCTCGCCATCGCACGCGATCGCACGCGATCGCAACGCCGACTTCAACGCGATCCTAGTGCAGTACGCAATCGAGCGGCTGCTCGATCGGCTCTCAAGGTCCACAGAGGACCGCCGATTTGTGCTCAAGGGCGCCATGCTCTTCCGGGTGTGGACGGGCGAACTGCATCGGCCGACCAGGGATGTCGACTTCCTCGGCTATGGCGAGGCGTCGCCCGGGCCTTCCGCGCCACCTTCGAGCGGAGGGGTACGCCGTTGCCGGGAGGTGTGCCCACGGGGCTCTCCCGCGGGTTTGGGGAGGACGACGGGAAGCGGGGGCAGTGGCGCGCTTTCCTCGGACGGATGAGAATCGTTGACATGCCCGAGTCGCTCTCCACGGCGATCACGATCGTCGGGCAGTTCGCTTTGCCGGCGCTGCATGCCGCGGCGGAATCTGGGCCATCACCCGGACTTTGGGTCCCGGCGTCGGGTTGGCGTTCGAAGCGCTGACCTCGGGCGGCGGGGCATCTCGTCGGTGATCCCCCCCGGGCCGACAAGCCGAGAATCCGCGCCCGCAGCGGGAACCGTTGAAAAACGCATAAAACTTTCCCCCAGCCGGGCCGTTCAACGACAATTCCGCTGCTGGTCGCTTCTGCCGCCCCCGCTTTGGTGACGTCGTCGTGCCAATTCGCTTCCCGCTTCCGCACCGTCGCCACACGGGCACGCGATCGATCGGAGCCGCCGCGCTCGCCCTGCTCCTCGTCCCATTCCTGCTCCTTCCTTTCCTCCTCACGGCGGCCGGCCGAGCCGAGGATCTCCCCGCTGGCGTCGAGTCGATCGGCGGGCGGTGGTCCGTCCGCACCCACGACGAGGCCGGCAACAAACTCGACAAGCCGCGCTATCTCCATCGCGACGTCGTCGGCGAGGAGGTGCAACTGGTCGACCTCTTCAGCTACCACGGTCGCGATTCCAATGGTGACGGCGTCGACGAGGTGCGGATCTCGCACGAGCCGGGGAGCGAGCTCCACCCGGCCGGGTTTCTCGTCATCAACAGTCAGGGCTATCCCAACCATCCCACCGCGATCTTCCCCAACAGTGGCAATCCGAACTCGATTCAAGTCCAGGATTTCACCTTCCGCCTGCCGCTGGAGCCACGGCTGGCCGAATCGACCACGCGCCTGCCGATGGGGCCGGTCGGCACGGCGCTCAACGGCGTCGTGTTCTTCAATCCCTTCGAGCAGGGAGGGATGAACGCGGTCGAGGGCTATTCGGAGGTCTGGCTCGACGCCTGCTGCGGCCACCCCCAGCAGACCGGCGTCTACCACTACCACAAGTATCCGGTCTGCGTGAAAAGCCCCTTCAA
>CALQRA010000129.1 GCA_943332855.1 Candidatus Kuenenia stuttgartensis
CGGCGGCGGGGATCTGGATCCACCCCGCGGGGTATCTGCGCGGTGTCCGCGAGCTGACGAAGAAGCATGGCGTGCTTCTGATTCTCGACGAGGTCGCCGTCGGCTTCGGCCGCACCGGCACGATGTTCGCCTCCGAGCAGGAAGGGGTCTTGCCCGATTTCCTCTGCCTCGCCAAGGGGCTCACCGCCGGCTATCTGCCGATGGCGGCGACGCTGACGACGGCGGACGTGTGGAAGGCGTTCCTCGGCACCTACGCCCAGCGGCGGACGTTCTTCCACGGCCACACCTACGGAGGCAATCCGCTGGCGGCCGCGGTCGGCCTCGCCTCGCTCGACATCTTCCGCGACGAGCGCGTCCTCGAATCACTCCCGCCGAAGATCGCCAGGCTCGGGGAGCATCTGGCGCGAATCGCAAAGCTCGGCGCCGTCGGTGAGGTGCGGCAGTGTGGCCTCGTCGGCGGCATCGACCTGGTGGCCGCCAAGGCCCCGCGCCGGGCCTACCCCTGGCAGGAGCAGCGCGGGATGAAGGCCTGCCTGGCGGCGCGGCAGCACGGCGCGATCCTCCGGCCGCTCGGCGACGTCGTCGTCATCTGGCCGCCGCTGTCGATCACGCTCGACGAGCTCGACCGGCTCTGCGCCGCCACCGAAGCCGGCATCCGCGCCGCCACGGCGTGAGCGGGTGGGCTTCTTCGGCGCCATCTCGGTCATTGCCGCCGGAACCCTTCGGTCGGCAGGCCGGCGGGCTGGCCTGTTCTCTCCGGCTCCGTTGGCTTTCCAGCCAGGGCCAAAGCTGGCATCCTCGTGGCCCTGCCACGGGTAAAAAATCTTTCCCCGCATCCCCCGCGAATGTGGGAGCATGGGCCGCACGACGGGGGTGGCAGTCGGCAGATTCCCTCAAGGATGACGGCGATGGCGAAGGTCGGGAAGAAGCGAGCGGCGAAACTGGCAGCCCCCCGCCGGGAGGCACCGGAGCAGATCGCGCCCGACCTCGAAGGGGCTTCCGATACGCTCACCCTCAATGCCCTCGAATCGCACCTCTGGGAGGCGGCCAACATCCTCCGGGGCAGCCCGCTCGATCGGGCCGATTGGAAGAGCTACATCCTCCCGCTGCTCTTCTTCAAGCGGATCTGTGACGTCTGGGACGAGGAGACCGCGGCCGTCCGGGCCCTCTATGGCACGAGCGACGCTGAGGATTTCCCCGAGGCCCATCGGTTCCAGGTGCCCGAAGGCTGCCACTGGCAGGATGTCCGCGGCAAGGCGGCAAACGTCGGCACCGCCCTCCAATCGGCCCTCCGCGGGATCGAGAAGGCCAACGACAAGCACCTCTACGGCGTCTTCGGCGACGCCCAATGGACCAACCGCGACCGACTCCCCGACAGCCTCCTCAAGGATCTCGTCGAGCATTTCTCATCGATCGCGCTCCACAGCGCCGCCGTCACCACCGACATCCTCGGCGATGCGTATGAAGTGCTCATCAAGCGGTTTGCCGATGCGACGACGAAAAAGGCCGGCGAGTTCTACACCCCGCGATCCGTCGTTCGGTTGATGGCCGCAATCCTCGGCCCGAAGCCGGGCGAAACCGTCTACGACCCTGCCTGCGGCACCGGCGGCATGCTTCTGGCCGCCGTCGAGCATGTCCGGCAGGCCGGCGGCGACCCGCGGACCTTCTTCGGCAGGCTCTACGGCCAGGAAAAAAAACGTCACCACGTCTGCTGTTGCCCGGATGAATCTCCTCCTCCATGGACTGGAGGATTTTGAGGTGCAGCGTGGCGACACGCTCCGGGCCCCGGTCTACACCTACGCCACCGGCGGCCTTGCCACCTTCGACTGCGTGATCGCCAATCCCCCCTTTTCCCTGGAGAAGTGGGGGGAGGAAAAGTGGGAAAGCGATCCCTTCAACCGCAACTTCGCCGGCCTCCCGCCCTCGTCGAGCGGCGACTACGCCTGGGTGCAGCACATGGTGAAGAGCATGGCCGCGCCGAGCGGCCGCCTCGCCGTCGTCCTCCCGCAGGGAGCGCTGTTCCGCAAGGGAAGCGAAGGGGAGATCCGCCGCAAGCTCCTCGAGCTCGATCTCTTCGAAGCGGTCATCGGCCTCGCCCCCAATCTCTTCTACGGCACGGGGCTCGCCGCCTGCATCGTCGTCATGCGGCTCAAGAAGCCGAAATCGCGACAGGGCAAGGTGCTCCTCATCGACGCTCAAACGCTCTTCCGGAAAGGCCGGGCGCAAAACTTCCTCGAGCCGGAGCACGCCCGTCAGGTGTTCCAGTGGTATCGGGATTTCGTCGATGTCCCGCATCACGCCCGCGTCGTCTCGCGCGACGAGATCGCCAAAGAAGATTGGACGCTCAATATCTCCCGCTACGTCACCCCCGAGTCGACCGACGACATTCCGCCGCTCCCCGAGGCGATTGCCGCCTTCAAGGCGGCGCTCGCCCGCTGCCGCGAGGCAGAGGCGGCCCTCGAGAAAGTGATGCTCGAAGGAGGTTGGCTCGAATGACCGCTCCGATCTCGCAGCAGGAATTGGAGGGCTATCTGTGGGGGGCCGCCACACACCTCCGCGGCCATGTCGATGCCGGCGACTACAAGCAATTCGTCTTCCCGCTCCTGTTCTTCAAGCGCCTCTCCGACGTCTACGACGAGGAGTTTTCAAGCGACATGACGGAATCAGGCGGCGACGAAGCCTACGCCACCTTCCCGGAGCAGCACCGCTTCGTGATCCCCGACGGCGCTCACTGGCGCGATGTCCGCGCCGTGACGAAAAACGTCGGCAAGGCGATCCGCGACGCCATGCGCGAGATCGAATCGGCCAATCCCGGCCGGCTCGACGGCATCTTCGGCGATGCCCCCTGGACCAACCGTGACCGGCTCCCCGACGAGATGCTCAAGAACCTCGTCGAGCATTTCTCCGGCCGCTGCCTCGACCGGAAGGCCGTGCCCGAGGACGAGCTCGGCAACGCCTATGAGTTTCTCATCAAGAAGTTTGCCGACGATTCCGGCCACACCGCGCAAGAGTTTTACACCAACCGCACGCTCGTCCACCTCATGGTGCAAATGCTCGCCCCGAAGTCGGGCGAGACGATCTACGACCCCACCTGCGGCACCGGCGGGATGCTGATCTCGGCGCTCGCCGAGGTGAAGCGGATGGGGGGCGAGTGGCGCACGCTCGGCCTCTACGGGCAGGAGATCAACCTCATGACCTCCGCGATCGCCCGGATGAATCTCCTCCTCCACGGCGTAGAGGATTTTTCCATCGAGCGCGGCGACACGCTCGCGGAGCCGCGATTCCTCGCCGGGGACAGGCTCCGCTCGTTTGACGTCGCCCTTGCCAATCCTCCCTATTCGATCAAGCAGTGGAATCGGGATCTCTGGTCGGCCGATCCTTTCGGCCGCAACACCCTCGGCCTTCCCCCCCAGGGGCGCGCCGACTACGCCTTCTTCCAGCACATCCTCGCCAGCCTCGCCCCGAAGAGCGGCCGCTGCGCGATCCTCTTCCCCCATGGGGTCCTGTTCCGCAAGGAGGAAGCCGAGATGCGGGAGGCCCTCGTCCGCCGCGACCTCGTCGAGTGCGTCCTCGGCCTCGGCCCCGGCCTCTTCTACAACTCCCCGATGGAAGCCTGCGTCGTCATCTGCCGGACACAGAAGCCAAAGGCCCGCAAGGGGCGGATCCTGTTCATCGACGGCGTCAACGAGATCGCCCGTGAGCGAGCCCAAAGCTTCTTGAAGCCTTCGCATCAGTCGCGCGTCCTCGCCGCCTACAAGGCCTTTTCCGACGAGCCGGGGCTGGCCGCTGTCGCCGACCTTGCCGCGATCGAGAAGCAGGGGTTCAGCCTTTCGATCCCGCTCTACGTGGCCCGCTCCCCGGCCGGCGGCACTGTCGCGGCAGGGGAGGGGAGCGAGCCCGAATCGCTCGCCGCCGCCTGGGCGAAGTGGAAGACCGACGGGGAGGCCTTCTGGTGGCAGATGGACGAGGTGACGGCGATGCTCGACGGACTGGACCAGGGCGTCCAGGAGAGCCCAACGCAGAATCAGCGGCCGAAACGGGGACTGCCGCGGGAACATTGATTCTATACACCGGATTGGTGTATCGTTTCTGGAGCGTGACGTGGAGGAAATCCGATACGACTCGGAAGAGCTGAAGCGGCTCTGCACCGATGCCCGATTCGCCAGAGGACGGATTGGCGTCCCCGGTGCCAAGAAGCTCACGCTGCGGCTGGCTCAACTCGAAGCGGCCCCGACGCTCGGCGAACTCCCGAACGCAGGTCGGCCGCATGCCCTCGAGCGGGACCTCGCTGGCTTTTTCGCGGTGGCGCTCGATGGGGGGCGGAGATTGATCTTCAAGCCGCTCGATCCGGCTCCGCTCAACGGCCGCGGTGAGATCGAGTGGCAACGCGTCTCGCGAATCATCATCACAGCAATCAAGGACTACCACCGTGGCTGATACCGACACGAAGCAGCGCTTCCCGCGCCGGCGCTCCCCGCCCTCCGACACCATCCTTGACAGCCTTGAAGCGGTCGGCTGGACGCAGTCCGACCTCGCCGAGCGGATGGGCCGCACCAAGAAGCACGTTCAGGATCTCGTTAAGAACAAAACGAGAATCACGAGCGACACCGCCGTGGAACTTTCCCGAACGCTCGGCGGCTCGGCGCAGTTCTGGCTCAATCTCGAAGCGAATTACCAAGCGGCAATCGCCGAACGAGAATCACTCGATCGCCACCGGGCCGATCGCCCCTGGCTCAAGGAGCTGCCCCTGGCAGACATGCGGAAGCTCGGCTGGATCGACGCCGGCAGCGAGGCGACGGCCAACGTCGATGCCTGCCTGCGGTTCTTCGGCGTGGCTTCTGTGAAGGGCTGGCGCGACCACTACGCCTCACAGCTTGTGGCCTTTCGGGCCGGAACGCGCGGCCCCGGTGCCAAGGTGGGCGCTGTCGCGGCCTGGTTACGGCGGGCACAGATCGGAGCTGCCGCCATCGAGACGGGCCCTTGGAGCAAGTCGCAGTTCCTCACCACTCTCGATGCCTCTTGCCGGAAGAGCATGGCGGCTGATCCAGTCGGTGCCCTCAAAGAGATCCAGCTCGATTGGGCCAGGGCAGGGGTGGCGGTGGTGTTCGTGCGGCGGCCGAAGGCGTGCTCGGCCTTTGGCGCGGCGGAGTGGCTTACTTCTGATCGGGCGATGATCGTCGTCAGTGATCGCTATTCCACCACCGATCAGCTTTGGTTCACGCTTCTCCACGAAGCGGCCCATGTCGTTCTCCATGGCAAGAAAAAGCCCCATGTCGATGCCGATGGCTCGGGCTCCGACGATGATGAGGAACGTCAAGCAGACGCATTCGCTGCCGACCGTCTGATCCCACGCTCGGCTTGGAAGACATTCGTCGACGTTCTGGGCAATCGGCCCCCATCGGCCGCAGAGATCGGGCATTTTTCCGAGCAGCAACAGGTCGGAGCGGGCATCGTTGTCGGCCGATTGCAGCACGAAAAACGCATCCCGTTTTCATCGCCTCTGACACGGCTGAAACAGAAACTCGATGCCGAGGCGTTCACGCGACTCGAGACAGCTTCGGGTTTCCTGGAGGGCGAGGAATGATCCAGCCCCGAATGCATCGGCAACAACGACACCTCCGATCGATGAAGGCGGCTGCCTGACAAAGGCTGAAGTTCCCAATGATCCAACCATCTCCCGACAATCGGTCCCAGGCACGGCGCGAGAGCGACGAAGGCATCGCCTCGGAGCCCCGGATCCCGCCGCCGGCCGTGGCCCCGGGACAGATGGCAGTGCCGCTGGAGACTTTCACCGGCCGTCGCTCCGAAGACCGCAGCACTTCTTTAATCGCAGAGCCGCGATCGGGCTTGGAGGGCACAGCATGACGGAGAAAAAGACGCGATCCCGCGAGGGATGGACGCGGGTGCGGTTTGGGGATGTGGTGACGAACGTCAACGATCAGCCCAAACGAGCTTCTTTGCCTCTCGCCACGCGGTACGTCGCCGGGGAACACGTCGATGAAAACCGACTCCGAATCGATCGTTGGGGAACGCTCGGCGACGAACTTGTGCCCCCGACTTTTAGACGCCGCTTCGGCCCCAGCGACGTCCTCTTTCATTCCCGCAATCTTAAGAAAATCGCCGTTCCTGACTTTGGCGGAATAACCGGCGAGAAGCTCTTTGTTTTGCGTTCCACCTCGCCTCATCTGCTTCAGGACTTCCTTCCATACGTGCTCTTGTCGCCGGCGTTCACCACCTATGCAGAGTCGTCGTGGTCCGGGTCTGTCAACAAGTTCCTCAACTGGACTCCTTTAGCGAAGTACGAGTTCGACCTGCCGCCGGTGGAGGAGCAGCGAAGCGTCCTCGTGTTGCTAAATCACTTTGCCGATTTAGAGAGCGAACTAGATCGGTTGGCTAAGTCTGCGGCGGACCTTCGAGATAGCCTTCGAAGCACAATTGCTGGCAGTACGAAAGGACGTCGCAAGCTTAACGAACTCGCGTCGTTCGTCACCAGCGGATCGCGCGGGTGGTCGCAGTATTACGCCGACGACGGTCACGTGTTTTTGCGCATTGCGAACTTAAATGGGCCAACCCTTGCCCTAAATACCGCAGATTTGCAGCGAGTTCGTGCTCCAGACGATGCTGAATCCTCGCGGACGCAAGTACAGCGCAACGATGTACTGCTCGGAATTACTGGAGAAGCCGGCGTTGGACTCGTGGGAATCGTTCGGGATCACGAACAACCGACATATGTCAGCCAGCATGTGGCGATGATTCGTCTCAATGAGGCAGTATGCTGCCCTGAGTTTATAGCTCACTCTCTTGCAGGTCCTCTAGGGCAACAACAGATCGAGCGCTTCAATCAACCCGGTGCCAAGGCGGGGATGACTCTGATCGCCGTGCGGGATTTAGAGGTGCCGGATCTTCCACTTAGCGAGCAGCAGAAGTGTGCACGTCGCCTTTCCGCGGTCGAGCAGAGCATGTTGGTTATCAGGAGTCGTACGCGAATGGCAGCTATGCAAAAGCAACAGGCACTGAACGGCGGACTGGCCAAGATCTGATCATGACCTTCACCGAAGCCTCTACCATCGAAGCCCTCCTCGCGAGAGCCCTCGCCGGCCCGGACACCGTCACGGCCTGCGGGCCAGGCCTCGCGCGTAAAAAACGGGCAGTCGTCGGCGTCGGGTGGCATCGGATCGACGCGGCGAATCTGCCGCGGCAGCAGCATGAGCCCTGGGTCGAGTCGTTTGTCATTGAGGCCCTCTGCCGGCTCAATCCCGAGATTGCCGCGAGCCCCGATCGGGCCGAAGAGGTGCTCTACAAGCTCCGGGCGATCGTGCAGTCGGTGCGGTCCGACGGGCCGATCAAGAGCAACGAGGAGTTTTCGAGTTGGCTCCGCGGCGAGCGATCGATGCCGTTCGGCGTCAATCACGAGCATGTCGCCATCCGCCTCATCGACTTCGACAACCTCGACACCAATCAATACGTCCTCACGACGCAATACTCGTTCCGGTCGGCGGCGATCACGCAGCGCTGCGATCTCGTCCTCCTGGTCAACGGGTTTCCGCTGGTGGTCATCGAGGCCAAGACGCCGGTCCGGTCGAGCGTCAGCTGGGTGGACGGGGCCCACCAGCTCCAGCGCTACGAAGCCGATGCGCCAGAGCTCTTCGTCTCCAATGTCTTTTCCGTGGCCAGCGAAGGGAAGGATCTGCGCTATGGCTCCCTCCGGCTGCCACTCAAGGACTGGGGGCCTTGGCGGCTCGACGAGCCGCTGGCCGTCGCCGGGGCGCTCGCCAGTGTCGAGGCCGCGGCCAAGAGCCTTCTCCAGCCGGCCACCGTCCTCGACATTCTCGCCAACTTCACTCTCTTCGCGACTGACAGCCGATCGCGGCGAATCAAGAGGATCTGCCGCTATCAGCAGTTCGAGGCGACCAACCGGATCGTCAGTCGCGTCATCGCCGGGAGCCCGAAGAAGGGGCTAATCTGGCATTTCCAAGGATCGGGGAAGTCGCTCTTGATGGTGTTTGCGGCGCAGAAGCTCCGCAACTGCCCCGCGCTCAAGAATCCCACCGTCCTCGTGATCGTTGATCGGATCGACCTCGACACGCAGATCTCAGGCACCTTCCACTCGAGCGACATCCCCAATCTCGTCAAAGCTGATTCCCGCGAGGAGCTTCAAAAGCTCCTCAAGCAAGACACCCGGAAGATCATCATCACGACGATCTTCAAGTTTGGTGAAGCCGACGGGATGCTCAACGACCGGGCAAACATCATCGCCATGGTTGACGAGGCCCACCGCACGCAGGAAGGGGATCTCGGCAGGAAGATGCGGGCGGCCCTCCCCAATGCCTTTCTCTTCGGCCTCACCGGCACGCCGATCAACAAGACCGCCCGCAACACCTTCACCGCTTTCGGCTCCGAGGAAGACGAGCACGGGTATCTCTCCCGGTATGGATTCGAGGATTCGATCCGCGACGGGGCCACGCTCCCGCTCCACTTCGAGCCCCGGCTGATCGATCTCCACATCGACACGGCCACGATTGAGGAGGAGTTTTCAAAGCTCACCGGCGAGCTCTCCGACCTCGAACGCGATTCCCTCTCCCGGCAGGTGTCGAGGATGGCGGTGCTCGTCAAGGCGCCGCAGCGGGTTGAGCGGATCTGTGCCGACATCGTTCACCACTTCCAGGAGAAGGTGGAGCCGAGCGGCCATAAGGCGATGGTTGTCACGTTTGACCAGGAGGCCTGCCTCCTTGCCAAGAACGAGTTCGACAAGCTCCTCCCGGCCGAGGCGTCGGACGTGGTCATTTCAGTGACGGGGAAGAAGGGGGCGGAGTTCGCCGAATACCGGAAATACGACCGGGAGCGTGACGCGGAGGAAAAACTCCTCGAACGCTTCCGCGATCCGGCCGATCCGCTCAAGATCCTCATCGTCACGGCCAAGCTGCTGACGGGCTTCGACGCGCCGATCCTCCAGGCGATGTACCTCGACAAGCCGCTCCGCGACCACACGCTCCTTCAGGCCATCTGCCGCACCAACCGCACCTACGCCGACACCAAGACCCACGGCCTGATCGTCGACTATCTCGGTGTCTTCGACGACGTGGCCCAGGCGCTCCAATTCGACGATCTCTCCGTCCGGCAGGCGATCAAGAACTTCGAGGAATTGAAGCGAAAACTGCCCGGACTCGTCCAAAAATGCCTCGGTCATTTTCCGGGGGTCGATCGGTCGCTGACCGGCTTCGAGGGGCTGATGGCGGCGCAGGAATGCCTCCCGACCAACGAGGCCCGCGATGCCTTCGCCCTCGACTTCTCAAACCTCATGAAGATCTGGGAAGCCCTCTCGCCCGACGCGATCCTCGACGACCACGAAGCTGATTACCGCTGGCTGGCGGGCGTCTACGAGTCGGTGCAGCCCTCGACGGGCACCGGGAAGCTCTACTGGCATGCCCTCGGGGCGAAGACGATTGAGTTGATCCACCGCAACGTCCGCGTCGAGGCGATCCGGGACGACCTCGAGACGATCATCGTCGACAGCGCCCTGCTCGAGGAGATGCTGGGCCGCGGAGATCCGCGCAAGCAGGCCCGGGAGATCGAGATCAAGCTGGCCGACAAGCTGCGGAAGCGATCGGGCGACCCGATTTTCCGCGCCCTGGCCGAGCGGCTCGAGGATCTCAAGGACCGCCACGAAAAGGGACTTCTGGCGAGCGTCGACTTCCTTAAAGCCCTCCTCACGCTCGCCAAAGACACCGTGGCCGCCGAGAAGGGGGCCGACGAGAAGCCCGCCGGCTCCGACGCTGCCGACCGGGGGAAAGCGGCCCTCACGGCGCTCTTCGAGGAAGTCCGCAACCAGAAGACTCCGATCATCGTCGCCCGCGTGGTGGCCGACATCGACGCGATCGTGAAGCCCGTCCGCTTCGACGGCTGGCAACGATCGTCAGCGGGCGAACGCGACGTCAAGAAAGCCCTCCGCCTCGCCCTCTTCAACTACAAGCTCCACAGCGACAACGAGCTCTTCGAGCGGGCGTATGGGTACATCCGGCAGTACTACTAAACGTCCGCGATCTCCGGGAAATCATCTTTCCGCCGGCACTCATTACCGCTGATGCCCAATCACCATCTGCCGATTGCTGCGAAAACAACGATGCGAGAACCGAACATCCGAGACGATAGCTCGCAGAACTCATGCGATGACGACGTGATCGCAAAGATCATGATCGACCCGCACTTGGCGAACTACAAAGACATCCTCTCGTCTGCATGGTGTAAGCAGTTTTGCGGGTCGCTCAAGGCTGCGCCAGAAATCGAGGACGCCGGACTGCGGCTGGTCTTTCAATGGCGAGCAATTTCGGGCGTTGCCGATTTCCCATCCACCGCGATGCATATCTTCAGCTCCTTCGCGGAGAGCGTCATTCGTCATCAGCCCATCGCCGGCGTCGCTGAGCCGCTGGCCAACTCGTTCGCATCAGCGATGCAAACGCGGGCTCCGAAACTGGCAAGGCAATCGCTCTTCAAAGGAGCCTTGCGGCACGCCGCGGCTGACACGAAAAAGAAACTCGAGAGTGCCCTCGGAGCTGCTTCGTCGACGGTCACGCCAGAGCAAGCTTGGAATGCCTTCCGAGAGGAGAAGGCGTTTCGCTTCAGAGTCTGGGCCAGCCTTCAGACGGCGAGCGTGGCTGCCTTCAACGCTTACGAGAGCTTTCTCACCGAGCCACTGCCGCCTCGCGTCGGGCGGGAGGGATTTGACGATCGTGCCAAGGCACACTATGGCGTCAAACTGTACCAGCGGCTGCTACACACCAACGTGATAGACGTCGTTCGGCAACTCCGACATGCGATTTCCCATAACCAAGGCCGAGCTACTGAGAAACTCAATGCTCTCAACCATGGGTTAGCTACGCATGATGGACTCATCAGTGTATTTCCTGGAGACCTCCGAAAGTTCATCCAGGCGATGGGCACCGCAGCCGAGGAGCTCGTAGCCGCTAAAGGAACAGAATCCCAGTCAACATCACCAGCCGACCCCTGAACAGCCTTGCTGATGACCGAATGACATTAGGTTGTCAGCCGACTGCGTGAGGACGACTTTGTGTCCCCTACTGCACGACCGACTTGCTGCCGTCGGCGGAGCCGCCGATCGGGGCTCCTTCGGGGAGCGGGCGCCCCGCGGTGGGGAGGCCGCGGCGGTGGAGCTCCTCGCGGACGGCGCGGAAGGCCTCGAAGCTGTCGGGATAACACCACAGCGTCACCGCCGTCTCCGGCGTGATGTTGGCCATGACGCGCAGAAACTTCGAGCCGGGCCTGCTCGCCTCCTCCGGCGTCTCCCCGAGGTTTTCCTGCATCGGCCGGACGACCCACTCGCGCGAGCGAATCAGCACCTGCCCGCGGGCCTGGTCGACACGGGCCTCGATGACGTAGTCGAGCGAAAATCCCTGGATCGGGCCGACCGTCTCGATGCGGTTTTGGAGGTTGGCGATCCCCGCCCCCTTGCGCTGCGTCTGCGCCTTCGCCATCTCGAACAGCTCGGTGAGCGGGATGTAGGCGATCCGACCGGCATCGATCCGGAAGTGGAGCTCGTCGCCGTTGACCGTCCGCCCGATCGGCGTCGGATAGGCGAGGACTTCCTTCGTCGTCGCCGGAAGGTGGGCGAGCCCCTCGAGCTCGAGCGAGCACTTCTCGATCTCGACCTCGAGCTGCTTGCGCCGCGCGCCCGATTCCGCCGCCCGCACCCGGGCGCCGTCGACATCCTGCTTGCGGAGCTCCACCTCGAGCTTCGCCGCCGAGACAGCTGTCGCCAGATGGATCCGGCCCTCGGCGGCCCCCGTGGCCGCCGCCTCGATCGAACGCCCCTGGCCGGCCAGCTCCGCGATCCCGTTCTCCGCCGTGGCCAGCTCGATCTCGAGCTGCCCCAGCTCCCGCGCGAGCTCCTCCGCCTTGGCATTCGCCTTCGGGACGGCATTGAGCCCCATCTGGCCGACCCGGCCACCGACCACCATCACGAGGATGATGAGGATGCCGACGATGTTCGTGACGACGTCGAGGAACGAATCCTGACCGGCGGAGGAGATTTCTTCCGGCTTGGGGCGGGCCATCTCGGTGGGTCTCGCGACGGACGGTGAAGCGCGTGAGGATCGAGGAAACGAATCGGCCGGGGAGTCACTTCAGCAAGCGGTTGTAGGACGCCCGCTGGATCGGCGGGAGCGGCTCGACGCGCTCCTCCTTCGCCTCGCGCGGGCGGACATCGATGCCGCTGTCGGCGAGGAGTTGCTCGAGATCCTCGCGGCGCGATTGGCCGTCGTTGGTCGCCGAGAGGACGAGCTCTGGCCGCCAATACATCCGATCGCCGGCCAACCCCCAGCCCTTGACCTTCGTGTGGAGCGCGCCGACAAACGGATCGATCGCCGCGGCGGTGGCGCCATCAATCGGCACGCGGGTCTGAATCCGCCGCCCACTGTCGTCGAGGATCCGAAACTCGTTGAGGGCACATTCGACGCGGATCGGCCGCGTCAGCGGGACAGGACGGTCGTTGGTGGCAAGACTCGCCCAGTTGGACCCGCGGCTGTTGGCAAGCGACCCACTGCCGCCACTGGCGCCCCCGGCGCCACCGCCGCCGACGGAGAGCATGCCGGGCATCGAGACATCGCCGCCGGCTCCACCGCTGGCTCCACCGCTGGCTCCACCGCTGGCTCCACCGCTGGCTCCACCACTGGCTCCGCTCGCCGAGCCTCCGAGACCGAGGTTGCCCGATCCGGCCCCGCCCGAGGTCGCGCCGCTGGCCGCGCCATTGGCCGCTCCGCCAGCCGCACCTCCGGCTGCACTTCCGGCGGATCCGCCGGCAAACGTCGAGGCCGCGGCGCTGTATCTGCTCCCCGAGCCACCGGGGGCGCCGTCGCCCCCCTCGCCCCCTCCATCGAACCCCCCCGACGTCGTGTTCGTTTGGCCCGGTGCGCCGGCGCGGCCCGCCTC
>CALQRA010000130.1 GCA_943332855.1 Candidatus Kuenenia stuttgartensis
TTGAGCAGGGCCAGCGCCTGCCCGGGCACCGTGGTCGTTGGCCGGACCGGACAGCCGACGCTGTTGGGGGGCTGGTCGAAGGCCTCGAGCAAGGGCATTCGGAAGGAGCGCCGGTTGAGCATGTAAACGGCCCGCCGGTTCTGGGCCTCGGTGGCCTTCCATTTGTTTTCGCGCGGATTGCCGCCGATGTCGTAGAGCCCCTGGAGTTCCTCGTCAGTGAGCGGCGGCACAAACGGCTCGTCGACCGGTCGCCGGTCGAGCCGGCCAGAGGCCTCGAGGAGCCGATCCCAGACCCCCTCCGCCTCCATCCGGCGACGCGGAAATCCACTCAAGAGGACGTTCTCCGGATCTCTCGTCACCGCGGCAGATTCGCGCCGACTGCTTTGCCGATAGGTGCGGGAGAGCATGATCGCCCGGTGGAGATCTTTCAGGCGATAGCCCCGATCCCGCAGATCGGCGGCTAGCCAGTCGAGCAGCTCGCGATGGGTAGGCGCGGCACCCTGGGTGCCGAAGTCGTTGGGTGTGGCGACAATCCCCCGGCCGAAGTGCCACTGCCAGATCCGGTTGGTGATCACACGCGCTGTGAGCGGATGATCGGGGGCGGTGATCCACTTGGCCAGACGGGCCCGGGCCTGAGTGGGATTCTCCTCGCCGGGGAGAAAGAGCGGGCCGCCATGCGGCAGGAAGGCAGGCGCCGCGGCAACGACCCGCCCGGCCGGCTGATTCAATTCGCCGCGCCGCAACAGATGGACAACCGGCGGCTCAGCGGCGTGGCGGAGCGCCCGGAAGTGCGACTTCTCCCCGTTGACCCAGGCGACGTTGCCAGTGGCACGATTGAAGGTCTCCGAACCGGCGAAGACTGCCTCGAGGCCGAAATAGTCGCGCTGACTGACGGGATCGTATTTGTGGTGATGGCAGTTGGCGCAGCCCACCGAGAGGCCGAGCATCGCTTCGCTGAGCGTCACCACCTGATCGTTGCGCCGCACATACGCGAGCTTGTCAGGGAAGGCATCGAAGGCATTGGGCCACTGGCCGAGCGTCCACACGGCCACCGCATCGGCCATCGCCTCCGCCTGCTCGGGCCACAGCTCGTCCCCTGCCACCTGTTCTTCCAGGAAGCGATCGAACGGCTTGTCCGCCTGAAACGATCGAATGCAGTACTGCCGGTAGCGCCAGGCTTGTTCATAGAGGATGTCGGTGTCGTAGCCGCCGGAATCGGAATAGCGCACCACGTCGAGCCAGTGCCGGGCCCAGCGCTCGCCATAGGCCGGGGAGGCAAGGAGCTGTTCGATCAATTCCTCATAGGCCCCGGGCCGGGCGTCGGCGGCGAAGGGGAGAATCGCCTCCGGAGGAGGTGCGAGCCCAGTAAGATCGAACGTCGCGCGGCGCAGAAGCTCGATCCGGTCGGCCTCCGGTTGCATCTGGAGCCCCGCGGCCTCGAGCCCAGTCGTCACGAACCGGTCGATCACATCGCTTGTCGAGGGCTCCCCCGGAGCGGCCTCTGATTCTGTCGGCGCGGCGGGCACCGGCGGCTTCACGAGTGGCCGAAAGGCCCAGTGATCGGCGGCGGCGCGATGACGCGGATCGGCCTCGTCGGCGGTCTCTGGCCAAACCGCCCCATCATCAATCCAGATCTTGAGCAGACCAATCTCCGCCGCGGAGAGCGGCTCGCCATCGAGCGGCATCGCCGGCGGCTGTCTTCCGGTGACCCGCGCGACAAGCAGGCTCGTGGCAGCCGAGCCGGGCACGAGCGCCGGCCCGCTGTCGCCGCCGGCGAAGGCCAGGGCATGCTGGGAGAGCGACAGGCCTCCCCGCTCCTCCCCGGGACCATGGCACTCATAGCAGTGCTTCACGAAGATCGGCTTGATGTCGCGGACGAAATCGACGGCTGGTGGAGCGGTGGGATCCGCCGGGGTGTCGGCCACGCTCTGCCCCACCCCACACGCAATCACAAGCAGGGCTGCCCAGGAGAGACGGCCGGAGAGCGTCTGGAAAAGCCACAGGTTTGGGAAGGGGATGTCTGGCATGTGGAAGTTGTGGATGAAGTGCCCCGCCGGTCGAGCCCCGGCCCGAATCCCCGCCGACCCCGGCTCACACATTGTGCTCGATCAACGAGCCGTTCTCGACGATCAGCCCCTTTGCCGTCGGGTAAACGAAGGAGAGCACCTGCCGGAGCTTGTCTTTCTTGCGTGTCCCCACATGGTCCTCGACAAGCCGCAGGGAGGTGGCGAGGCCGGAGCAGGGGCCATTGCTCGTCAGGATCCTGCCATCCTGCACGAAGTTGATCTCGGGGTTGCGCACGAGCTTGGCGGCGGGGATCTCGTGGGCAAACCTGTCGTATTGATTCATATACGAAGTGCAAACGACTCCGTCGAGGAGGCCAGCGTGCCCGAGGACAAACGAGCCGGTGCAGACCGACATGACGTACTTGGAATCTGCTTGGGTGCCCAGCTTGTGGATGGTGTCGAGCGTTCCATTCGCTCGGAGCGCTTCGGTGGCCCGGGCCCCCTCGCCTCCGGGAACCATCACCACATTGGCATGTGGGGCATTGGTCAAGTTGGAGTCGGCCAGAAATCTCATCCCCGATGACATCGTGATGGGGGCGGCTGTCGCCGAGACGGTGAAGAGGTTCGGTAGTTTCCTCGAGCCTCCTTCACGCGCTCTATTGAAGACGGCGTTGAAATCTGCCTCGGTCATGTCCTTGTCGGCCGGGTGATCGTCGAACATCGTCGCCCACCAGAACATCTCCCAACAGCCGACGATGTCCTGCTCCTCGGCGCCCTCAAACATGATCAAGGCGATATTCAGATCGGCCATCTTGTTGCTCATGGAGTCTCCAGTGGGAAAAGTTTGGTTGGGTTTGATGTCGCAGCCAGAGCGGTCTGGTCATTTCACCGGCACATCGACCGTTCGCCGGAGCGAGCGTAGTTGATGAAGACGGTCTTGAGCTGAGTGAAGAAGTTCACCCCCTCTTCCCCCATCTCGCGGTCGCCGACGCCGGTGCAGCCGACGCCGCCGAACGGAAGCTGGGCCTCGCCGCCGATCGATGGCTCATTGACATGGGCCATCCCGGCGTGGATGTCCTGGATGAAGCGTTGGGCGGTCACGAGGCTCTGGGTGTACAGCGCTGACGAAAGGCCGAAGACCACGCCATTGGCAAGCTCAATGGCTTCCTCGTAGGTCGTGAACTCGCTCACCGCCAGCACGGGGCCAAACACCTCCTCCTGGAACAGGCGATGGGTGGCCTTGGCACCGTCAAAGATGGTGGGGCGCAGAAAGTAGCCGTTCCCGGCTGACGCTTCCATGCTTCCACCCGCAATCAGCTTCAAGCCTTCATGCTTCGCGATCTCGATATAGGAGAGGTCGGTATGCAACTGGTCTTGATCGACAACGGGGCCCATCTGGCTGGTCGGATCGAGGCCGTTGCCCACCTTCAGGGCGCTCGTGGCTGCCACGAGCATCTCCAGCAACCTGGCCTTCACGTCGACATGCACAAGTAGGCGGGAAGTGGCGGTGCACCGTTGGCCACTCGAGCCGAAGCCCCCTCCGATCACCCCCTCCACCGCGCGCTCCAGATCGGCATCGGGCATCACGATAAGCGCATTCTTCCCCCCCATCTCGCAGGTGACCTTGGCGAGCTTTCGGGCACCGCTCTCGTACAGCCGCGCGCCGACTGGATTGGAGCCAGTGAAGGAGAGCACCTTCGTGGCCGGATGGGTGACGATCGTTTCGCCGACCTCCGCTCCCGATCCGACAACCATGTTGAGCACACCCGCCGGCAATCCCGCTTCCTCGAGAATCTCAACGAGGCACGACGCCGTCAGCGGCGTTGCAGATGCGGGCTTGAAGACGACGGTACAGCCGGCGACGAGGGCCGGCGCGATCTTCCAGCAGGGATTCGACCAGGGGAAGTTCCACGGCGTGATGATGCCGGCGACGCCGATCGGCTGGCGCAGGGTCGAGGCGGCGGTATCGACGGCCTCCGATGGCAGCACCTTGCCTCCCAGGCGATAGCCCTGGCCTCCACAGAAATCGAGGCAGTTGATCCCCTTGATGACCTCGCCTTTCGCCTCGGCGAGAATCTTCCCCTCTTCTCTGGTCAAGAGCGTGGCAATCTCATCGAGGCGGGTGCGGGCGATCGCTGCGGCCCGGGCGAGGATCCGACCACGCTCCGGAGCCGGGACCGCCTTCCACATCGGCCAAGCCGCCTCGGCGGCAGCGATCGCCGCCAGCGCATCGGCGGATCGGGCCGTGGGAAACTCCGCCACAACCTCCGCCAGATCCGCCGGGTTGAGATTGCGCTGAACCTTGCCCGCTCCCGTTACCCACGCGCCGTTGATGTACGAACCCTGGTGTGGCATGCAAAACCTCGGCTAGAAAAAGGTCAGGATCAATGGATGAACGCCCACCACTCCGGCAGTCAGCCTCCCTCGTCGCTCCACCCCTGAAGAGGATCTTCCGAAGCAGCTGCCAGCCCGGGTTCTTCGGCACCTCCAGTGTATACCCTCCCATCGAGCCGTAACCACCCCCTGCTGACGGACAAGGGTACGTCGAGAACCGGATGGCGATACTACTCCAAGCGGCAAAGTCGGCCCTGACGGATTCCCGGTGATCCAAAGGAGCTCGCTGCCCGTACGACCGTTGTCACGCCGACGGCTACAATTCTAACTTGCTTCGCTCCCGGCCCCGTGAACGGTTACCCACTCACCCCATGCCCCGACACCTGATCCTCATTCCCACCGAGCCGGAGCGCCGCTGCCTGGCGCCGCGCTTGATGTCGCGATTGGCGGCGTTTCCCCCGGCCGACACGGCCGTGGAGCTGTGTGGCTTCGGAATCGTGGCGGCCGCGGCCCGCACGGCGCAGCTGATCGCGGGCTTGCGGCCAGAGCGGGTGATCCTCGTCGGCATCGCCGGACGGCTCGATGACCGGCTCGCGCTCGGGACAGCCGCGTTCTTCGAGACGGTAGCCTGCCACGGCATCGGCGTCGGCTCCGGCGCTGCCTTCATCCCCGCCGCCACGCTCGGCTGGCGGCAGTGGCCCGGCGACCCGGGTGACGGTGTCCCGGGCGTCGGCGACGTGTTGCCGTGCGCCGTTCCCGATGGGGGCAATCTGCCAAGAGAACGCCTCCTCCTCACGGTCACCGCCGCCGCCGCAGGCCCGGAGGACGTCCGCTTCCGTAAGGCGCTCTTCCCAGAGGCGAGTGCCGAGGAGATGGAGGGCTTCGCCGTCGCCCTCGCCTGCCGGCTCTTCCGCATCCCCTGCACGATCATCCGCGGCATCTCGAACACCGCCGGCGATCGCGACAAAACGCACTGGCAGATCGAGGCGCCCCTCGCAGCCGCCGCCGATCTCGTCCTCCGACTCCTAGGGGGTGAGCGATGAAGCGCCCGATCCGCCTCGGCATCTCCACCTGCCCCAACGACACGTTCGCCTTCCATGGCCTGCTGACGAAGGCTGTCGACTGGCACGGGCTCGAGTTCGAGATCGACCTCCTCGACATCGAGCAACTCAACGAGCGGCTCCTCGGCGACGGGTCAGATGACTTCGATGTCGGCAAGGTGAGCTTCCATGCGGCGCTCGGTGCGACGGAGCGGATCGTCGTCCTCCCCAGTGGCTCGGCCCTCGGCTTCGGCGTCGGCCCTCTCCTCCTGGCAGCGACGCCGGAGTCGACCCCGCGCGACACCAGCCAACTCACTCTCTGCCCCGGCCGACACACGACCGCCGCGCTCCTCTTCGCCCTCTTCCATCCCGGTTCGACGCGGGTCGAGCAGGCGGTGTTTTCGGAGATCATGCCCCGGCTCCAGGCCGGCTCGGCCGACTTCGGCGTCTGCATCCACGAAGGGCGCTTCACCTGGCAGCAGCAGGGGCTGACCCTCGTCGAGGATCTCGGGCTCCGCTGGGAGGCCGAGACCGGCGTACCGCTCCCCCTCGGCGGCATCGTCGCCAGCCAGAGCCTTCCCGCCGACACGATCGCGCGGGTGCAGCGAGTGATCGCCGATTCCCTCCGCTTTGCCCTCGCCAACCGGGCCGCCCCGCTGCCGACGATGCGCGACCATGCGCAGGAGCTCGACGATCCGGTTTTGATGCAGCATGTCGACCTCTACGTCAACGACCAGACACTCGACCTCGGTCCCCTCGGGCAGCGGGCCCTCGACGAGCTCTCTGTCCGGGCCGCCGCTGTCGGGCTCGGCTCTGGCGGCCGGCTGGAGATCTTTCCGGGCTGACGCGAATCGGTCGGGAGCTCTCCTCCCGCTCCGGATAGACTAGGGTCATCTGGGGGGGATGGCTCACTCTTGGGGAACCAACCGATGCCGATCGACACCAATCTCGCCGCCGGCGCCGCCCACTGGGAACGCCGCGCCCGGCTCCTCGCCGCGGAGATCAATGCCGGTTGGTGGCTCTCGAGCTGGCTCCCGACGGCGCTTGCGATCGGCATCGCCGGGACATTCGCCCTCCTCTGGGCCCGATGGCAGGCGCTGGAGCTTGTCCCCTTTGCCTGGGGCGCCATCGGCGTGGCGCTGGTCCTCGCCGCCGTCGCGGCCTGGTTCCAATCACGGCCGCGCTTTGAATCGGTGGCGTCGGCGCGGGTCCTCCTCGAGGAGCGCCTGGGCCTCCATGCCCGACTCTCGAGTGCGGCCGCCGGTGTCGGCGACTGGCCAGGACGGCGAATCGATCTCGATGGCCGGTGGCCGGTGCGGCTGCGGGCCACGCGCCCCGTCATGCTCTTGGCAATGGTCGGTGCGATGCTCGCCGCGGCGATGGTGATCCCGGTGGCCGATGCCGGAGCCTTCCGACGGCAGGCGATCGAGGCCCCGGCCGATGCCGAGATCGTGTCGAAGTGGATCGACGAGCTGCGGCGCGAGGAGGCGATCGACGAGCGCTCTGCCGGCGACGTGAACGAGCGGATCGAAGCGATCCTCGAGCGCCCGCGCGACGCCTGGTATGAACACGCCACCCTCGAGGCAGCCGGCACGCTCCGCGAGCAGACCGCTGCCGAGCTGGCGGCACTCGCCCGCAATCTCGCCGCCGCCGAACGGGCCGCCGCCGACCTCGCCGCGGCGCCGTCGGGCACCGCAAGCAGCGAGAAGCACCGCGACTCCCAAGCGCTTGCCGCTGCGGCGCGTCAGCTTGCCCTCGGCGGGATGCGACCGGCGGGCGACGCCGGCACGAAGCTCGGGAAGGAGGCAGCCGAGGCGCTTGCCGATCTTTCCCCGGAGCAGCTCCGCGAGCTCGCCGCGGCGCTGCGAGCCAATCGCTCCAAGCTCAAAGCAGCGCTGGCCCGGGCCGCGAACTTCGATCTCGCCGCCCTCGGCCCCGACAGCGACTGCGAAGGGTGCAAGCCGTGTGGCAACTGCAAGGAATGCCGTGACGGAAAGCCGTGCAAGAAGGGGGCCTGTGCCGCCTGCAGCCGGGCCGGCCGCGGTGGCATCAGTCGGGGGCCGGGGGAGGCACCGATGAAGGCCGGGAAAGAAGAAGACCTCGGGGCCACGCGCCGCGAGCTTGTCACCGCTCCGACCGACGTCGAGCGCTCCGCCGCCGGTGAGCTCCTCGACGTCGTCGATGCCGAGCATGCGGTCGACGAGTCGGCCTATGTGGGCCCCCAGGCCGGCGGGAGCATCGCCCCTGCCGCCGATGGCGGCGGCCCGAGCCGGGTCGACAACCTCCTCCCCCGCGAACAGGATGCGGTTCGTCGGTTCTTCAAGTGATCGCCCTTCCCTGTCCGGCGGATTCCGCCTCATCCCGGCTCATCTCATGAATCCTCCCCCTCTGATCCCGCTCGACGATGCCCAGGCCCGCCACGCCGCCGAGTCGATCGGCCGCCTGAGGCGCGTGCTCCAGGGGGTGCTGTTTGGTCAGAACGACCTCATCGATCTGGTGATCGTCGGTGTCCTCGCCAGAGGGCATGTTCTTCTCGAAGGCCTGCCAGGGCTGGGGAAGACGGAGCTCGTCAAGGGGCTGGCGCGGGCCCTCGATCTCAAGCACAAGCGGGTCCAATTCACCCCCGATCTCCTCCCTGGCGACATCACCGGCAATCCGGTCCTCGAGGAGGTCGACGGCCGGCGGGCGTTCACGTTTCAGCCCGGCCCGGTGTTTGCCAATATCCTTCTTGCCGACGAGATCAACCGGGCCTCGCCGAAGACGCAGTCGGCCCTGCTGGAGGCGATGCAGGAGCGCTGCGTGACGGTGATGGGGCAGACGCATCCCCTTCCCTCTCCCTTTCTCGTCCTCGCCACGCAAAACCCGATCGAGCTCGAGGGGACCTACCCGCTTCCCGAAGCGCAGCTCGACCGCTTCCTCTTCAAAGTTGACGTTCCGGCGGCGAACGTCGAGACCCTCGAGCGGATCGTCCTCGAACGGGAGATCGGGATTCCCCCCGAAGTCCCCTGTGTCATGGATACCCACGCCCTGACCACCCTCCAAGACGAGGTCCGCCGCGTCTACATGCCGCCGCCGGTGGCCAACTTCATCGCCCGCCTCGTCGCCGCCACGGCGCCGACCAATCCGCTCGCGGCGGGGGTGAGATACGGGGCGAGCCCGCGGGCGGCGCTGGCGCTGTCGGCAGCGGCCCGGGCCCGCGGCCTCTGCCAGGGGCGGATCAACGCCAGCTACGAGGATGTCCGCGCCGTCGCGCTGCCAGTCCTGCGGCATCGCCTCGTCCTCGATTACGGCGCGAGGCTCGAAGGACTGACCCCCGACGGAATCGTTGCCCGGCTCCTCGATGCCGTGCCGGCCCACGACAAGCCGCTGCCGACGAGCCTCAAGGCGGCGAAGGTGTGATGCTCCCATGAACGCGAACCAACGCACTCGTACCATGATCCTCTCCGGCCTCCGCAGCCTCCCGCGGCTGGCCTTGGCCATCGTGGCGCTGCTAGCACTCTCCCCGGTCGCTCCGGCCGCCCCGGTGACCGAGTCGCGCCAGCTGCTCAGCGACAGCGATCAGAAGCTCACCGTCGAGGTGAAAAGCTGGCTCGGCCTGGGAAAGCTGGCGCCCGGTTGTTTTGAGGGCCTCGTGCCGCTCGAGTTCACGGTCGTCAACGGCGGCACAAGCGAGGCGGTGATCACGGTGCGGTGTAGCGCTGGCTACGGCACGCTCGTCACGGCCCCCCGAACACAGTTTGTCGCTCCCCCCGGCAGCACCGTCCGCTCGACGGTGTATGTCGGCAAAGGGCCATTTGGTCAGGCTCCCGGCGCCGAGTACTACGCTTCGGGAATGCTCATGATCAATGCGTCCCCGGGGATCGGACCGCGGCGCGAGATCGATTGTCAGCTCTATCAGACGTGGCAGTCGGTTGGAACGGCGACGACCGCCACTGGTGTCCCCACCCCCTCCAGAACGGTGGAAGTCCACAGGCGGGTACTCACCCCCGCTGCCGGTAAACGGTTGCTCGAAGTTCGTCATGACCTGTCGAGCGACTCGACGCAATCGGAGGTCGACCCCGCCGCGGCACCCGAGGATTGGCGAGGGTGGTCGTCGCTGCGGGAGTTCGTCCTCACCGACGACGATTGGACGGCGATGCCGGCCCCCGCGCGGCGGGCGATGCTCGAATGGATCGCGCTTGGCGGTCATGCCATTCTCCTTGCCACCGACACCGATGGGGAGCGGCTCGATCGGCTCGGCCTGCCGGCTCGCCAGGCCGATGGCCGCCGGCGCGTCGGGGCCGGCGAGATCATTCCGCTGGCCGACAGCGCCATTCCTGCTCCCTCCGCCGACAATCCGCTGGCTGACGAGTTCGCCGGGGCCATCGAGCGCCCCGCATTCTCGATCGACACGCCGTGGTCGGGCGACGGCCTCGGCCGCAGCGCCGGCTTTGCCGAGCGCGACTTGCCAGTGGCAGCGATACTCGTTTTCCTCGCCCTCCTGGCGACAATCGCCGGCCCGCTCAACATCATGGTCTTCGCGGGGCGTGGCCGGCCGTCGCGGATCTTCTGGACCACGCCGGTGATTTCGCTGGTCGCCACGGCGCTTCTGCTCGGGCTGATGTTCCTCCGCGACGGCGTCGGTGGCGCGGGAGTGCGGCGGACGCTCGTCGTCCTCGATCCCGATCGCAACTCGATGGCGGTCCTCCAGGAGCAGTTCAGCCGGACGGGGATTCTCCTCGGCCGCTCCTTTCCGATCCGTGAGCCCTCCTGGATGTGTCCCCAGCCGACCGATTCGTTCGCCATGTCCACCACTGGCATGTCGCGCTCGGCGGGGTCGTTTGTCGAGGTCGATGACCAGCGCCGGACGGGGGACTGGTTTTCGAGCCGCTCCGATCAGGCATTCACACTCCAGGCGGTGCGACCGGGGCGGGGACGGATCGAATGGCTCGGGCCCCCCGACGCCCCGGAAGTGCTCTCGAGCCTCGATGTTCCGCTCGCGCGGCTGTTTTTCCTCGACGACGACGGGAAGTGGTGGAAGACCGGGCCCCTCGACGCCGGGGAACGGCGCCGCCTCGAGCCGGCCGGCGAAGGGGAGTTTGCCATGGTGCGAAGTGCGTTCGTGAGTGGGGCCTCTCCAGCGTTCACTCGGGCCTTCGCCCGCCTCGTGAGTGCCCGAGGCTACGCCTGGGCCGAGGCCGCCGTACCGCGGAAAGTGGCCATTGCCACCCTCGATGCGATCCGGTGGACCAACGACACCGCCTGGTTCGTCGGGCCGGTCGTTCGCGCGGAGGGCCGCTGATCATGTCCCTTCCCGAGGCCTCCACACCGCCGCCGCTTCCGCCCGCTCCGCTCGTCAGGGTCGAGGCGCTCAACCGGCTGTTCGGCTCGGTCCACGCCGTCCGCGATCTTTCGTTCACGATCCCGCGCGGCGGGGCCGTCGGCTTCATTGGCGCCAACGGCGCCGGCAAGACGACGACGATGCGGATCATGGCCACGCTCGACGATCCGACGTCGGGGCGGGTCGTCGTCGACGGCCTCGATGTCGTCGAGCACCCCCGCGAGATCCGCCGCCTCGTCGGTTGGATGCCCGATGCGCTCGGCACCTACCAGACGATGACGGTGTTTGAATATCTCGACTTCTTCGCCCGGTCGTACGGCTTCTCCGCCCGAAAGCGCCGCGAGCGGATCGAAGAGGTGGTCGAGTTTGCCGACCTCGGGCCCCTCGCCCACCGGCAGATGGCGCAGCTCTCCAAGGGAATGTCGCAGCGGCTCTGCTTCGGCAGGATGCTCCTCCCCGACCCGGAGTTCATGATCCTCGATGAGCCCGCCGCCGGCCTCGATCCGAAGGCGCGGCTGGAGTTCAAGAACCTCGTCCGATTGCTCACGGCCCGCGGCAAGACACTCTTCATCTCCAGCCACATCTTGAGCGAGCTGGCCGAGATGTGCGATGCGATGGTGTTTATCGATTCTGGCTCGCTCGTCTTCCAGGGGCATGCCGACGACCTCAAGCATGCCCCGGATGTCGCCGGCGGTGCGGGCTTCATCGTCCAGGTGGGGGTCGCCGGTGACACGGCCGCCTTTCAGGAGTGGGTCGAGAGCCGGCCCGGCTGGCGGCTGGTGGAGGCCCGCCGCGACGGTGGCCTCGTCGAGTGCCCCGCGACCGATCAGGCGGCGCTGGCAGGCGCGCTCAAGCAGCTGATCGCGGGGGGGATCGAGGTGGTGGAGTTCCGGCGCGAGCAGCGCCGCCTCGAGGAGGCCTTCGTCGACATGGTGAAGCGACAAGCCGATGCGAACGCGGGAGCCTTCCGGCCATGAACATGCCCAGCCTCACCCCCGCCGCGGCGCCGAAGTCGACGTCCTGGCCGGGGGACGACTTCCCGGCCTGGATCAGCCCGATGCTCGTCAAGGAGCTGCGTCAGGGGGTGCAGTCGGGGGCGTTTGCGTGGACGTTCATCCTCCTCCAGGCGGCGATGTTCCTCCTCATGACGTTTTGGGTCCTCAACCGATCGACCGGCCTGCAGTCGCGCCTCGAGGTCAATCAGCTCTTCCATGGCTTCTTCTGGTCGCTTTTCGGCTTTGCGGCGGCCATCATTCTTCCCGTCCGCGCCGCTGGATCGATGACGGCCGAGCGGGTGGGGAACACCCTCGATCTCCTCCGCCTCACCCATCTCTCTTCGACCCAGATCGTCGTCGGCAAATGGCTCGCCGTCATGGCCCAGGTGCTCCTCCTCGCTACGGCGGTCCTCCCCTATCTCGTCCTCCAATATTTCTTCGGTGGTCTCGATCTCGTCGCCGATCTGTTCTCGTTCGTGGTCACTCTCCTCGTCGCCTCCGTCATGACCGCGGGGTCGCTGGCCGCGGCGGGGCAGTCCCCCCTGACCCGCGGCCTGCTCACGGCGTTTTTGTTCATCGCCGTCCCGAACTTCCTCGGCCTTTTCGGCTCGGTCCTCGGCACTGCGGTCCTCTCCCCCTGGTCGGCGCTCCCGGCGATCCTCATCGTGGCGGCCCTGCTGACGGCCGTGATACTCGTCTACTCCGCCGCCGCGATCGCGCCGCCGGCCGAGAACCACGCTTGCCGCGTCCGTCTCCTGGCACTGGTTGCCACCGGGCTGGCGATGGCCGCTGGGGCCTGGTTCGGGCCGATCTCGGCGGCGTTCGTGATCACGGTGACGGTGCTCCTCGTAGCAGGGATCGCGATCGCCGAGTTGACGAGCGACCCGGTCGAGCTGGCTTCGATCCACGCGCCGTTTGCCAGGCTCGGGCTCTTCGGTCGTCTCGCCGCCATGGTCCTCACGCCTGGATGGGCGACAGCGATCTGCTTCACGCTCCTTGCCGCGCCGTTTCTAGGACTGGCCGTGTTCGGCGGGTTCCCCGGTCTCCCCCTCACGGCGCGGATTCCGGAGCAGTTCGTTCTCGGGGTGGCGGCGATCCTCTTTCCCCTCCCCTTCATGCTCCGCTTCCCCGCCGGGAAGTCGCGGAAGCTCGTGTTCATCGGCGTCCAGATCTTTTCGCTGGTTATCTTTTTCTACCAA
>CALQRA010000131.1 GCA_943332855.1 Candidatus Kuenenia stuttgartensis
CGCGGCAACGGCAAGATCATCCAGGAGCTCGAGGGGCTCTTCCGCGGCGCAGGCTGGAACGTCATCAAGGTCATCTGGGGCGATGATTGGGATCCGCTCCTCGACAAAGACGATGAAGGTCTGCTTGTCAAGCGGATGAACGAAGTGGTCGACGGGCAGTATCAAAAATATGTCGTCATGCCGGGCAGCTACATCCGCGAGCACTTCTTCGGGGCCGATCCGAAGCTCGCCGAGATGGTGGCGAATCTCTCCGACGAGAAGCTGAAGAAGCTCCGCCGTGGCGGGCACGATCCGGAGAAGGTCTATGCGGCCTACGCGGCGGCCATGGCCTGCACTGGCAAGCCGACGGTGATCCTCGCCAAGACGATCAAGGGCTACGGCCTGGGCGAGGTTGGCGAGGGGCGCAACGTCACCCACCAGCAGAAGAAGCTCAACGAGGACGAATTGCGGGCCTTCCGCTCCCGTTTCGGGATCCCGATCTCCGACGACGAGGTCGCCAAGGCGCCGTTCTACCGGCCCTCCGAGGATTCGCCGGAGATGAAGTATCTGCGGGAACGGCGCGAGGCGCTCGGGGGCTACGTGCCGACCCGTCCGCTCGATTCCCCGCGGCTCGAGGTTCCCAAGCTCGCCGAATACATCCCCTTCATTGAGAAGAGCGCAGGCCGTGAGGTCTCGACCACGACCGGGGTGGTGACGCTCATGGCGTCGCTGCTCAAGGACAAGTCGTTGGGGAAGTACATCGTCCCGATCGTCCCCGACGAGTCGCGCACGTTCGGCATGGATCCGCTCTTCAAGCAGTGCGGGATCTACGCCCATTCCGGGCAGCTCTACGAGCCGGTCGACTCCGATCAGCTCCTCTATTACCGCGAAGCGAAGGACGGGCAGATCCTCGAGGAGGGGATCACCGAGGCGGGGAGCATGGCAAGTTTCATCGCCGCCGGAACGTCCTACGCGACGCACGGCGTGCCGATGATCCCGATGTTCATCTACTACTCGATGTTCGGCTTCCAGCGGATCGGCGATCTGATCTGGGCCGCCTGCGACTGCCGGGCCCGTGGATTCCTCCTCGGCGGCACCGCCGGCCGCACCTCGCTCAATGGCGAGGGCTTGCAGCACCAGGATGGCCACAGCCATCTGTTCGCGATGGCTTATCCGACGGTCAAGGCCTACGACCCAGCGTTCGTCTACGAGGCGACCGTGATCATGCTCGCTGGGCTCGAGCGGATGTACGCCAAGGGGGAAGACTGGATCTACTACCTGACGATTTACAACGAGAACTACGAGATGCCGGCGATGCCGGCCGGCTGCGAGGAAGGGATCGTCAAGGGGGCCTACCGGCTCCGCGAGAACCCCGGCAAGCCGGTCATGGCGAAGGGGGCGAAGAAGGGCAAGGGCGGATCCCTCCCCCCCGTCCAACTGCTCGGCTCCGGATCGATCCTGCGGGAGGTCATCCGCGCCGGCGAGATTCTCGCCGAACGCTTCGGTGTGACGAGCACGGTGTGGAGCGTGACGAGCTGGAAGGAACTGCGCCGCGAGGCGTTGGCCTGCCGGCACTGGAACATGCTCCATCCGACCGAAACGCCGCGTCGCAGCTACCTCGAGGAGACCTTGGGCGCCGCCGAGGGGATCTTCGTTGCCGCCAGTGATCATGTCCGGACCGTCCCTGAGCAACTCGATCCGTGGATTCCGGGGGGGCTGTTCGTGATGGGGACCGACGGTTTCGGGCGGAGTGAATCGCGCCCACGACTGCGGCGCCATTTCGAGGTCGATGCCGAGTGCATCGCCGTCGGCGTGCTCTCTAGGCTTGCGGCCGCCGGTGCCATCGGTGCCGAGATTGTCGCCGAGGCGATCACCTCGCTGGGCGTCGATCCGGAGAAAATCGACGCCGCCAGCGCCTGATCCATTCCCTCCGTCGTGGTGCCCGTCGCCCATGCCGGGACTCTCTCCTTTCCCTCCCCCGCCCGTTTCCCCCCGCGACCCCACCATGGCCACCGATTTCAAGTTGCCCGATCTGGGCGAAAACATCGCCTCTGGCGATGTCGTCAGCGTGTTCGTCTCCCCCGGGGACGTGGTCAAGCCGGGCCAGGCGCTCCTGGAAGTCGAGACCGACAAGGCCGTCATCGAGGTGCCCTGCCCCCCCGGTGGCCGCGTCGTGAGTGTCCTCGTCAAGAAGGGGGACACCGTCAAGGTGGGGCAGACGCTCGTCACCCTCGAGGCGGCCGGCTCCGCTCCGGCGACCGCGAAGCCCGCTGCAGCGGCACCCGCCAAGCCTGCGCCGGTCGCGGCCCCCCCCGCTGTGGCGAAGGTCGCGCCGGCTGTGGCGAAGGTCGCGCCGGCCGATCCCGTGCCGGTTGCCCCTCCGCCGGTCGTCGTCAAGCCCGCCCGCGAGCCTGAGCCTGCCGCGCCGACGTCGGCTGTGGCTGCGGTCGAGCCCGCCGGACCGGCCGTCCGCCGACTCGCCCGTGAGCTCGGCGTGGATCTCGGTCGCGTCAAGGGGAGCGGGCCGGCGGGTCGGATTCTCCGCGAGGACATCGTGGCTGCCGTCCGTCAGGGGAGCGCCCAGGGGGCAGGGCGTTCGGCTGCAACGCCGTCCTCCGACCGCGACGATTGGGGGCCGGTCCATCGCGAACAGATGTCGCGGATGCGGCGGACGATTGCCACCAACATGGTGCGGAGCGTCTCGACGATCCCTCACCTGACGAACTTCGACGATGCCGACGTCACCGAGATGGAGCGGCTGCGAAAGGCGAGCGCCGATGACCATGCCAAGGTGAACGTCAAGCTGACGGCGCTCTCGTTCGTGATCAAGGCCGTCAGTCTCTCCCTCCGCCAGCACCAGGCGATGAACGCCAGCATCGACGTCGAGAAGGGGGAGATCCTCTACAAGGATTACGTCAACATCGGTCTCGCCGTTGACACGCCCCGCGGGCTCGTGGTGCCGGTGATGCGGGGCTGCGACGAACTGTCGATTCCGCAGATCGCCCAGGCGATCGCGGAGACGGCGGAGAAAGCGAAGCACGCCCAGTACTCCATCGAGGATCTGCGCGGCGGTACCTTCACGATCAGCAACCTCGGCGCCATTGGCGGCACCTATTCGACGCCGATCATCAATTGGCCCGAGGTGGCCATCCTTCTTGTCGGTCGGTCGCGGAAGTTGCCGGTGGTCCAGGGGGACCGGATCGAGCCGCGTCTGATGATGCCGCTATCGTTGTCGTATGACCACCGGATCGTCGACGGTGCCATGGCTGCCCGGTTCCTCCGGGAAGTGATCGGTTACCTCGAGAGCCCCGGGCGCCTTCTCCTTGCCCGCTGACACCGTTTTCATCCGGGGGGTGGAGGCGGGTTGCCGCCGCCCCGTCGTCCCACCGTAAGCACTGGATCGCAGCCGTGAGCCTTCCCGATCGCCTCGACGCCGCCGGAACCGCCAGCCTTGCGTTTCTCGAGGAATTGTTCGATCAGTACGCTGCCGATCCGACGAGTGTCGATGCGGAGTGGCGGGCGTACTTCGAATCCCTCGACAGGCCGGAGGGGGCGGGGGCGGCTCCGTCGTCGGGGGCTGGTGCGGCCAATGGCCACGCCCCGGCATCGAACGGCCATGCTGGCACGCCGCTCCACGGGAGCCAGTACCACGGCACCCAGTATCACGGCGACACCGGCGACCTCTTGGTGACACCCGACGGCATCGCCACGGCCCATGCCGTCGCCGTCGCTGGGGGGAATGTCCGGCTCCCCGATGCCCCGGTCGGTGAGGCGATGCCGCTACCGCTGCCGGTGACAACCGGCAATGCCGCGGAGGAACGGGTGGCGTTTCTCCAGGACCGCGTCGACCAACTCGTCCGAGCGTACCGGGTCCGCGGCCACCTCATGGCGGAGATCGATCCGCTCGGTCGGCCCCGCCCGGGCCTCCCGGAGCTCGATCCCCGCTTCTATCACCTCACCGAAGAGGACATGGACCGGACGTTCTCCACCGACACGATCGAGGGCCCGCAGTCGATGCCGCTGCGGGAGATCATCCAGCGTCTGCGGAACACCTACTGCCGGGCGATCGGCGTGCAGTTCATGCACATGGACGATCTGCGGGTGCGGCAATGGCTCCAGGTGCGGATGGAGGGGTGCGAGAACCGGGTGCAACTCGATCGGCGCCAGCAGCTGCGCATCTACCGGCAGATGACCTGTGCGGCGGTGTTCGAGGAGTTCATCCAGAAGCGTTTCCTCGGGGCGAAGAGCTTCTCTCTCGAGGGGGGCGAATCGCTCGTCCCGCTCCTCGAGATGGCGATCGAGCGCGCGGCCACGCAGGGGATCGGCGACGTCGTCCTCGCCATGGCCCACCGCGGCCGGCTCAATGTCCTCGCCAATGTCATGGGGAAGAGCGCCCAGCGGATCTTCCGCGAGTTCGCCGATCTCGACCCGGAGCTCCATGTCGGCCGCGGCGATGTGAAGTACCACCTCGGCCATTCGAGCGATCACCGTGCTGCCAACGGCCGCAACGTCCACCTCACGCTTTGCTTCAATCCCAGCCACCTCGAGTTTGTTGATCCCGTCGCCATCGGGCGCGTCCGAGCCCGCCAGGACCGGATCAGCGATTTCGCCCGGCAGACGGGGATGGTGCTGCTGATCCACGGAGACGCCGCCTTCGCCGGGGAGGGGGTCATCCAAGAGACGCTCAATTTGAGCGAGCTCGACGCCTACCGCATCGGCGGCGCGCTCCATGTCGTCGTCAACAACCAGATCGGGTTCACCACCGGCCCCCGCGAGGCCCGTTCCTGCACCTACGCCACCGACGTGGCGAAGATGCTCCAGATCCCGATCTTTCATGTCAACGGCGAGGATCCGGAGGCGGTCGCACAGGTGGTCAATCTGGCGATGGACTTCCGCCGTGAGTTCCAGCGGGATGTCGTCATCGACATGTACTGTTTCCGGCGCCGCGGCCACAACGAGGCCGACGAACCGGCGTTCACCCAGCCGGCGCTCTACCGCGTCATCGAGAAGCGGCCGAGCGTCCACGAGAGCTACCTCGAGAAGCTTCTGAAGCTCGGCGAGGTGACGCGCGAGGAGGCGATGCAGATCGCCGAGGAACACCGGGCGAAGCTCGACGCCGAGCTCTCGGTGGCCAAGAGCGACGACTACGTTCATTCCAACGAGCTGGCCGGCGTCTGGGCGGCCTACACCGGAGGCCGGGAGCGGGATTCGATCGACGTCGACACGGGCGTTAGGGCCGAGCTTCTCACCCACATGCTCCGGCAGTTGATCCGGCTTCCCGAGGGCTTCCAGCCCCACCCCAAGATCCAGAAGTTCCTCGATGTCCGCCAGCAGATGGCCGAGGGCAACCAGCCGCTCGATTGGTCGGCTGCGGAGGCTCTGGCGATGGGGACGCTCGCCACGCAGGGGATGCGGGTGCGGCTCTCCGGGCAAGATTGCCAACGGGGGACCTTCAGCCACCGTCATGCCGTGATCCACGACTGCGTCACCGACGAGACCTACTGCTCGCTCGAGCACCTCGCCTCCGAGCAGGCCCCGGTCGAGATCTACAACAGCCCGTTGTCCGAGGCCGGGGTGCTCGGCTTCGAGTACGGCTACAGCCTCGACTGTCCGGACGGCCTCGTCATGTGGGAAGCGCAGTTCGGCGATTTCGTCAATTGTGCCCAGGTCGTCATCGATCAGTTCATCGTCAGCGCCGAAGACAAGTGGAACCGTCTCTCGGGGCTCGTGATGCTCCTACCGCACGGCTTCGAAGGGCAGGGCCCGGAGCATTCAAGCGCCCGCCTGGAGCGATTCCTGTCGCTCGCCGCGAAGGACAACATCCAGGTCGTCACGCCGACGACGCCCGCCCAGATGTTCCATCTCCTCCGCCGCCAGATGCTCCGCACCTGGCGGAAGCCGCTGGTGGTGATGACTCCCAAGAGCCTCCTCCGGCATCCGGAGTGCGTGTCGCCGCTGGCGGAGCTCACGTCGGGAACCTTCCGCCGCGTGATCCCCGATGCCTCCGGCGCTGGGGCCCGCGATGTCCGGCGGATCCTTCTCTGTGCGGGGAAGATCGCCTACGAGCTCGAGAAGCGCCGCCAGGATCTCGGCCGCCACGACGTCGCGATCGTCCGCGTCGAGCAACTCTACCCTCTCCCCAAGGCCGATATCGAGGCGGCGATCGGTGCCTATGCCGTTGGCACGCCGGCGGTGTGGGTGCAGGAGGAGCCGGAAAACATGGGGGCATGGCGTTTCTATCGAGTTCACTTCGGCGAGAAGCTCCTCGATCGTTTCCCCTTCTCTGGGGTCTGTCGGCAGAGCGCCGCGAGCCCTGCGACCGGATCGAAGAAGAGCCACGACATGGAGCAGAATGAACTGCTCTCCGCGGCGTTCCAATCGTGACGCGGGGCCATTGCCCCTCAGCCGAATAGCCTCCCCATCCACCATCCATCCCCTCCCCGGCACTGCCATCATGCCCATCGAACTCAAGGTCCCCGAAGTCGGCGAATCGATCACCGAGGTGCAGATCGGCACCTGGAAGAAGCGCGAGGGGGAAGGGGTCGCGATGGACGACTCGATCGTGGAGATCGAGAGCGACAAGGCGACGGTTGAACTTCCGGCACCTGCCGCCGGCATCGTCACGAAGATCCTCAAAGCGAGTGGCGAGAAGGCCCGCGTTGGCGAGGTGATCGGTTACCTCGAGCCGGCCGGTTCGACCGCGCAGGCTGCCCCTCCGGCGGCCCCCGGTGGCCAGCCGGTCGTCGACGTGAAGCGGACCGGCAGTCGGGTCGACATCGGCTCGGTGCAGATGTCGGCCAGCGACGGTGCACGGGTGATGCCGGCCGCGGCGCGCGTGCTCGGCGAAGCCGGCGTCGCGGCGTCGGCCGCGACTGGCACCGGGCCCGGAGGCCGGGTGACCAAGGATGACGCGCTCGGGGCGGTCGCCGCCGCGCGCGCACCGGCCCCCGTTTCGAAGCTGGCACCGGCCGCCGCGCCGCCGGCCCGTCTCCCGGGGGCGCGGGAGGAGCGAGCGGTGCTCATCAGCCCGATCCGTCGTCGGATCGCCGAGCGTCTCGTCGAGGCCCAGCAGCAGGCGGCGCTTCTCACGACCTTCAACGAAGTCGATATGAGCGCCGTGATGGCGCTGCGGAACAAATTCAAGGATGTCTTCCTCCAGCGATATGGAGTGAAGCTCGGGTTCATGTCGTTCTTCGTGCGGGCCGCCGTCGAGGCGCTGCGCGCGGTGCCCCAGGTCAACGCCGAGTTCCGCGACCCGCACATCGTCTACCGCGACTACGCCGACATTGGCATCGCCGTCGGCGGTGGCAAGGGGCTCGTCGTGCCGGTGCTGCGGAATGCGGAGACGCTGTCATTTGCGCAGATCGAACTCGGGATCGCCGACTTCGCCAAGCGGGCAGCCGATAACAAGCTCAAGCTCGACGAGCTCCAGGGGGGGACGTTCACCATCTCCAATGGCGGTGTCTATGGGTCGATGATGAGCACGCCGATCATCAACCCGCCGCAGAGTGGCATCCTCGGTCTCCACGCGATCACCGACCGCCCCGTGGCCATCGACGGGCAGGTTGTGATCCGGCCGATGATGTATCTGGCGCTGACGTACGACCATCGCCTCGTCGACGGTCGCGAAGCGGTCACATTCCTGAAGAAGATCAAAGACACGATCGAGGATCCGACCCGTCTGATCCTCGAAGTCTGAACCGGGCCTTGTCGATGGGGTGATTCACCGGCCGGCACGCCCCATCGAGGGGATGCCGCGGCGGATGGTCGGGGAAGGTCCCCGGCCGATGGCGGTCGAGTGAGAGGAGCGGGCTGGCCGATGCAAGCGTATGACGTGCTGGTGATCGGCGCCGGTCCGGGCGGCTATGTGGCCGCCATCCGTGCCGCCCAACTCGGGTTCTCCGCCGCCGTGATCGAAAAGGAGGACCGCCTCGGCGGCACCTGCCTGCGGGTCGGGTGCATCCCTTCCAAGGCGCTCCTCGAGTCGAGCCACAAATACGAGGAAGCCCGGGGTGAGCTTGCCCATCACGGCGTCCAGGTCGGCTCGGTGGCCCTCGATCTGGCCGCGATGCTCAAGCGCAAGGAAGAGGTCGTCGCCACGCTCTGCAAGGGGATCGACGGCCTCCTGGCGAAGAACAAGATCGCCCGGATTCGCGGCACCGGCCGGCTCGCCGGGCCAGGGCGCGTCGAAGTGACCGGGGCCGACGGCACGAAGTCGCTTCTCGAGTCGGCCCGGATCATCCTCGCGGTGGGGAGCTCGAGCATCGTGCTGCCGGGCGTCGAGGTCGACGGCGGCATCGTGGGGACAAGCACCGAGGCGCTCTCGTACGACGCCGTCCCCGGACATCTGGTCGTGATCGGCGGCGGCTACATCGGCCTCGAGCTCGGCAGCGTTTGGCGCCGCCTCGGCGCCAAGGTGACGGTCCTCGAATACGCCGATCGGATCCTCGCCGGGATCGATGCCGACATCGCTTCGGAGGCGCTCGTGCAGTTCCGCAAGCAGGGGCTCGACATCCGGCTCGGCGCCAAGGTGAATGGTGCCCGTGCGGTGAAGTCGGGCGGCGCCGTGGTGGAGTGCGAGGGGCTCGAGCCGATCCACTGTGATCGCGTGCTCGCCGCCACCGGCCGGCGCCCGGCCACCACCGATATCGGCCTCGACTCCGTCGGCATCCAGCCCGACAAGCGCGGGTATGTTCAGGTCGACGGCCTGTTCCGCACGTCGGCCGCCGGCGTGTGGGCGATCGGCGACTGCATCCCGGGGCCGATGCTCGCCCACAAGGCGGAAGAGGATGGCGTCGCGTGTGTCGAGGGGATGAAGACTGGCCACGCGCATGTCGATTACGACCTCGTGCCGGCGGTCGTGTTCACCCACCCGGAGATCGCCGCCGTCGGCAAGACGGAAGAACAGCTCAACGCCGAGGGGCGGAAGTACCGCAAGGGGGTGTTTCCGTTCCGCGCTAACGGCCGGGCCCGGACGATCAACGACACGATCGGCAAGGTGAAGGTCTTGGCCGATGCAGCCACCGATCGGGTGCTGGGGATCCACGTCATCGGTCCGGCCGCGGGCGACATCATCGGCGAGGCGGCGGCTTCGATGGCCTTCGGCGCTACCGCCGAGGACATCGCCCGCGTCTGCCACGCCCATCCGACGTTGCCGGAAGCGCTCAAGGAAGCGGCGATGGCCGTGTCGGGCAACGCGATCCACAGCTGACGCGGCAGGCCGGCAGAGGACGAGTGTTGCCCGACCGTCGCCTCAGTAGCGCCACGCCACACCGGTGTCGGAGAAGAAGCCGGCGGCAGTGTCGTTGAGGCCCCAGCCGATGCGAATACCCACCTCGAGGTTTTCGGTGAGGAGATAGTGGGTGCCGGGGCTGAAGAAGGGGCGGACGGTGTCGATCGGCAGCCCCTTGGTGAAGGTCTCAAACCACTCGGCATGGAGCTCCCACCGCTCGGTGACGGGAACGCGGAGGATCACCGTCGGCGCCCACCGGCTGAACCAGCCCCGCAACCACTCGGCATGGGAGTAGCGCAGCGATGTGTCGAGCCGCCATTCGCCGGGGAGCTCCCAGCCGGCCACGGCCGTGGCCACCGGCACGGTGCCCCATAGGTCGCCGCTGGTGGGTGTGCATGCCTCCGCGATGAAGCAACTCTCCGGAAGGAGGCCGTCCTGGTCGGAGATGTCGGCCTTGAGTCCGTAGAGGATATCGGCCTCATAGAGATTGAACCTCCCGATACGCCCCTCACCCACCTCGACGCTCGTGACGACGTTCCCCCGGGGGTTGTCGGCGTAGTTCGCCCCCAACCGCCACTCGAGCCAGTCGGTCGCGCCGATGCGGAGCAGGTATTCGGGGACGTTGTTGGTCGCCTGACCGAATCGGTTGTCGATGTACACATACGACCCCTCGGAGAGGAGCGTGCCCGGCGCGACCGTCTTCGTCGAGGGGGTGAACGCGTCGCGGTCGGTGCCGAGATCCCCCCCTGATACCTCCTCGGCGCGGGCGCTGTCGGGAGGCTCTTGCCAAGCGATGGCGAGCACGAAAGCGGCGCCAAGGCAGACCGCGAGCCATCCCCGGCATGGCCGGGGAAATCGGCGCGGCGGCGACGAGCGGCGGTGGCGACGCATGGGGCCGGCTGGGACGGGGTGAGTCATCCTCAAGCATCGACCGCCGGGGGGGATCCGCTCCCGATGCCCTCGTCGCGATCGCCAGGAATCCCCTGGCTTACCCTGCTTCACCCGCTGCGCAGCGCCCCGGGGTTGTCAGGTGAGGATCCCGTCGACGATCCGGGCCGGGCGGCCGGCGGTGAGCCGCTGCTCGACGCTGTCGTGCCGGTAGACGAGCCGCTCGTGGTCGAGGCCGAAGAGGTGGAGGACGGTGGCCTGCCAGTCGTTCGGGGTGACGATGTCGGTGACGGCCCGGTGACCGACCTCGTCGGTCTCGCCGAAGGCGATTCCCGGCTTCACGCCTCCCCCGGCCATCCAGATGCTGAAGCCCTGGCCGTTGTGGTCGCGACCGCAGCCGCTCCCCTCCCCCTCCGTGACCGGGAGCCTGCCGATCTCTCCGCCCCAGTGAACGAGGGTCGTGTCGAGGAGGCCGCGGGATTTCAGATCGGTGACGAGGGCCGCGGCCGGTTTGTCGGTCCGGCGGCAGATGGCGGGGAGACCCTCGCGGATGTTCGTGTGGTTGTCCCAGGGCTGTCCCCCCAGAAACAGCTGCACGAAGCGCACGCCGCGCTCCACGAGCCGCCGGGCGATGAGGCAGCGCGTACCATATTCCCGCGTGACAGGATCGTCGAGGCCGTAGAGGCGGTGGGTGGCCTCCGTCTCCTGGGAGATGTCGAGCGCGTCGGTGGCCGAGAGTTGCATCCGCGCGGCCAGCTCATAGCTGGCGATCCGGGCGTCGAGATCGGGCTCACCGGGATGACGCTCGCCGTGGCGGCGGTTGAGTCGATCGAGGTAGGCGAGGTTTCTCGTCTGGAGCGGGCCGGCAAGCCACGGAGGAGGAACGAGATTCGGGATCCTCGGTTCCTTGGCGCGGAGGGCGGAGCCCTGGAAGAGGGGCGGAATGAAGCCGCTCGACCAGTTCGTGACGCCATCGACGGGGTGCCCCTCCGGATCGACGAGCACCAGGTAGGAGGGAAGATCACGGGTCTCGCTGCCGAGCGCGTAGGTGAGCCAGCTGCCGAGCGTCGGCCGGCCGAGGGCGGCGGGGATGCCGCCGTGGAAGTAACGGATCGAGACCTCGTGGCCGTTGTGCCCGGTGTGCATCGAACGGACGAGGCAGATGTCGTCGGCGATCCGCTGAAGATGGGGGAGCAGTTCGCTGATCTGCGTGCCCGACTGTCCGCAGGGGCTGAACTTCCACGGGCTCCCCAACAGCCGCTTGCTCGCCCGGTTGACGAAGCTGTAGGCGATCTCGCCGCCGTACTCCATGCCGTCGAGCTTCTGGAGCTCTGGCTTGGGATCGGTGAGGTCCATGTGGGCCGGGCCGCCATGCATGAACAGCGAGATCATCGCCGTGGCCCGCGGCTTGGCGTGCGGGGCGCGGGCGCGGAGGTCGCTGAAGGCGGGCTCGAACGACGGCTTGGCTGGATTTGCCAGCAGCCCTTCCTGACCGAGGAGATCGGTAAGCGCCATCGCCCCCAGGCCGAAGCCGCAATCGGTGAGAAATCGCCGGCGCCCGAAGGAATCCGAGGGCGTGCTGGAGGCGGGCGAACGGATGCCGCTCCCCTCCTCATCGGCGGCGTTTTCAGTCGACATGGAGAAACTCGTTGCTGGCGAGGAGTTGTTGGCAGAGGTTGGCCAGGGCCCGGGCCCGGCGTTCGGCCGGGGCCGCGATCTCCGCCGCCGCGCCCCGGAGGATCGTCAGTTCATCGGCGAGGAAGCCGATCGTCTCGGCGGCTTCGTCGGGGTCGGGCGATCGGCCGTAGGCCCGCCGCCACGCGAGCGTGATGGCCGGGGTGAGAGCCTGGGCTTCGGCGTCGGCTGGGGTGTCGTCGGGGATCGCTTGCCCTGGGGCGGCGGCGAGGGCGGCGTCGGCCATCCGCCGCGCTTGCGTGAGGGCGAAGTCGCCGTTGATGAGGAGCAGGGCCTGGCCGGCAGACGTGGCGTGGACGCGCCGGTCGCAGTTGGTCTGCATCGTCGGGGCGTCAAACGTGGCGAGGAACTGCACCGGCATGCTGCGGCGCTGCTCGATCCACAGGCTGCGGCGCGGGAGGGAATCCTTGACGACGAACTCCCCGGCGTCATCGGCGACGACCGGCACCGCCGGGCCGAAGGGGGAGGGATCGAGCGTGCCGGCGGCGGCAAGGATCCGGTCGCGGACCGCCTCGGCCTCGAGCCGGCGCACCGGCATCCGGCCGATGAGCCGGTTGTCGGCGTCGATGCGGTCGAGCTCCGGGCGCCGCATCGACGCCTGCCGCCAGGCGGTGGAAAGGAGAATCATCCGATGGAACCGCTTCAGGCTCCACCCGGAGTCGGCGAGCTCGACCGCCATCCAGTCGAGGAGCTCGGGATGGGTGGGACGCTCGCCGAGCCGGCCGAAATCGGCGGGGGTGCCGACGATGCCGCGACCGAAGTGGTGCATCCAGAGGCGGTTGACGATGACGCGGCCGAGGAGCGGATGCCGTCCTGACGTGAGCCGGCGCGCCCAGGCGAGGCGGCGGCCGCTCGTGGGGAGCGTGGAGTCGTCGGCCGCGATCGCCGTCTCCCCCTCGGGGCCGGTCACTTGGAGATCGGCCGGGCCGACCTCCCCCTTCGGCTGGCGATAGTCGCCGCGGTGGAAGAGGCGCGTGACCGGGAGATGGCCGGGCGGCTCCTCGAGGCAAAAGAGAAAATCCTC
>CALQRA010000132.1 GCA_943332855.1 Candidatus Kuenenia stuttgartensis
CTACCACCTGCCCCGAAACCCCGGCCGGGATCTCGTTGAAGCCCTTCATCGCCTCGATGATGCAGACCGTCTTCTCCGGCCCGATCCGGTCGCCGACCTTGATGTACGAGGCGGAATCGGGACCGCTGGCCCGGTAGAACGTCCCCACCATCGGACTTTTGATGATCACCATCTTGGAATCGGCCGGCGGCGGGGCCGCAGCGTCCGGAGCCGGCCCAGCCGCGCGAGCGGCCGGGGCCGTTGGAGCCACCACGACCTCTCCACCGCGTTTGATGCGGACTTGCTGATCGGCGTTCTTGAGATCGACCTCGGCAAGGTCGTGCTTCTCCATCAGCGCGATGAGCCGACGGATCTGCTTGGTGTTGAAAAAATCGTCGGGCTTGGGTGCCGCGCTCATGAGGCTCGCCTGTCTGGTGGCTGGCAACGGTTCGGTGCCCCGGTTGGCATTCGCCCGGGAACCCACCGCGGCGCCGGATGACTCCGGATTCCGCGGGGAATTTCGCGGCGAGGGTAGCCCGGGACGGGGATTTCAGTCAAGGTAACAAGATCGCGGCCGGTTTGCGTCCCTACTTCACCAGACTTCTGCCTTGCCGCCGCCCCCTCCTTGTTCGTCCCCCGATGTCCTCCCCCTCAAGTCCTCCCCTTTCCCCCCCCGTCGACCTCCCCAGACTCGCCGTCAGACGGCGGGATTCGAGCAAGCGGGATTACGGCCGGGTGCTTGTCGTGGGCGGGGCTGCCGGGATGGCCGGAGCCCCGGCCCTGGCGGCGATGGCGGCCCTCCGCAGCGGGGCAGGCCTGGTCGATCTGGCCGCGCCGGAAGGGGTGGCGACGATCGCCGCCGGATTTGATCCCTGCGTTATGACGCACCCCCTCCCCGCCCGAGACGGGGGGACCTTCGCCCACGATGCCCTCGAGCCGATCGTCGCCCTCGCCAGTCGGGCCGATGCCTTGGCCGTCGGCCCGGGGCTTGGCCGCTCCGAGGCCACTGAGGGGATCGTCCGCCGGCTGTGGCGGGAGTTCCCGGGACCGGCCGTGTTTGACGCCGACGCCCTCTGGTGGCTCGCCCGCCTCGATCCTGAGTCCCTCGCCACCCACGCCGGACCCCGCGTCCTCACCCCCCATGCCGGCGAGATGCGCCGCTTCCTCGCCGACGGTTCGACAACCGGCGCTCCGCCGTCAGCCACAGTGCTGGAAGCTGCCGCCACGAGCCTCGCGGCCGAGTGTGGGCTCGTGATCCTTCTCAAGGGCCCCGACACCCTGATCACCGACGGCTCGCGGCAGGCCCGCAACACCACCGGCAATCCAGGCATGGCCACTGGCGGCACCGGGGACGTCCTCACCGGCATCCTCGCGGCCCTCTTCTGCCAGCCGCAGGCGGGCCCCGGAGCGGTCCGCCATTTCGATCCCTTTGATGCCGCCCGCGTGGCAGCGTGGGTTCATGGCCGGGCGGGGGATCTGGCGGCCGCCGATCTCGGCGAGCTGTCGCTGACGGCCCGCGACCTGATCACCTGGCTGCCGCGGGCCTTCCCGGCGATCGTGGCACCGGCGACGTGATGCTGTCGCGTCAGCGACGGGCAGCTAGCGCCGTGACGCCGGCCGGGCCAGCCGCGTGACGTCGAGGACGGCATCATCGCGGGCGAGCCAGACGCGAGCCGTGTCGGTGATCTCGACGGCATGCCCGCCGGTGAACGATCCAAACGCCGGGAGCGTGAGGATGCGCTCGTCGAGGTGGAAGCAGCGATCGGCGAGGCGATCCCCAGACGGACCCCGCAGCGTGACACGCGGATGGACGTGGCCGGCGACGACAAGGCCGATCCCTGACGGCATCGCTTCATCATCGTCGGCGGTCGCGGTGGCGGCGATGTGGACAAACCGCAGCGGCGGCTCATCGAGCGCGGAGAGGCAGGCATCGAGGCCGAGGTCGCCGGCGAGCCGCCGCGCCGCGACGTCGTGATTGCCGAGGACGAGCACCACCGCCGTCGTGGTCAAACGGTCGCGAAAGGCCCGAAACTCTGCCACGACCTCGCTCGTGCAGCCGCTCGCGGCGTGGAGGAGATCGCCGAGAACGAGCACTCTGGCCACGTCATGATCGCGCACGAGGGTCTCGAGGCGGGCGAGATCGCCCTGCGCCGAGCCTTCGGGGATCGGAATCCCGGCCCGGCGAAACGTGGCCGCCTTGCCGAGATGGAGATCGGCGACAAGGAGCGTCCGCGAGGCGGGGAGCAACGCCCCGCGACCCGGAAGGAGAAGAATGTCGGCCTTGGCAACCGCGGCGGCCGCATCAGCCGCAGCCCCCGGAAGGTTGCCAGCGGCAAGGCCCCCGGCAGCGGCGATGACGGGAAGCGGGGGCTGCACGCGGGTGGGGTTCCGGGGAAGCATCGGCGCGGAAGGCATGCGTCCCACGGTAGCGGTTGCCGACCAACCCGGCCAGCCGCGGGGCTCGGGCCCGGGTCGCCGCCGAAGTCGAGCAGCCACGAAGGCGACCACGCAGAATCGATCGGCGCTTGCGCATCGCCCCAAACGAGGAGATGCATCGCCGCATCGGGAAAACGACGAGGGGAGCAGGCCCGCGTGGCAGCCTGCTCCCCTCCGATTGGAACCGAGTTCACCGTCACTGCGTCAGGCAGCCTTCAGCCGCCGTCGCTCGTGCAAACAGAGGGCACCGGAGACGAGGACCAAAACCGAACCCATGCCGGCCGGGTCGATCTCGGGGACGGCAGACGTGTAGTCGGAGACCGTGTAGTTGCCATTTCCGTCCGGGGTGAACGCAAAGTTGCGGCCGGCGAGGGACATGGCTTGAACGCTGGTCAGTACACCGTCCGCGCTGCCGAAGAGTGGATACAGTGTCGCGGCGGTTGAACCATCCCCTTTGTTGAGGCCGACGGTCGGGCTATTGTCGGAAGTGAACGTGTCGTAACTGAAAATGATCGTGCCGTCAGCAAGGCCGAACCCGTTGGATGGACCGAGCAGGATCACCTCGAGCGTGTTTGGCGCAAGGCCTTGGTAATGTGCAACACTGTTCCAGATCGCCACGAACTGCCCGGGCGTCGAGTTGTTGTAACGCAGCTCACCCGGTGGAAGATAGAGGTCGTCCCAGAACGGGGCAATCATGGCAAACCCACTATACGGGAAAGGCTCGTTAACAAATGTTCTATCACCAGTGCCGAACTGGAGATTCCCGTTCGAACTCATGTTCACGGTTTCACGCACCGACCCGAAGAATGGGAATGCGAATCCGATGTAAAAAGTACCGAAGACGGAATCGTCAACGCTCGTATTCACAATTGTGTCCGAGATGGAGACTGGTACAAGGAGTTCGGCGGATGCCGAACCGCTCCAGCCAGCGACCAGGCCAATCGCGGCCGCCATGACACACGCCCACGTTTTAATGACCATAAACGCTGATCTTTCTCTCGAAGGAGTTTTCCAGATGCCCCCATTCCGAACGCCCGGAAGGAACGAGCCCCGTTTTGAACTAACACCAAGAGCTATCAATTGACGATCCATGTCAGGAATCTCCGGAGGATAAGTAAACCGACGACGCCCAGTGGAACGGTGCCGAGATCGAGTCGTGCTGCAGGTTGGCGTCGCTCCTGGACGTTTGGCTCGTTCAGGCCGCGCAGAATGTCGTACCCGTGGCTGTCACCGCGGGCTACAAGATCGAAGCTCTTCGCCAGTGGGCCTCGGGCCGGTGCCTCTCGGCGGCTCGGGCGGGCGTCTCCTCGCGGACGGAGGTCGGTGGTGGAAGAAGGCCGAAGGTGATTCGGGAGCCGGGGGCGAACTGAACCGTTCGGGAAAAGCAAAGGGGAAAGCCCATGATGGCGACCTGCTCCCCTCGCGCTTCAATCACTTCGACCGCCGTCGATCAGGCAGCCCTCAGCCGCCGTCGCTCGAGGAGGCCAAGGGCACCGGCAACGACCGCGAGGACCGAGCCCATGCCAGCCGGGTCGATCTCGGGGACGGCTGAGGGACTGACATTCACGTTGTCGATGCCGGCATAGCCGGTAGTGAATACCAGCGAGGTAACGCCCCGGATGTTGAGAATGTGATGTCCCTGTCCGAGCCCGGTGAACAATCCAGCCACGTTGACGTAGTCCCCCTGAACGTCCAAGTCATAGAGATCGAACGCCCCACCTCCGATTTGGGTCATCGTCATGTAGTTGCCATAGCCATTGTCACCGGCATCGTGCCAATTGAGCGTGTCGGCGATATTGGTTCCATCGCCGATGTGGGCTTGAAATCCGCCAGAGCCAAGGGTCATGCTGAAGTCGTATCCGTTTTCTTGGTAGCCGTTAAAATTAGTGTAGACGCTCGGCAATCCATCGAAAGTCAGCATGTCTGCGTCAGTGCGAGCGCCTGCCATCGCCATCGCGACCAGAGCGAAGAATATCGTGAGGGGTCGTGCCATCGTCGGAGTCTCCTTAAGAAATGGAATCCTTTTTCGATACCGTGGGTGCAAAATCTGACCGGGCCGATTCAGTCGCTGCATTTCGACACTCTCTCCACCAGTAGCCCCGCCAGCGCGGGTTGGCACAGGCGGCATAGTCGGTTTAATGGCTATGTGGTTTTTTGATCGCACTTTCGGCGCGACTGGCGAATCGAAAGTTCGGAATCGGGACTTCCAAAATTGAAGAGCCTGATTCCCCGCGCGTTGGACCGGTAAGATCACCGGCCGGTGGCACCCAAGCGAGAGAAGTCGGCCCTCTATTGGGCTAGACGGAATTCATTTCTCTGCCGAGACATGAATTGTGGCGTTCACCAAAATGTGTTTCGCGTCGGTCGAGCGCCCAGCCCATGGGCAGTTCCGCACCGCTCGGCGGAATAGACTCACGTCGCCGCCATCCGCCCGCTGCCACAGAAAAGGGGACGTGTCCCGATGGCCAATTCAATGCCGCAGTCGGTGGACCAGCACGACCGGCAAGACCGGGAGGGCCACGACCTTTTGGCCGCCGCCCGGATCGGATCGGTCGAGGCTCTGGGCTCGCTCTTTGAGTCGATACGCGGCCATCTGCGTCTGGCGGCGATGCGGGAGTTGCCTCGGTCGATCCGGGGAGCGGTCAGCGCTTCAGACCTCGTCCAAGCCGCGCAGAACGTCGTCCCCATGTCTGTCACTGCAGGCGACTCGATCGAGAGCCTGCGGCAGTGGGCCTTTGGACGGTGTCTCTCGGCGGATCGGGCGGGGGTGTACTCGCGGGCGGAGGTCGGTGGAGGAGGGGGGCGGAGCTTGGTGCGGGAGCCGAGGGTGAACTGACGCGGCTGTGAAAACACAGAGGGGAGCAGGATCACTTGGAAGCCTGCTCCCCTCGCGTGTGCACCTTCAGGCCGACGTGTCAGGCCGTCCGCCTGCGGCGCCGTTCGAGAATGCCGAGCGAGCTGCCGACGAGGGCAAGGACAGAGCCCATGCCCGCGGGGTCGATCTCGGGGACGGACTGCGTGAACTGGAACGCGAGTGCGCGCGTTGGGTTGTCAGTCCAAGTGCCAAGCGGACTATATAAGGATCTTTCCCCAAACATCGGCGCGAGGCTCGTCATTTCCCAAAACCAAATACTACTTCCCGTCTGTGCGTTGGACAACCCGATGAAATAATCGCCAGCGGAAAGAGCGATTTCGGCAAAGTCACCCCCATAGGCATACTCTGTATAAGACCACCCAATGATAGAACCGGTTGCCTGCCGAGCTAGATTTCCGATTGGCCGCGATTCCAAGAACGTCATTTCTGGATTGAACACCACGAGCGTGAACGACTCGCTCCCGGGAAGCGAATTGCCATCGTATCCCCCCCACCAATTCATCCCGTTGAATGCCAAACCGCTGGGAGCGACTTGGATTCTGGTTGCCGCAATGTTGTATACATAGTTACTGTCCGCATAAAACCCACCGGACTGATCTGGCGCACCGTTGTCGAAAACGACTTCGGCCTCGGATTGCGTCGCGAACATCGAGAGGATCGTGGCGACTGCCAAAGCTATCATTCGACGATTCATCTTGGGATTCTCCGGAGGATGAGTAGAGGACGATGAAAGCAACGCGTGAAGGCCGGCAGGCCCCCCCGCGCGGTGGACCGATAGGGTCACCGGCCGGTGGTGCCGAGGCGAGCTTCAAGTCGCCTCTCTCTAGGCGTAGACGGAAGCCATCTCCTCCTTGAGACACCTTTTTTTTGTTCACAAAAAAAGCGTGCCGCGGGCGTCGACCTTCCTCCCGGGGGTGGTGCATTCCCCCACGGAGGAATAGACTCGTCGCGTCCTCACTAACCCCCGCCAGGGAACGTGTCCCGATGGCCAATTCAATGCCGCAGTCGGTGGACAAGCACGACCGGGAAGGCCACGACCTCCTCGCCGCCGCCCGGATCGGATCGGTCGAGGCTCTGGGCGCGCTCTTTGAGTCGATGCGCGGCCATCTGCGACTGGCGGCGATGCGGGAGTTGCCCCGGTCGATCCGGGGCGCGGTCAGCGCTTCAGACCTCGTCCAGGAGGCGATGGCCACCGCGCACGCGCATTTCCAATCGTTCCGCGGCGCCTCGCCGGCCGAGTTCTTCGGATGGATGCGCACGATCCTCGCCCATGCGGCAATCGACCGGCTGCGGCACGAGAAGGCCGCCCGCCGCGATCCGGGCTTGCCGAAGATCGCGATCGACATGGTCGGATCGCACGACCGGGCGATCGCGGACGAGGTCCACGAGCGGCCCGATTCGGTTGCCATCCGCGGCGAGGACGCGAGACTTGTCGAGGAGGCGCTTGCCACCCTGCCGGCCGAGCTTCGGCGTGTCCTGTGGCTGCGCCACTGGGAGGGCAAATCTTTTGACGTGATCGCCACCGATCTCGGCCGCTCCGAGATGGCGATCCGCAAGGCGTGGTGCCGCGGTTTCGAACGCCTCGAACGCGCGATCCGCGATCGGGCAGCGCTCCATCCGGGGCCTGGAAACGGAGAGTGACCGGTGCCGAAAACGCCGCTTCCGGACCACGACACCCCCCCCGACCCGCGCACCGAGCTCCTCGCCGACCTCGATGCCCGGATCGGTGAGCCGGCGCGCCCCAGCGCGCCAGGTTCGCCCCTGGCGGCTGGAGAGGGCTCGGGCGGACTGTTCGTCCGTCCGGAGCAGGTCGATCTTGTTCTCCGCCTCCACCAGCTCGGCGCCGCCTGGCGCGAGCGCGTCGGGAACGACACCGGCAAGGTGCCGACGCGCATCGATCGCTTCGAGATCGTGCAGGAGGTCGGCCAAGGGGGATTCGCCACCGTCTATGAGGCGACCGACACGCTCCTCGGCCGCCGCGTGGCGCTCAAAGTCGCCCACCCTGAGGCGGTCGTGTCGCCGGGGCTGCGACGCCGTTTCCTCCGGGAAGCAGAACTCGCCTCCAAGATCACTCACCCGAACCTGGTGACGATCCACGACATCGGCGAGAGCGACGGCGTCACCTTCATCGCCGAGGAGTTTTGCGACGGCGGGACGCTGCACGCATGGCTCGATCGCCACCCCGGCCCGGTCCCGCCGCGACTGGCCGCAGAGATCGTTCGGGCGCTCGCCGAGGGGCTCGACGCCGCCCACGAGCAGGCGATCGTCCACCGCGACATCAAGCCTTCGAATGTTCTGCTCACTCGTTCCTTCGACGGCGGCGTGATCCCCGCGGATGGCCGGTCGGATCGCGGTGCAGCGGAGTCGGGCTGGGATGTGAAGCTCGGCGACTTCGGCCTCGGGAAGCTCGATGCCGAGACTTCCCCCGATCCCCTCTCCCGCCTGACGCGCGTCGGGGCCACGCTCGGCACGCCGGCCTGGATGGCCCCCGAGCAGATCGACCGCACGATCGGCCCGATCGGTCCAACCACCGACGTCCACGCCCTCGGCCTCCTGCTGGACAGGCTCCTCGTCGGCACCTGCCGGTGGATGGGAGACACCGACTCCGAGACGATGCGGCGGATCCTGTTGCGCGAGCCGGAGGGGATCGATCGGGCCGTCGCCGGGGTGCCCCTTGATCTCCTCGCGGTCTGCCGCAAATGCCTGGAGCGCGATCCGGGGGAGCGCTACGCCCGTGGCGGCGAGGTCGCCGCGGATCTCTCGCGCTTCCTCCTCGGCGTGCCGACGCAGGCCCGGCCGCTCTCCACCTGGGAGAGGGCCTGTCGGTATGCGATTCATCGGCCGGCCGTGGTGGCTGCCACGGCCGTCGCGCTTGTGACCACGCTGGCCTGCGGCCTCGCGCTGTGGGGCTGGTCGATCCAGTCTTCGGCCGCGGCCCGGGAACGCGACTCGATGCGGCGCATCGATGCGACGCTCCAACTCCAGCGCGGCCTCGACGACCTCCGCGTCGGCAACGTCGGCGCCGCACGGGAACGATTCGCTGCAAGCCTGGCGCTCGACCCCGCCCTCGACGCATCCTTCGCTGGCCGGTGGTGGCGACGACGGCTGCGCTGCGAGCGGGAGATCCTCCTCGGCGATCCCGACGCCCCGGCCACGCCGGAGGGTGCGCCGCGCGACCTCCTCTGCATCGCAGTGTCGCCCGATGGCAGCCGAATCGCCGTCGGGGCCGCCGACGGCCGGCTGATCCTCCGCGCCGCCACAGGCACAGACGCACCCGTCGTCGTGGCCGGGGCCCACGACGAGATCAATGACGTGGCCTTCTCACCCGACGGGCGACTGGTGGCGACGGCCGGCCAGGATGGCCGCGTCTGCCTGTGGGAATCGGAAACGGGGGCTCGATCCCGGGAGGTCGCCGCCGAATCGAAGCCGCTGTTTGCCGTCTGCTGGTCTCCCGACGGGACGCGTCTGGCTTGGGGTGGGGAGGAGCGGATTCTCTGCGTCGGCGATCCCGACGGCGGTGCGGCCCGGAGGATCGCCGTGCCGTTGGCGCTCGACGAGGGAGGTTCGGGGGGGGATATCGAGGCCGCTCTGTTTGCCGATCACGCATCGATCGTCGTGGCCGGTGGCCACCAGATCCTCATCCTGGGGGCGGTCGACGGCCGTGTGATCCGCGAGTTCACCAAACATGAGGGGAGCGTCGGCACCATCGACATCGCGCCGGACGGCACCCGCCTCCTCTCCGGAGGCACCGACCGGATTCCGCGCGTCTGGGACATCGCCACCGGTGAACTGCTCCTCGAGCTCCCCCGGCATCCCGAATGGGTGCAGGGATGCGTGTTCACGGCGGACGGCAAGCGGATCGTCACCGGCTGCCGCGACAGCGTGCTGCAGGTCTTCGACGCGGCCAGCGGAGCGGTGCTCCACCGGCTGACCGGTCACGCGGGCCGGGTCTGGGACCTGCGCCGCGAGCCCGGCGGCACGGTGCTCAGTGTCGGCGCCGACGGGACGCTGCGACGCTGGCACCCCGCTCAATCTGACGCGATGGCCGGTGTCCAGGAAACAGCGGTCGCCATCGATTCGGTCTTCCGCCTCCTGCCCCTCCCTGGTCCCGATCCCTCGACCCGCGCCGACCCCGCCTCTGCCCCCGGGGTGGTGATCGTTCCGAACCGCGGAGAACCGATCGTCGTCGATGGTGGAGACGGACGGACGCGTCGCACACTCCGGGCGACGCTCGACGGTTCAGTGGCCCTTCTGGACGCCGCCATCGACAGGGGGGGCGAGCGTGTCGCCGTGCTCGATTCGCGCGAGGAACTGCGATTGCTCTCGGCGGCCGGTCGCCCCAAGGACGACGCGAGTCTCCATCGCCGCTGGCGTCGCGTCTCCTGGACGCCTGCCGGGGCCCTCGTGGCGGGCACGAACGACTCGACGAGCGTGATCCTCGGGTGCGACACGATCGACGGCACCCCGGATGAGGTGATCGACCGCCTCGGCGCTCCCTGCGACGCACTCGCCGTCGCGCTGGACGGTGCCGAAGTCGCCGCCGGCGGGAGCTCTGTCCTGCACCTGACACCGATCACCCGGCAGGGGCCCCCCAGACGTGCCGGCCCGACCAGGTCGCTCCGGCTCGACGACACCTTCGGCGGTCTGTTCACCGTGGCTTGGTCTCCCAACGGCCGAAAACTCGCCCTCGGTTCCAAGAAAGGGAACGTCCGGATTATCGACGCTGCCACCGGCAAAACGCTCCGCGTCCTCCCGGGCCATCGGCTCGGCGTCACGTCGCTCGTCTGGTCGTCCGATGGCCGCATGCTGATCTCCACCGACGACGAGTCGATCCGACTCTCCGATACGGAAACGGCGGTGGCCATCGACACCTTCACCCCCGGCTGGACGGTTCGGGCGGCGACTCTGGTCGGGGTGCCTGGTGCTCCCGACCGCTGGCTCGTGATCGGCGGCGAGTCCTCCGGAGCGCTCCCCTCGGCCGACGGCACGCCGGGCCACGGCCGGCTGCTGGTCGTCGATCTGGGGGGATGAGTCCGGGCGTGAGTCGGGCCGGCAGTTGGTGAAGGCAGGACGAGGAACCGGCCCCGAGACGGCCTTTCAAAAGTCGCGGATGATCAATTGTCTCTCTGCATCGATCCGACGCGGCGGAGGCCTGGCCGCCAGCGGTTGGTGTTGGGATGAAGGCATCGGATGCCAGCAGGTCTCGATCTTCCGGCCAGCGGCGACACGAAGAACGCCGGGAGCACCGGTCGCGACAAGACCTGGTCGACGACGGGCTCGAGCACCGTCGGGGGCACGCTTGCTGCAAACGTGACAGGATCGCAGGCCGGCGTGCTTGGCGACGTGTCGCTGACGATGGCGCTGTCGTACCGGACAAAGGCTACCGACGGCAGCGACACGAAGCGCACCGATGCAGGCGACCACACAACCGTGGTTTCGGGCGGCACCGGCACCTCCTCCCTGGGGGCGGGGACCACCGGCACCCACACAACCACGAGCCAGGGGGGCACCGATTCGGTGATCACCCGCTCGTCATCCGGAGTGACGACCGTCACCACCACGGCCACCACCGTCACGTCGTTTCGAGACACCTACTCCTACTCGGGTTCGCTCACCACCGGCAGCCGCGAGAACCAAAGCGGCATTGCGGTCGATTCCTCCCGGACGACGACTTCCTCGGCGAACCGGACAACCCAGGTCGATTCGATGGGGACTTCAGTAACCACGCTGGTCAACGGCGTCGTCACCGCCTTCTCCTCGCATGTCGACGACAGCGGCGACGTGATGTCGATTTGGAACGTCTCCGACACGATCCATTCGACGGTGCAGGACAACTCGCTCGCCGGAACGAGCCGTTCGTTCACGACCGATCAAAACCAGACCGACACCGGCACCTCCCACGAGGTGATGCACGCCTCCCACGACCGTACGCTCAGCGGGAATGGGATCATCGTCGACGGCTTCTGGGATCTTTCCGAGAGCACCAACGGCAATACGACCTGGAAGACGTCCAATGCCGCGGCCTTCGCCTCGACCGTGAACGGCTCGGGAACGACCGTGATCACGACCGGATCGAGTCGGGATTCCGACAGCGGCAGCGGGACCTATTCGGGCACCGGCTCGGCCCATGTCAACGACCATCCCACCGACAAGTCGAAGACCTCCTCGTCAAACCAGCAGGCCTCGATCAACGGGCGGACTTCCTCCGATGCCTCGAGCTCCTCGCAATCGAAGTCGCTTGTCGTCTCCGCAACCGGTGCGGTCACGGCCGGTAGCTCGGTGTCGAGCGAGAGCACGTCGTGGTCGGGAACCTACTCGGCCACATCCGTCGGCTCGAGCACCTCGCTGGCCGGCACTTCGACCGCCACCGTGACGACCGACCGGATCGAAAATGGCAGCGGCGAGGATCATTCGTCGTCCTCGGGCTCGACCGGCACCGATGATCGCGGTACCGTGGGAATCGTGGCGGGGAGCGGCTCGGCTTTCAGCTCGAGCGAGGATCTCAAGAGCACCTCGAGCTCCGTCACCCACAACGTCGCTCGAACCGACAACGGCGTCGACGGCTGGACGCAGACGACGTCGGGCAGCCAGGGAGGCTCCCGGACCTCGAAGCAGTCGAGCAGCAGCTGGTCGAAGTCGGCAGACAATGCCAAGGCCGGGGTGTCGCGATCAATCTCCTCGGCAGCCTCGAGTGATTTCCTCGACAACGGCTCCTGGTCGTGGAAGGGGGAGTCTTCCGGGAGCGGCACCGGGCAGGCGTATGCCACCTCGTCGACGTCGAGCAGCAGCTCCAGCGGCAAGACGACATCGCAATCGACAAGCGGCAGTCAGTCGCACCTCGTCGACAACGCGCAGTCGATCTCGAGCGAATCCTGGACGTCGACCTCCGATTCCTCGCAGGGACTAGGCTCCTATTCGTCGAGCAGCGCCGAGACAGAGTCGGCCGATTCCCAGGGGGCCTATTCCCACAGCACGGTCGGGGATGCCTCGGACAGCGATTCGGGGACAACCGCGCACGAGTCCGACTCGATGTCGACCTCAAAGGGGACGGACGTCTCGGGGGGGACTTCGCGCAACGTGCTCGAGTCGCACGATCACTCGCACCGCTCTGGAACGGGCCAGTATTCATCGGCGGGGAGCAGCCACGACGAGACCTTCCTTGGCGCCAAGGCATCGAGCCATGCAGGCGCGTCGCAATCAGTGTCGAATGAATCAACCGACACCCACTCCACCCAGGATTCGTCGAGCCATGTGATCACGACGACGCTGTCGGCCGGCTACGCCCGCAGCGACGACGGCTGGTCGAGCTCGAAGTCGGAGGTTCTTCCGGCATTTTAGTGGCAGGGTAGCTGGGGTCTGAGGTTGAGCCTTCCGCAGAAGAACAGGATCCGAGTTCTGTAGTTCTTGAATGACTTGAAGCCGCGAGCGGCGTATTTCAGTGCCTGGATGACGCTGTTGAAGCCC
>CALQRA010000133.1 GCA_943332855.1 Candidatus Kuenenia stuttgartensis
AGATCGTGGAGCTTGTAGATCCCGGTGACGACCTGCTTGTAGAGCTCGAAATCGGCCTCGGGGATCCCCTCCATCCGCGGCGGATGGTAGGGCATGAACATATGGCTGATCTCGTCGACCGTGCGGTAGTAGACCGCCATGAAGTCCCAATCGGGCTCGGTCTCGAGCAGATGCGTGGCGGCGTTGTGGGCGGAGCAGGCCTCGGCAAGCTTTTCAGCGAGCGCCCAGAGCCGCTTGTCCTTTGCTTGATCGACTGTGTGCGCTTCCGGCACGAAGAGTCGCAGCAGGTCATCGGGATCGATGTCGTGCGGGCTGACGCGCAGGTCGTTCATCGTTGCGGCCAGCTCCGCCGGCCAGGTGGTGCCGGGGGGCGGCGGGGCCCACTCGGCCGGATCCTGCCCCGGCTGCGTATTCGCAACATGGCAAAACATGTTGGAGACGACGCAGCCGGGATGATCCTCCTCGCCATGCGTGGCAAACCAGCTGACGACATGGCTCCGCAGCCCACGACTGGCAAGAATCTCCCAGAGCGTGCGGCACTTCCGCGTGGCGGCCGAGACGGGCACGACGGCGCCGGTGCCGGGGTCCACTTCCGTGAACCCCGGCACGCCGTGGTGATACGCCATCTTTCCCGTGGCGATGCTCGTCCAGAGCATCGGGGAGAGCTGCGGCTCGAGCGTCGTCAGATTACCGCTGGTGCCCGATTCGACGAGCCGGGCGAGGCCCGGCAATTCGCCCGAATCGAGGAGCGGATGGATGATCTTCCAGTCGGCCGAATCCCAGCCGACAAGAAGGAGCCTCTGGCGACGCTTCTCCATGGATTAGGCCGTCACGGCGGCTGACTCGGCTGCCACCGCCGCCCGCTTCCGCCGCCGCTGCTCGAGCATCGCTGCCGAGCCCATTACGAGCGACATTGTGCTCGCGAGCCCGCTGGGGTCGATCTCGGGGACGCCCGCCGTGTCGCCGGCGCCAGCCAGGATCGATGTTCCAGAAACGCTCTCGTAGGCGGCCGTGTAGAGTCGGAAATCAGTCCCGTCCCAGGTAGCTCTGATCCAGCCGTAGTTGCCTTGGCTGGTTATAAACCCCAAGTAGCTGCCAGCTCCGAAGTCGGCCGATTCCGCAGTGCCGACTTTAAAATAAGTTTTATACGAGTAGTTAGTGAATAATGAAGAGCCGAACCCAATCGTAGCACCGGCAGCGAAGTTGTGCGGTTTCGCATTGCCGCCTAAGTCGTAAGCCAACATGCCGCCACCGCCAAAGGCTACCCCACTGTATATTTGGCTACCGTTGAGAAAATTGTTTAGCACATTTAAGGTATTGCTGCTCATGGGGAAACTCTGAACATATGCCTTACTGCCGCTGGCCACTCCCCCGTTGACTCCGGTGATATTGAAGCCCGTAGGGCCGAGGTTGACGGTCACGATCCCGGCCTCGGAGGACTGGGTGCCGAGGATCCCGGCGCCGACACTGGCGATGGCGGCAGCGGCGGCGGCGGCCCGGCGACGGGCGGCTTGGGAATTGCGAGAAGACTTCATGGATGGAAACTCATGGTGAAAGGGCGGGCGTCACAAGTGCCGGTGCGCCGGACTATACGGGAACCGTCTTGCTCGGCAATCAGGACGGGACTCAAAAAGGACGAAACGGGCACGGCGCGCACGAAACGGTCGCGCTGGCGACGTTTCGCGCAAGACGTACGACAGAAAGCGCAATGCGACGAGTCACAAGAGAGAGGCCGAAGGAGGAGGCGGCAGTGGAGACTTCGGCAGCATCACTCGCCGACGACAGCGGCGAAGTTGACCACCATGGTGGGATGAACCCCCACGCCAGACTTTTACATCGCGGCGGTGGCGGTCGTGATTGACGCGATCCAGCCCGTCGCCTTTGACTTGTCGGCAGCAGGTCAAAGCGGCCGATGCTGGCTCGCGCGCTCAGCGGCCCTGTGCTTTGCAGGAAAAGCTGGCAGCCGCGACGTCGAGCTCAACCCACCGGCGGCAAAAGCCGATCGATCGCGACGGCCACAGCCTCGCCCGAGTCAGCCACTACGCTCGCGCACGAGAGCAGTTCGTGCGGTTCGAGGCTCGCCTCGTGGGCATAGCCGCTGCCGGTCGGCTGCCCGGCTCCACCACGTCCGACCGGCTCACGAAACACCCGTGTCTGCCGCGTCGTCGCATCGATCACCCACACCTCCGGGATGCCGTGCCGGGCATAGAGTGGCACTTTGACGCCGAGATCGTAGGCGAGGCTCGAGTCGGCCACTTCGATAACGAGCAGCACGTCGGCCGGGCCAGGATGCCCCGTGGTGTAGAAATCGGCCCGGGGCTTGAGGATCGCGATGTCGGGCTCGGGCTCGCTGAGGTCGTCGAGCCGGAGAGGATTTTGGCAGCGGATGAAGACCGATGCTTGTGCACTCCGACCAAAGTGCCTGGCGAGCAGATCGACGATCGCGGCGTGCAGGGCTCCAATCGGCGACCTATCGATGATCGCCCCATCGATCAGTTCCAACCGGTCTGCGGGCCCGAGGATGCGCGTCTCGCCCATCCGATGAAACGCCTCAACGGAAATCAGATGGCGCGCCGGAGCGGCAAGCGGAATCGTGACCATGGCGACGGCACCCTCGACGGAAAGAGCACGGCAGCGTGCTGCAGAAGTATCCAGGCGAACACTCAAGCGTCAGTTTGCGCCAGAATTGGTGGCTGGCACCTTTTCTGGTGCTTCCACCGGCATGATCTTTCCGAACATGTGGCCGCCGACGGCGTCGTGCTGCCAGGTGCCGGCGTAGAGGGGGCTGTCGATGACGACGCGCGAGGAAAAGGTGCCCAAGCCGGGGATCGTGACGTTGTCGAGCGTGATCACTGGCGTCTTCCCTGCCCACTTCACCTCGACAGGCACTGGCACCGTCAGATCGACGCTGCCGTAGCGAATCCGGGCCGACACGATCCACAGATCGGCTTCGCCGACTTTCGCCACCGACGAGATCGTGTACTCATCGCGGATCGGATCCTTGTCGTCGTCGCCGGCGATCGTGAACCGGCCGACGAGCTTGACGTTCGTCATCGCCTTCGTGAACGCCGCAAACCGGGTGGCCTCGTCGTCGGTAGCTTCGAAGTCAGCCGCCGGGGCTTCCTTGGCGGGCGTGGCGGCTTCCTGGGCCCGGGCCGGCGAAGCGACCGAGAGTGTCAGGCCCATGGCCGACATGAAAACCAGGGCCGTGCCGAGGACGCGGAGCGGAAACGGGCGCATGACAGATCTCCGGGGCGACAGGGCTTTTGAGTCTGCACCATCTTAGCAATGCCGGAAGCGCTCACGCCGCTACGGCGCCTTGATGCCGAGCCAGACGCTCTCTATTTGCTCGGGGCCGAATCGCACCGGGAGCGGCGCGGCGTCGGCGGCCTCGGCGATCCTCACCGCCACGCGGACCGGCCCGGAGAACGGTTCGGCCGCCGTGATCACAAGCGTCACCTTCTTCGCCGCATCCCCCTCTGACGGCGACTGCACCGCTGCCGCCGTCACCCCCGGCGGCGGATCGACAAGGACGATGTCGAGCGATTCCTTGAAGCCATGCTCCCGGCCGATCGTGATCGCGAGCTCGACCGGCTTGCCCGGCTCGCCGCTGAGCCGATCGACATCACAGCTGACCTTCACTCCCGGTAGATCGGGGCGGATCGTGAGCCGGTAGCCATGGGCCGGGCCCGACTGGCCGCGACGGTCGCGCACCACAGCCGTATAAACACCATCGGCCGGCGCCTTCCAGGAGAGGCTTCCCGCTGGGTCATCGGTGATCGCGAGCCGCTTTCCCTCGGAGTCCTCCAGGGCCAAGACCGGATCGACGGCCGTGCCGATCGCGATCCCCTCGACAAGGAGCGAATACGCCACGTCCTTCGTGGCAGTGAAGCGGTGCGCGAGGCGCTGCTTCGGGGCCGTGAGCGACCCTGAAAAGAGCACCGGCGGCGGGGCACTCGCCCCCTCCGCCTGCGGCACGACCACTACCGGCATCTCCACGACCGGCAGGCTAACGCCGCCGCCGATTCCGTCGAGCGCGACGGCGATGCTGCGCCGGGCGCCCGTGGCCGATGGGGCGAGCGCCGCGGCGGGCACCGGAAGCGGCTGACTCTCTGTGGGCAGTTTCCACCCGAGCGGTGCGAGCTGGGTATCGGCCCCGAGAGAGACAGCAGAAGGCAGCGTGGCGACGAGAAAGCCGCGCTTCGAGAGCGTGAGCCGATAGACAAACGCTTCGCCACCGGCCAGGCCGATCGTGGCGTCGGCGGTCTCGGGGAAGCCGTAGACGCGGACGAAATACTCCCCCGCGACAGGCGCTGTGAAGACGACACGCGGATCGAGGCCGGCGGCGTCGAGATTCCGCGCCAGGAGCGAATGCCGGGCGTCGGCGACGTCGAGCGTGAGATCGGCCGCGGTGCCGAGGAGCCGGTTGGCATCGGCCTGGGCGACGAGCGTCTCGCCGGCCGCGAGGGCGACCCGGTAGAGATCGACATCTCCCCCCTTGCCGAGCACACCATTGACGACGACGACCGGCTCGACGACGGCGGTCGCCGCGGCAGGCTTGTCGTTGGGCTCTGTCTCCTCGATCTCAGGGAGATGGCCGACGACGAACCGGCGCAGGGCTGTGGCCCCCTCTGGGGTTGTGAAGCGCACCAGATGCGCCCCGAGCGCCGCCTCGGGCGCGACCGTCACGGCAAACGTTCCCGACTCCGGCTGTGGCTCCCACGCCGTCCCTGGCCGCTCCGTCCACGCTGCCGCCGGCCAGGCAGGAAACGATCCCGCCACTTTCACGGTGACGGTCGTGCCACGCTGTGCGCCGGGGGGAAAGAGCCGCGTTGCCTCTGGCGGCGCGGCCGATACGGCGGAGGCAAATGCCAGGAAAAGGAAAAGGTGCCAGCCACCAAATCTGGGTGGTCTGCGGTGTCTGTTTACCCATCTTCGCCAGATTTGGTGGCTGGCACCTTTTCTGCAACCCACGTCAAAACAGCTCGCGGATCGGCGTCGGATCGCTGACGAGGAACGTCGGCCGGCCGGCGGGGGTCAGAAAGCTCTTTGAGGGATCGATGCCGAGCTTCGTGTAGACGGTGGAGACGAAGTTCTCGGGGGAGAGGACGCGCTCGCTGGCCGAATGGCCGAGCCGGTCGGTGGCGCCGATCACCTGTCCGCCAGGAGCACCGCCACCGGCAAAGAGGATCGACATCGCACTCGCCCAGTGGTCGCGACCCGCTTTTGTTTGCCCGGGGAGCGTGGAGAGCTTTGGCGTGCGGCCAAACTCCCCCAGCGCGATCACCATCGTCGTCTCGAGGAGCCCGCGGGCGTCGAGGTCGTTGATCAGCGCGGCGACGGTTTTGTCCCAGGTGGGGAGCCGGGTCTTGAGCGCGTCGAAGAGCGCGCTGTGGTGGTCCCAGCCGCCGTCGTTGATGGTCACGAACGGCACCCCCGACTCGACGAGCCGGCGGGCGAGGAGGGCCTGCTGGCCGAAGGAGTTTCGCCCGTAGGCGTCGCGAACACGGTCAGGCTCGGCGCCGATGTCGAAGGCGGCCTGGGCCGCGGGGGAGGTGACGAGGTCGTAGCCGCGGGCGTAGTGCTCGTCGATGCCCCGGACCGGGTCGCCGGCAGCCGGATCGTCGAAGCGGGGAAGGCGGTCTGTGAGGGCGCGGAGGTCACGGCGCTCGGCGAAGCGCGTCCCTTCCACGGAGCGCGGTGCGGCGAGATCGCGGATCCGAAAGCTCGCCGAATTGGGATCGTCGCTGACGACAAACGGGGCGTACTTCGCGCCGAGGAAGTTCGGGCCGCCGGAGCGGGTCATGCCGGCGAGAGCAAAGTAGCCGGGGAGACCGTGCGGCGCCTGTCGCTCATGCCAAGCGACCGAGCCCATGCTCGGGTGGAAGCTGACAAACGCGCCGCAGCCGACCGGGATCCGCGGCGGGGCGCCGGTCATCATGTAATGGTTGCCGGCGCCGTGGTTGCCCTGGTTGTGGCACACCGAACGGATGACGGCGAACTTGTCGGCGATCTTCGCCAGCTCCGTCATGTGCTCGGAGAACTGGATCCCCGGCACGCTCGTCGAGATCGGCGAAAACTCCCCACGGATCTCGGCCGGGGCGTCGGGCTTCGGATCGAAGGTTTCAAAGTGCGTCGGGCCTCCGTCCATCCAGATGAGGATGCAGTTGGAAGGGGAGCGCCCCGCCGGATCGGCCGCCCGCGCTTCGCGGACGAGCCGGAAGAGATCGAGAAAGCTCCCCCCGGCAAGGCCACCGATGCCGAGCTGCACCCCGCGGCGCCGGCTCATCGGCTGCGCCCACCAGGGGCTTTTCAGGTTTACAGAATCGTGATTGGCCATGCTCAGTGCCTCTACAAGAAAACCGGCTGCTGACGATCAATCCTTCGGTCAATCCTTCGGTCAATCCTTGAAGACAAACTCGGGGGAATTGATCAGCGACCAGAGTATGTCTTCGGTCACCTGCCGGCGAGATCGTCCTTCACGGGCGAAAAGCGCCACCAGCGGCTCGCGCTCCGACGAGGTCGGAAACCGGGTGTAGCAGGCGAGATAGAGCTCCTCGACGATGCGATCAGGGGGGAGCTCGGAGGCGGCAAGCGTGGCGGCCCGGCTCGAGTCAGCCGCGATCTTCCCCTCGATGGCGGTGCTGTTCATGAGATGGAGCGCCTGGACGACCGTGGCGTCGGGATCGCGCTGGCAGGGAGGATCCTGGTTGGGATCGGGGCGACCGAAGACGTCGAGGAAGGTCGCTGGCGTGCGGTGTGTCCAGAGCTGAGTGGCGCGCGACTCCTCAGGAAGGCCGGCGTAGGAAGTGGGCACGCCGGTGACGTCGTCGATGGCGTCGGCGAGGACCTCGGCGCGGAGCCGCTGCCGGTAGTGGCGGGAGAAGTTGCGGAAATCGCCGGCGTTGGTGGCATTGGGAAGGCTCGAGCGATCCCACACCGCCGACCGCAGGATTGTGGCGAGGAGCTTTTTCTGGTCGCTGCCGCCGGCGCGGAACTCGGCGACGAGGGCATCGAGGAGGGCTGGGTTTGTGGGGGGATTGGTCGCCCGGAAGTCGTCGACCGGATCGACGATGCCAATGCCGAACAGATCCCCCCAGATCCGGTTGACGGCCGCGCGGTGGAAGAAGGGGTTGTCGTGGGCGGTGAGCCAATCGACGAGCGCCGCGCGCGGATCGTCGCCGGCGGGGATCTCGAGCGCGCTGCCGAACAGCGGCGTTGGCGCAAGGACCGTGCCTGAGAGGGGATGGCGGACCTCCCCCGACTCGCCGACGGTGACGATCTCCTCGCCGCCAGAAATCGGCGGGGAGAGACCGGTACCGCGGTAGGCGACGCGGCCGAAGAAGGCGGCGAGGGAATAGAAGTCACTCTGGCCATAGACCTCGAAGGGATGCTGGTGGCACTTCGCGCACTCGAGGCGCACGCCCAGGAAGAGCTGGCTGACGAGGGTCACGATCTCGTCGGGGGAGCGCCGGTCGCGGAAGACCGTCGTGGCGCCGTCGCGCCAGGTGCTCCCCGTCGCCGTCAGCAGGCGGCCGACAAACTCGTCGTAGGAGAGATTCTCCCGGAAGACATCGCGGAGGAAGGTGTCGAGGGAGAGGGTCGCCTTGATGCCGACGCGGTAGGGATTGGGGCGGAGCAGATCGGCCCACTTGTTGGCCTGGAAGTCGGCATACTCCGAGCGGTCCAAAAGCGCCGCCACGAGCTTTTCGCGCTTCGCCGGATCGGGATCGGCAAGATAGGCGCGGGCTTCGTCGGGAGTGGGGAGGCGGCCGATGAGATCGAGGCTCGCGCGCCGCAGGAGCGTGCTCTCCGCTGCCTGCTCGCTGGGGAGGATGTTCATCGTGGCGAGCTTCCGCCACACCGGCTCATCGAGCGGCGTGGGCCGGGGGAGGGCGGCGACCGCGGCCGCATCGACGCTCCCCGGCGGAACGATTCCCGTGCTCCACGTGGCGATGGTGCCGACATAGCGGGCCATGATCGTCCCCTCGCCGGCAAAGGCCCCGGCGCGGACTCGTGCATCGGCGGCATCGAGGACGGCCGGTTCGCCGGCATGCCAGGCGCTCGTGGCGGTGACGTCGCGCGTCGCGCCGTCGGAGTAGTGGGCGGTGACGGTCAGGTCGAGCGTTTCACCGGGGGCGAGGGGACGCGGCGCGGGCGACAGCGAGATCCGCTCGAGTTTCGGGTCGTCGGGCCCCGCCTTCGGCGTCCCCTGCTCGATCCAGCGGACAAGCGTGCGGACATCCTCCCCGGCAGGATCGAGCTTCTTCCCGCCCCCATGGGGAACAGCTCCTGTCCCTTTTTGGATGAGGAGGCTTTCCAGCGGCGAGGCGGGGGCGAGGCGACGGCCGCGGGCGGCGGAGACGATCGAGGCATGATCGAAGGCGGGATCGAAGGCGAAGAGCGACAGAGCGAAGCCGTTTTGCCCCCCCGACTTCCCGTGGCAGCCGCCGCTGTTGCAGCCGCGGACGGTGAGGATCGGCTCGATGTCAGTCTCGAAGAGGGGCCGGTCGGCTGCGGGCTGGGGGCCGGGATCTGCGGCGCAGACCGCCGAGACGCCGCAGCCGAGCAGCACCTGCCAGAGGATGCTCGTGGCGACGGCCCGCAGCAGCAGGGTCGACCTCGGGGCACGGCAGTGGTTGGCGGGCGTGGTCATCGGCGTTCCAATTCCCCCAAGGAACCGAGCCTTTAAGTCTACCCTCTCATCGGCTGCTGACCGCGGCCCCGCTGATCGCCGGTCTTCGCCGCAAGAAACAGCCGTATTCACCGCAATTGCCATGTCAAAACCCTTCCACCACGGTCCCATCGAGCTTGTCGACTGCGAGGTCCATGGCCCTGGATCGGGGGCCGAGCTGTTTGTCGTCGAGGGGGAATCGGCGGCTCTGGCCGTGGCCCGCGTCCGCGATCCCCGCTTCCAAGCCGTGCTCCCGATGCAGGGGAAGCCACTCAATGCCGTCAAGGCGACCCCGCGCCGCGTCGCCGCCCAGCCGCTGTTTCGGGAATTGACCGCGGCCCTCGGCACCGGGATGGGGGCCGATTTCCGAGGCGATAGCCTCCGCTTCGAGCGGCTCTTGATCCTCACCGACCCCGACGCTGACGGGATCCACTGTGGTGTCCTCCTTCTCGCCTTCCTCCATCGGTTTCTCACCCCCCTGCTCGACGCAGCGGGGCCCGGCCCGGGGCGGGTGGGCTGGGTGCGGGCACCCTGGGGGGAGGTGATGCCGGCCGACGGGGGGAAGGCGATCGTCGCCCATTCCGAGGAGAGCTTGGTCGCTCTGGCGGAGCAGGTTCGCCGGGAGCAGCCGGTGACCGTGCGTCGATTCCGCGGCTTGGCGGCGATCGACAGCGAACTTCTCGCCCGCCACTGCGTTCAACCTGGGGGCCGGCGGGTCGATTGGATGGATGCCCGGCAGGTGGAGGGGATGCTCGCGATGCTGGCGGCAGCGGGGGTGGAGGGGCCGGTTGGGATGGGTGGATAGCATTTTTCGATCGTGGCCGGAGGGCTTCCTTTCGTTGACTCGAGCCGAGGCCCTCTCTATCTTCGGTGGTGGGGAAGCCTTGGTGGGGCTCGCCCCTCACCGTCGCCCACGGCGGGGAATTGTGCCCGAGGGTCGTGCTCGCAAAGAGGAAGCCAATCATGCAGCGCCGTGCCCCCCACATGTCGGCCCGGACCGCAGGCTTCACGCTTGTCGAACTCCTCGTCGTGATCGCGATCATCGGGACGCTCATTGGCCTCCTGCTGCCAGCTGTTCAAGCCGCTCGCGAAAGTGCCCGGGCAACGAGCTGCCGCAACAATTTCAAGCAGATTGGCCTCTCGCTCCACCACTACCACGACCACGCCCGCCGCTTCCCGTCCGGCTGGACCGGCGTCGACCGGCCCGTTGGCGATGCCACCGACGAACTCCCCGGCTGGGGCTGGGCGAGTGAACTCCTCCCCCAGATCGAGCAGTCGAGCGTGTTCGACCGGATCGATCGCCGCCGGCCGGTGTTTGATCCGGCCAACTCGGCCCTCCACGCCGACGTCCGCAAGGCGTTCATTCCTCCGTATGTCTGTGCCTCCGACACCCGCGGCCCGACCGAGGGAGATGGCTTCTTCGCGATCGGCGCCGATGACGGCGAGCACGATCACGAGGAGGAAGAGCACCACGGGGAGAAGGTCGACGGCGCCCCTCTCGCGCCGCTGTGTGACGTGGGGAAGTCGAACTATGTCGGTGTCTTCGGCACCTTCGAAGTCGATGAGTACCCGGCTGCCGGAGACGGAATGTTCTTCCGCAACAGCCGCCTCGGCATGAAGGACATGCTCGACGGCTCGAGTAAGACGCTCGTCGTCGGCGAACGCAATTCGAAGCTCGGTGGCAGCACCTGGACCGGCGTCCTCCTCGGTGCGAAGGCCTCCCTGCCGCGGGTCGTCGGCGTGGCCGATCATGCCCCCAACGACCCCCACCACCACTTCGACGACTTCACGAGCAACCACCCCGCCGGGGTCAATTTTCTCCTCGGCGATGCCTCCGTCCGGCGCTTCGACAACTCGATCGACCTGATCGTCTACCAGTCGCTCTGCACCCGGGCCGGCGGCGAGACGGCGGGCGTGCCCGACTGACGCCCTTTTGGGTTGGGCCGGCGGCCAGACGATCAATCGCCGCTTTTTTTCCCTCCCCCGTTACAACCACCCCGTCGCTGCGGTTTTTCTCTCGTGGACTTGTTCGTCCCCGAGGAGCCAGCCGTGATCGCCCCGGTCAAGATTCGTCGCCCGTCGAAGAGTCGAGTTGCCTCCCCGGCCGTGGTTGTACGGGCCCCCGACGCGGTCGCGACCGAAGAGCGGAGGGCTGCTCTTCGGGCCCGGCGGCAAGCTTTTTTCGTCCGCAAGATCGACTACATTCCCTGCCGGGAGTTTCTCGCCCCCGAGGCCGAGGCCCTCGCCTCGACCCCCCCAGCAAGTGCCCCGGCCCGCCCTGCTGCCGAGCCCTCCGGCCGGATCGATTCCTACCTTGCCGGTCTTTACGAGACGCGCCTCCTCTCCAGGGAGGAGGAGCAGTATCACTTTCGGCGGATGAACTGGCTTCGCTTTCGCGCGGCCACCGATCGCGGCCGGTTCGATGAAAAGCGGGCCACCGCCCGGCAGATCGACGCGGTCGAGGCACTCCTCTCGGCCTCCGAGGTCGAACGGGCGATCCTGATCACGTCGAATCTGCGGCTGGTCGTCTCGATCGCGAAGAAGTTCGTGACGGTCGATGACCTGTTTGATGAGCTCGTGGCCGAGGGGAATGTGGCCCTGATGCGAGCCGTCGACAAGTTCAACTTCGCTCTCGGCAATCGCTTCAGCACCTACGCCACCTACGCCATCCAGCGGCACTTCTTCCGCATCTCCCATCGGGGGCGACAGCAGCGGCGCCGATTCACGCCGGCCGACGAGTCGCTCCGCTCCGTCCCCGCTGCCGAGCCGGCCCAGGGCTGCAATTCGGTGCAGATCGATCAGCTCAAGCAACTGTTCGCGAAGTTTCTAGGGGAGCTCGAGCCGCGCGAGCAGCAGATCGTGGTCGCTCGTTTCGGCTTCGATGGCCGGGCCCCGCGCACGTTCCGCGAGCTCGGTGCGGAGATGGGGGTCTGCAAGGAACGAATCCGCCAGATCCAGACCCGCGCGATGGAGAAAATCCGCGGCATGGCGACTGAGGCCAAGCTCGAGCAGACCGTGGGCGATTGGCTCTGAATCGGTGTCGATGGAAGTGGAGGCTCGCAGGATGGCACAACGGGTGATCGTGATCGGTGCCGCTGGCGGGATCGGCTCGGCGCTCGTCCGCCGCCTCGTCGCTGCCGGTGGAAAGGTCTTCCTCGCCGGCCGGGATGCCTCGCGGCTGGAGCCACTCGCCGCCGAACTCGGTATGCCATGGGGCACCGTCGACGCGACTGACCCTGACGCGATCGACGCAGTCGCCGACCGGGCCGCGGCCGAGCTTGGTGGGCTCAATGGGCTGGCCAATTGTGCTGGCTCGATCCTCCTCAAGCCCGCGCATCTGACGTCGACCGCCGATTGGCAGGCCACGATCGCCACGAATCTGACCTCCGCCTTTGGGTGTGTCCGGGCGGCGGGTCGGCTGATGAAGGGAGAGGGAGGCTCGGTCGTCCTCGTGTCGAGCGCCGCGGCGCGAGTCGGGCTTGCCAACCACGAGGCCATTGCCGCTGCCAAGGCGGGAATCATCGGCCTGGTCCTCTCGGCAGCGGCCACCTACGCCAAGCAGAAGGTGCGCTTCAACGCCGTCGCCCCAGGGCTCGTTCGCACGCCCCTCTCCAAGGGCCTGCTGTCGAGTGAGCTGTCGGAAAAAGCCTCGGTGGGGATGCATCCGCTCGGCCGGCTCGGCGAACCAGACGAGGTCGCCGCGGCGATTGAGTGGTTTCTCGACCCCGCCCAGGGCTGGATCACCGGGCAGGTGCTGGGGATCGACGGGGGGCTGGCCGATCTGCGGGGCCGGGCCTGATCGACCGCCCGACGGCGGCTGAAATTGGCCCTGTCGTGCCGATTCTCCCGGCCCGGGGCTCCCGAGTCGCCGGCCGAATACCGTTGGCCGCAGCAGGGAGGGGTGCTTTTCGGCGCGGCGAAAGGGTATCCTTCGCCCCATGCACACAGCAAACAATGGCCACGCCGGCGGGGACGGCGTC
>CALQRA010000134.1 GCA_943332855.1 Candidatus Kuenenia stuttgartensis
CCGTGGGAGACCTTTACCCGTAAGACGGCGTGCTGGTGGACGACGGCACGTATCAAGAGTGAGTCTGGGGAGCGCGGGATGGGAACACCACGGCTGATAGCTAAAGAAAAGCGGTGGGTTTCCCCTGGCCGCTTTTCCTCCCGGCTGAACCGCCGGGATTCGGTCTACCCTCGCCATTCGGAGCACGCCTGTCTGTAGCCGCATGAGGCACAGCCGATCACAGACGGCGCCGGGTAGAAGTTCTCGCTCGCGATTGCCTTCCACACCCGCTCGACGCTGGTCACGGTGCGGGCCACCCGATCGGGCCGGACTTCACCCAGGTGCTCCTCGATGACCGGATCCTTGGTCTTCGTGAGGACCAGGAACCGCGTCACGAGCTTCTTTCCCGGGGCCAAGTCACCGGCGAGCTTCGAATAGAGGAGCAGTTGCTCGCCTGCGTCCTCGGCTTGCTCGGGGCTCCACTTTGCCCGTGAAGTCTTGAAGTCGGTGAGCACGAGCCGGTCCTCATCCTCGGTGACCAGATCGATCCGGCCGTACAGATCCGGCACGCCCTCGACCAGCGTCCCCCGGATCTCCTCCTCGACGCCCAGGACTCGCCCCTGCACGCTCGCCGCTGGGCTGTTGAGGAACGCCGTGAGCATCTTGGCGGCCAGAGCATCCAGCGAAGCCCGTGTTTCTGTGCTTCCGAACTGAATCGCCGCGTGGATCCCGGTGCCGAAGACCAGGGCACTGGACGCAGACTCCTCGGGCATACCTGCGACATACCTGAACCAGTACTTGAGCGGGCAGGTCCGGAACGTGCTGATGGCCGACCACGAGAGATAGTCGCGGCCGGTGAGGACTCGGGCGACTTCGTTGGCGGGGTTGGTACTGGTGGTGGTGATGACGGGAAAGAGTTCGGCCCCAGCGATCATCGAGCACCGCCATTCGTCGCGTAGGTGCCGTTCGCGTGGCCGTTGGAGCCGGTGCCGTCCTGGTCATCCGCCTTCAGCTCATCGATCAGTTCCGAAGCCTGACGGATGCCCAACTCGTCGGCCGTCTGGAGCCCGAAGCGTTCCTGAAGCAGGCCCACCAGATCGATCCGCCGCCGGGAAGCGATCGCCCGGATGGCCTTCACCTGGGAAGCCGTGGCGGGACGGGGGCTGGGCTGGCTCTGGGGCTGATTGCGGGGAGCCTGGACACGCGAGACGGCAGACCCACGGATGGCCGGGCTCGTCTGGACCTCGATGATCTCGTGGGCGACCGGCTGGATCTGGGACTCGCGGATCCCGGGCTCGCTGTCGTGGGTGCCGGTGCCCGTGAGCCTAGCGATCTGGTCCTGGACGGCCTTCTCGCAGGACTGGTAGGACCGCTTCACGACGACCTGAAAGCCATCGCCGTCGTTGAGCAGTGAGCTGTCGAGTTCGGCCTCGATGGTGCAGGAAGCCGACGCACTCGAGAAGCCGGGCAGGCCGATCTTCTTGGAGACACCGGCATGGAGCTTGAGCATGGGAGGTGGCTTTCTAGGGGTTGGAGTTCAGGAGGGGTTTGCTGCGGCGTGGAAATCGACGCCACCGCAAAAGCCCGGAGATAACGATGAAAAAGCGACGGGCGTGGGTGCAGGGAGGCTTGGGCACCTCCACCACACCGCACGCCCGTCGCTTCATGGGGACTCGGGGAACTTCAAGCCAGTCAGAGCCAGCAGCAGGTCACGCCGCTCGGGCCACCTGCTTCTTGGGGCTGGCCTTCGTCTTCCGGCGGCGGGCCTTCAGCTCGCTCGTGAAGAACGGCTCCCGGCAGCCGAACCCGAGGGCGTCCCAGTCGACCGTGCCCGTTTCTGGGAGGTCGACGAGGATCATGTCGAGCAGGTTCTCCGGGTCGTGATCAGAGCCGGGGTCATTGGGGCCGGTGAGGACAAAACCACGGCGGGCGATCTCGTGGTTGGACTCGCCGGTCTTGCGGGCCACGGCGTCGAACAGGTCGCGGTCACTCACGGGGGCGATCTCCTAAAAGTGAGAAATGGGTACGGGACTGGGACACGGACTGGGGAACACCGGCCGCCAACGCAGCGAGCCGGGAGAACGGGAAGCACGCCCGGCAGCCAGAGGGGCCGAACGGAAACGAAAAAGCCGCCCGCAGCGATGGCCTGGGGCGGCTGATGGAGGATGCGCAGGGCCGGGGATTCAGGCCCGCGAAACAGGGCCGATCCCGGATGGGGCCTTCTTGAAGCCAGTCAGCGGCGGGCCGTCGAAGGCGGAGGGCCCCCCCAGTTGCGGCATGCGAGGCAAGGGCGTGTATACTGCACGGAGCGCCTGTTAACGCACCGGCGACTGGGGTGCCGAATCGCCGTAACCCATTGTCTGGAAGGCGGTTGAGGCCGGATTCCGCCTGCGGCCGGTGGTGCGTTCACACGCAAGCGTGGGTGGTTCTACAGGCCGTATAAATACGAGTTCGGCGGAGTACAATCATGTATCTTTCAGAATCGAACGTTCGCGTCAGGGCCGCCCGCCTCAGTCCTACTCTGCTATCGGAGGCGCGGGCAGGTCTGAGCAAGACTGCGTCTCGATACAGAACCGTGTTCCTTTCCCACAGCCACAACGACAAAGATTTGGTTGAGCCGGTTCGGAAATTGCTGGCAGGTCGAGGCGTGATCCTTTACGTCGATTGGAACGACCCCGAGATGCCGGCCGTCACCAGTCCAGAGACAGCACGAAAACTCAAAGAGCGAATCGGCACCGCGAACTAGTTCGTGATGCTCGCCAGCAATACGTCATTGAAGTCCAGGTGGGTGCCTTGGGAACTGGGTATTGGAGACATCAAGAAGGGGCTGCCGAATGTAGCGGCGTTCCCCGTTACCCGCGACTATGGAAGATGGGAGGGCAGCGAGTATGTTGGAATCTATTCGCGCATCGAACAGGCGGATAGCGAGGAGTTGGCGGTCTTCGAGCCAGGGCAAAACAGGGGTATCACCCTCAAGGCTTGGTTGGAAAGGTGAAACATGGCTGGCGTAGACAAGAAACAGTTCCTTAAAGAATACTCCGAAGCGATTCGTAACGGAGATGCGGCGATGTTCGTCGGCGCCGGCGCTTCGCGGGCCGCCGGCTACGTTGACTGGAAAGGGCTGCTCAAGGAACTCGCTGAGGATCTGGGCCTCGACGTAGAGCGCGAGTCAGACCTCGTGACACTAGCGCAATTTCACCTCAATGACATGAAAGGGCGCGATAAACTTAACAAACTCCTGGTTGATGAGTTTCAGGAGAGTCACGACCCGACGGAAACTCACACGCTTATCGCGTCCCTTCCCGTCCATACCATCTGGACGACCAACTACGATGATTTGCTTGAGCGTGCGTACGAAGCGGCTGGCAAGCGCGCGGATGTCAAGCGGCACGCGGAGGATATAAACTTCACCCGCGGTCGATCAGACGTAACCGTTTACAAAATGCACGGGGACAAAACACGCGTTGCGGAGGCGATTCTTGCAAAGGACGACTACGAGACATATCACCCCAAGCGGGAGCTGTTTTCGATAGCGTTACGCGGAGACTTGACGCAAAAGACGTTTTTCTTCGTTGGCGTCAGCTTCACCGATCCCAATCTTGCATACATTCTGAACCGCGTTCGGCAGTTGGTAACGGTCAACGGGAGGAAACATTACTGTCTGCTTCGCGCTCCGAAAGCAAAAGATTATGAAGGTGCCGACTACGACGCCGTCAGATTCAAGCACTTTCTCATCGATTTGGAGCGTTACAACATCCGGCCAGTTCTCATCGGAGACTATAATGAGATCCCGGAGATTTTGAAGGAGCTAAATCGTCGAAGCCATCTCCGTGATGTTCTTGTCTCAGGTAGCGCCGCAGACTTCGCTCCGCTTGGCGAGACAAAGTTTCACCAACTGTGCAGCGCGCTCGGAACGGCGCTCGTCAAGAACGATTTCAATATCATTTCCGGTTTTGGATTAGGTGTTGGGAGCGACGTAATCATGGGCGCGATGCAGGCGTTACGACGAAACAACGACGAGCGGCTCAAGCTTTGGCCTTTTCCCCAAGGAGTTTCGGACGCGGCGAAACGAGCGGCGTTGTGGACTGAGTACCGTCATCGCATTATAAGCGAAGCTGGTATCTGTCTCGTTGTTGGCGGCAACAAGCTTGAAAACGGGCAAGTGATCGCGGCGGGCGGCGTTCGCGAAGAGGCCACAATCACATGGGATTCTGGAAAGATCGTCTTGCCGATCGGAGCTACTGGTCACGTTGCAAAGGAACTTTGGGATACCGTGAAGCGAGACCCCAAAAAGTATTTCGCTGGTGCGGACGTTTCAAAGCAACTCGAAGTGCTGGGTAACTCGGCCTCTTCGGTCGAGAGGTTGGTTGAGGCGGTCATCGACATCGTCAAGCAACTCAACAAGTAGGAAAACTTATGGCTAGGCGTGCGTTCTACAGCTTTCACTACAAACCGGACAACTGGCGCGCCTCGACGGTACGCAACATCGGAACGGTGGAGGGAAACAAGCCAGCGACCGACAACGATTGGGAGTCGATCATGGGTGGGGGCGACGATGCAATCAAGCACTGGATCACCACGCAAATGAACGGCCGAACCTGCACCGTCGTTCTTGTCGGAGCAAACACGGCAAATCGGTATTGGATCAACTACGAGATCGTCAAGTCGTGGGACGACGGGATGGGCGTCGTCGGAATCAGGATTCACGGCCTCAAGAACTCCGATGGCGAAACATCGACTATGGGAAACAATCCGTTTGACTACTGCACGCACGGCGGTTCCAAGAAGAAACTGTCCGAGATCGTGAAATGCTATAACCCCGCCGGAGCAAACAGCCAAGAGCGCTACGATTGGATCAAGACGCACTTGGCGAATGCCGTCGAACAGGCGGTTCGCATTCGCAACGAGAACTGAGTGAGCCCCGCCCAACAACAGCATCCAGCGGACAGCGCTGCGCGCCGCCGCTGATGCTGAGCGTTCGGCGGCGAAGGAGAGATCATGGAGTTTGTGAGGTGGCTAGAGACGCAATGGCACGCCGCAGCTACCGCACCGGTGCCTTACATTGCCTTGGCCGTTATTGTTTGGGTTGCTGCGGTCAAGCTCACTCGCATGCGTCTGGGCGATGAAGCGGCGGCCGCAAAGGAGCGCGCTGAGCTTTACAAGCAGAAGATCGCTGATCTCGAGCGCGACAAGACGCAGTTACTCACGCAGCTGGGAGAGCACGGCGAAGACATTGCTAAGATCAAGTCAGATCTAGATGCTCTGCCACGCATCTATGTCCAAGCGGAAGAGCCTGCCGATGCCCGAGACGGCGACATTTGGCTCAAGTAGCATGCCGCTTAACTATTCGCTCAAGCGGACAGATCAATCGCTTCGCGATTGATGCTGCCGCTCAGCTCCAGCGTTATGCCCCTAAGGATGTAGTCGCATGAAAGCAAAATCGCGGACAACCTGAGACAGAATCTTGCCCGTGTCGAATCGCTCGTCACAACGTACGAGTCCCATCCCGACGCTCAAGGGCAAGGCCGTAAGCCAGCATAACTCCTCGACATTCTACGTGCAGCCGTTGTCCTGCTTCACGCAACACTTGAAGACGTCTTGCGGAATGTCGCCTATTGGAAGCTACCGACAGCAGACAAGGCCGTGCTTGACGAAATCGCGGTTTCTGGTGCGGGCCTGAATTCAAAGAAGGTGCTACTTGGCGACTTGGCAGCTCATCGCGGTAAAAATGTTGATCAACTCATCGAAGCATCAATCGACAGTTACCTCGAACATTCAAACTACAACAATACAGCAGAGATTGCCGCGATCCTTGCGAAAGTCAATGTGGATGTTGCCAAGGTCAATTCGGCATTCGGCACTCTTCAGGACGTAATGGCTCGCCGGCATCAGATGGTGCATCGCGCCGATCGGCAGGATCAGGTAGTTGGTAGCGGCGATCACGAGATACGCGGAATAAATAAGCAAGCCGTTCGAGATTGGGCCAAGGCGGTGGAAGACTTTGGCGCTGCACTCCTGAGCGAAATCGGAACATAACAAGTCGGTCGACCCGAGCGGCGGATCGGGCGTTTTTTGAAATCAAAGTCTTTCGGCCGTTGCCGGGTTACCTTGGTCGTTACTTGCGGTAGAATGCACAGATGCAAACTGTCTACCTTGAAACTACCGTTATTGGACACGTCGCAGGTCGCTTGCACCCTGCTGCTTCAATTCTCGCTCGACAACAAGTAACTCGCGAATGGTGGGTAACTGCTGCTTCACGTTACCTTTTGTTCGTATCAGACCTTGTTCTCGCCGAATGTGGCGATGGAGACAGCGATGCGGCGATCGAACGTCTGCGAGTCATCGATGGAATCGATATTCTGAGAACTACTGATGCGGCAAACCAACTCGCAGCTGAATTGATTCGTTCCCACGCCGTTCCAGAAACAGAACCGCGAGATGCACTGCATATCGCCTTGTCGGCGATCAATGGCATCGACTATTTGGCAACGTGGAACTTCAAACATATAATGAATCCATCGACTCAGCATTTGATCGACGCGGTATGCCGCAACGCAGGAATCGAATCTGCCGTGATTTGCACACCCGAACAACTATTGGTGATTTATGACGACACCTGATCCTACGGCAGAAATTAAGGCTATACGACATCGCCTCGGTGCTGCGTTCGATTATGACCTTGAACGCATCTTTGCAGACATTCAACGTCGTCAATGTGAATCAGGGCGTACATATGTGACGATGCCCGCACGCAGAATCGCAAATGACAATCCGTTGCAACGTAGCGGCGAAGCCAGCGTTGTTGCCGTGCAAAATCTCTCGTCGCCGCCTGCTGAACGGTGACATTCGGCGAGGAGCGGCTACCGGATGGCATCAGCATTCTTCCATGAGGACGACTACTGCCAGGTGGAGGTGCTGCCCAGCACCGCCCGCGGGTACTGCCTGGCGGAGATGGGCCGCATCGACGAGTTCGCCGACGCGCACCAGGATGGGGCCGGGTGGACCGCCATGTACGTCAGAGGGGAGTCGCCCCAGCCGCTGGCCTCGCTAGGCATCACGCTGGAGGAACTCGGGGCTGCCGTCGCGCCGCTGGTCCCCCGGTTCGCGGAAGTCCTGACCGGGTACAGCTCGTACCGCGAGCCGTGCCCATCGGTGGCTGGCTGGGGCCTCGATGGCGGTGAGGCGTTGTTCGTCGGCGTCAGCACGGGAGGGGTGGTCGGGCCGGTCTGGCTAACGCTGCGCGGCGTCCCGGCCGAGCGGGTCGGGCTATGGTGCCGGGTCCTCCGATCACTGCCCCGTGCCGCCGATTTGCTGGTCGCGGACTGGTCTGCGGGCGTGGTCGTGTCTCTCGCCGACGAGTCCGCGTTGGCCGCATACCTGAGCGGCGGGTAGCGTCGAACCAGGCGATGCAGCAGACGACGGCGGCGGGTAGGCTGTTCGAGGGTCAGTGCTCCAACGGCCCCCGCCCCGGGTGATCGGGAGCGTTCGGCGACGGAGGGCCTCGCGGGTGTCAGCCACGGAACAGCCAGAGACGCGGTGCTGCGACGAGTGCGGGAGCGACTACCTCGCCTCGTCGTCGCAGATGACACACCTGTGCCCGGAGTGCTCCCACTGGCTGTATGGGTATTCGCCGTGCGCCCACGAGTTCGCCGGCGGACGCTGCTCGCGATGCGGCTGGGACGGGTCGGTATCCGCATACCTCCGAACGCTGCAGTCAAAGCCCGCGGATGAGCCGTAGACGCCCGACCGATCGCTGCTGGTCGAGAACATTTGGCAATCAGAGCGGAGGCCGCATGCTACCTCTCATCCCCGAGCCGCTCTGGGGCCTCATGCTCTCCACGAACGACTGTTATCCAGGCTGCTCGTGCGAGGCTGATCGCTTCGAGATCGATCCGCCACGAGTCAGCCGCTGGGTGGCCGAGGCCGGCATCGAGCAAGGCCGTCAGGCCCTGAGCCAGCTTGATGCCATCTTCGCCGGCCTACCCGAGAGTCGCGAAGAGCTGTCCGCCCTGACGAATGTCTTCTTCGAGTCCGGCGACGAGGCAGCAGCTTGGCTCCAGCAATGGCGGGCAGTCCTCGACTCGGTGATCGACGACTAACGCGGTCGCAGAAAGAGCGCCGAACGAATCGCGGCAGCGGTCCCCAGCCGCTAGGCATTCTGTCGATGCGTCATGTGGCAGGGCGACGGAGCCGCTCATCGCGGTTGTCTACGGCTCCCTTCCTACCAACCACCCCCTCTCCGCCTGTAGCGCCTCCGACCGTGTCCCGAAGGGCCCCAGCACCGGCCCGCCAACAGGCCCCATGTCGGCGACGTCGAGAACTCAGGTAGAGAGTGCCATTGGGGTGGCATTTCATGATCGACAGGGGGGGCGTGATGAGCGTTTACCCAGACGCCGACCCCGGCCATGCAGCAGACGGCGTGGCCGGATAGGCTATTCACTGGTCAATGCCCCAGCGGCCAGGGCCGCTGCTGAACGGGCAACGTTCGCCGGGTAAATCGACATGAGCACCGAAGTCGTGGTTGGACAGCCCGCATCGGAATCGCCAGCAGCTACAGGCTTCCGCCACACCCGATGGTTTCTGCTCGCATACTACTTGCTCTTGGCAATGTGGGGTGTTCGCAGCGCGTGGCCCACGGTTCCGTCGCGTCTAGACATCATGGTGCCCCTCGCCCTCTACGCGGTGGCCAGTTGTTGGGTGATTGTCGACGATCGCGCTCGTGGCCGAGCTATTCCTCTCTTGTCGCAGCAATGGTTTTTCTTGGCCGCGGGGCTGCTGGTGCCCGTTTATGTGATTTGGAGTCGCGGCTGGCGAGGGGTCGGATACGTGGCCCTGCACGGCGTGCTGGGATGTCTGTTGGCAACAGTCTGCATGAATGCCGTGGCCCTTCTCTTTCATTTGTTTGTGGCGGGCCTTCAGGCGAAAATAGCGAATTAAGCAATGCATCGGACTCGCGATAAAGTCGGTCGGTGTGGTTCGGCTGAGGTCGCGAGCCATTGATCGGGGCCGTTCAGCTCGCCGATCGCCGCAACCACCACCTCTCCGCTTGAATCGCCTCCGTTCGGCTCCTGAAAGGCCCCAGCACCGGCCCGCTTGACGGCCCCATGTCGGCGAACCAATTGCCGTCCGAGTCCGGCTCGACATGGCTGGCCCGGGTGATCTGCAGCTTCCCGAGTGCCCGCAGGTCCAAGGCCTCGTCGGAGATGCACCTCACGCCACCATCCGCGTTGATGATCAGCTCCACCTCGATCGGCTCGGTCATGCCGCACCTCCCGAGCCAGCACCAGCGCGCCTGAGGATGTTCCGCCGCGGCCGAACGACAAGGAGGCCCCCGACCGCCTGCTCGATTCGCGTGAAGTCGTACTGGCCGGAGAGTTCACGGGCGGCATCGAGCAGATACTGGCGGAACACACTCATCCGCGCGTCGAAGCCCGCGAGCTTGTTCTGGGGGAGCAGCCTGACGCCCGGCTCCGGAAAGGGGAGGGTTTCGGTCCGCCAGTAGCCCGACGCTTCGCTCCGAACCCGCGAGACGTTGCGGAAGCTCGGGTGCTTGGTGTCGAGGATCAGCTTCGTGGCCGAGAGGAGATCCTCACTCGGCCTGGAATGCCCTGGCCGCCGTGGTTCGCTGCTCGGGCGCCAGGGTCTTGCGGACGCCCAGCCACCTCAAGGCGAGCCTGACGGGGACAAAAGTGGATCGGAGCCTGTTGGCGGCGGAGCGTTCGGTCTGAGTAGCGGGGGCGGTGATCGGGAGGGTTGTGGGACGAGGAGATTGGTTCAGGGTGATGGGGGATTCGGTGGTGGTGGCGGTGGACATTGGTACGTGGGATCTCCTTGGGGGAGATGAATGGAGAGGACCGGCCGCGCCTGGGGCGGCGTCTGATTGCCTGATGTCCGAAAACGAATGGGTATTTCCGGACGATTCCGGAGGTTTCCTGGGCCGAAGGCGGCCGAGTACGCTTTCCAGAGGGGATATGGACGACGTGGTCGGGCCACGATGATCGGGAGGAACCGATGCGACGCTTTCGTAAGGACGGGTGGCGGTGGTCCTGGGGGGTGGCAGTCCTGGGGGGCGCCTGTCTCGTCGCGGCATCGCTCGTTATGCCCCGGTCGGGACATGCGGAGGATGACACTTCTGCCCCGACCGACACCGTCCCTCCCTTGGAGCGGAGCGATTACCTCTTCGACAGGAACGGGCTCGCCGGCATGCCGAGCCCCGTACGGGAGGCGATCGAGGCCTTCGTCGCCGCCGAGTTTGCCATCGAACGGCGGGTGTATCCGGAGCAGTTCGCTTCCGACTTCATCGAAGCCCTCGAACAGGGAGGGCTCTCGGAGGAGGATGCCGTCCGCACCGTGGCGGCATTCGTGAATCTGGGAAACTGCTTTTCCTTCGTCGATCGCCGGAAGATTACCGCGGCGCTTGAGGCGACATACCCGGACTGGTCCATGCCGGACAGCCTCGTTCCACCCGAGGCCAGCCCCGAGGCCACGGTGCCACCGGGCGGAGTCATGGTGAGCTGCTACGACGTCCTCGATCCAGACATGCTCTTTCTCGCGCGCCGCCAGCGGAAGGACCCCACCTGGCTGCCGGGCAGTGCCTTCGACGTCCCCATCGAGTGCAACGTGGAAGCCAATTGTTTCGTCATCGACTCCCCCGGTGTCACGGGGGAGCACGACACGCTCCGCGTCACCGGCACAATGGAACTGTTCGTCGAGCGGATGGGGGAGGAACGGCGGACGTTGACCAGCGAACACCTCGCGTACACCGAGGCGGTCGGTCCAGGGGATCGTGGCTTGGTGACCGATGTTCCGTCGAGCCAGATCCATGTGCCAAGGTCGGTTTTCCCCCTGCCGGACGATGCGCGGCTCCTCCTCGAGGTGCGCTACGACGTGGTCCATCACGCCCCGGCAGTTCCCCCGGACGACCGCGCGGCCATCGCCGGCAGGGTGCTCTACCGCGTCGTGCCCAGGCTGTCGGCGAACGCCGCCACCGGCGATCCTGCTGCCGCGGTCGAACGGCTCGAGGTCTGTCCGCTCGGTCCCGACGGCGAGGAACTGCCCTGTCCGGAGATCCTGCAGGACTATCGCCTGCAAGCCAACCTCCTCACTTTCGTGCTCGGCGGAAAGTCGAACATGCGGCAGCGCTTCCGGGAGCGTGCGGCCGCGGACAGGAAAATCGCGTCGCTCGTCGGCCAGGATCTCGCCTCCGTACCGCTTCTTCGCGGTGCCGACGGCATGCCGGGGGATCTTCCCCTTCCGGCCGATCGCCCACACCTGCTCCTCTTCGGGGCGACCTGGTGCGGGCCCTGCCACGACCTCGCCCCGTCGGTCGAAGCGTTCACCGCGGCGATCGCCGGTCGTGCCGACGCACCGGTCATCCACCGTCTCTCGATCGACGACGATCCCGACTCGTTCGACGCCGCCCTCGCGGCCTATCCCTCCGGGATCTGCTCCGATGCCTTCGAGGCGGACTTCGTGGTCGACGCGGTGCCGAAGTACTACCTCGTCCGCGACGGCAAACTGGTGGAGCATGGCATCGTCGACGAGGAGCGGATTGCGGGTTGGCGACAAACCTACGCCCCGTGATGACCGTGTTTTCCCGGTCGGCGCGCTGGCCGGTTTTGGTCCCGCTTCGGCGCCGCCGTCGGCTGGTCCGGCTTTGAGCGCCGACTGACAGCGTGGGAACGGCGATAGCGGGTGACGTGTCGCCCCGAGGGAGTCGGAGCCGGAGGGCATGGCGCGCTCTTCCGGGCGGGAGAAAGTCCATCTGTGCGTGGCGTCGTCAGCTGGAACGAGCGATGGCGACGGGGTCACTCCTCCAGCAGCCATTCCCTTGCTCGTTCCACCAGCAGCAGGTCCGAGGCCGATCGCCTGAGTTCGCGCCTGCTCTCGACCTCCGCTTCCTCAGGATCGTCGTATAAGGTCGGATCGAATCGCTCGGTCCGGCGGGCGATGTCGAGGTAGGCGGCGAGTTGGCCGAGCGCGAAGATGTCCTTGATCTCGGCGACGAAGGCGGGGATCGCCGCCCTCAACTCACCATTGGTATCAGCCTCTTCGAGGAAGTTGATGAACTTCTCGCCGACGAGGTATGAAAGAGCCTTGTCAGTCCCGAAGTCTGCTGCGATACGCCGGGCGGCCCTGCATTGGTCGATCCAGAGTGGTGGTGGATTCATGGGGCTCTCGACTGGGCGATCAGGGATCGGAAGGCTTCGCGAGGGCGACCGTATCCTCGCGACTCGTCGGTGCTCAGCGTCGAAAGCAGCATGTCGTTGAGTGGGCCGCTGAGGCCGTAGGGGGACATTTCCTCGTCGGTGAGCAGCACCTTGGCGTGGGCGACGAGTTCGTTCATGGACCCCGTTACCGAGCGACTGAAGCTCGACGCGAAGAAGACGAGGCCGGTGCGTGGCACGATGAATCGCTCGTACGCAAACGCCAATCCATCGGCCTCCATCGTGGCACGGAGGGCGGCCAAGGCGCGAGGGATGACGATGCTGTCGTCCGTGATGCCGTTGCCGAAGAGTACCGCGGAGTAGAGCGTCGCGGTGTTGCAGAGGATGATGTAGGGCGTCCGGTTGAAAAAGAACAGATGGCCCGTCCAGTCCGCTATTGGAGCCTCGTCCATCGGCATCGGCTTCAATGACCCGGCCTTGA
>CALQRA010000135.1 GCA_943332855.1 Candidatus Kuenenia stuttgartensis
AAGAGAGACTTGCGCGCACGGCCGTATGGACGCTCGCCGCGCGCGGCCTCCATGCCCGCGGGGCGATCGCCGACACCCCCGGAGCTGCCTGGGCCGCCGCCCACCACACCGATCGGCTGGCGGCGCTGGCCGGCGAGCCGGCGCCACGCGGCCGGCGGCGGAGCGTGGTGGTGGCGCCGGGCGGGCATCGGCTCCCCCCGACGCAATCGCCGGCGGAGGCGCCCACTGCGGGGCAGGCGACGCAGGATGTCGCGGGGCGACCCCCGCAGGGCCTGATCGATGCGTTGCCGGCCACAGGGCTGCGGTTGGATGGCGGCACGCTCCAGAAGCTCTGCGAAGTCGGGATCGATTCGATCGGTGGGGTGATGCGGCTGCCGCGCAAGAGCCTCGCGTCGCGCTTCGGCCCGTTGCTGGTCCGCCGGCTGGCGGAGTTCACGGGAGAGCGAGCCGAGCCACTCGAACCGTTGCCGGGGGGGGAGCTGCCGCAGGCCAGCCACGCCTTCGATTTCCCCCTGGCACTCCGCGGCACCTCGGAGGAGCAGTTCGCCCAATGCCTCCGCCCGCTCCTCGAAGCGTGTGTCCGGCCCCTTTCCGCCGCGGGGCATGGCGTGACGGCGCTCCAAGTGAGGCTCGAACGGGTGAGGCTCGAACGGGCAAGACTCGAACGCACCGGTTCGGCTGGTGCCGATGCGGTGACTGGGCCGGCGGGGCGAGCGACGGCCACGAGCGCCCCAGTCGTCATCGACGTCGGGCTCTTCCGCCCGAGCGTGGCGGTTGCCCATCTGGCTGAATTGATCCGGCTGCGGATGTCGCGCATGCAGCTGCCGAAGGAGATCGACGGGGTTTCGATCGAGGTCGTGGCCGCTGGCGAGATCGGCAGCCGGCAGCGGATGCTGTTCGGCGCGGCGGAGGAGGCGGGGGATGGAGAGGTCGCCATGCTGCTCGAGCGCCTGGCAGGGAGGCTCGGCCGGGCGGCGGTCTACGAGCCACGCCCGGTGGCCGACACCCAGCCGGAGCATGCCTGGATGGCGGTTCCACCGGGGCAGGCAGGGCGATCGACCGGGCGCGTCACCAGAGCGCCGTCGGAAGACCTCGGCAGGTCTGCCAGGGGCACGTCGCGCAGCGTCGGGAGCCAGTCAGGCCCCTGCCCCGCCCCGGAGCGGAGGCCGGTTGCGATCTTCCCCCGTCCGCTGTGCTTGGAGCCGGTCGTGCGGGAAACAACCCGTGAGCCGTCAGAGCAGCGGGTGGCTTCCGGTGTGCCGGCCCGCTTCCGCTACCAGTCGCGGGTCCATCGGGTGCTCTGTGCCCAGGGGCCGGAGCGGATCGAAACGGCGTGGTGGCGCGGCCCCTGGGTGCGCCGGGATTATTTCCTCGTCGAGGCGGTGGTTGAGGCGGTGGTCGAGGGGGGCGACGGGCAGCGGGATGACGGCGGCTACGGGTCAGGGAGCGTCGAGGATGTCCTGCGGCTGTGGATCTTCCGGCAGGTGCGGGACGGGGGCTGGTTTGTCCATGGCATCTTCGCCTGAACGGCGCGGCCATGGAGGGAATACGTCGAAGGAGGCGCTGTCATGCCGTCGTCGCGACCTGTGATCACGAGCCCGGTGTTCAGAAGCCCGGAAGCCAGCCCCGAGGGGGCGCGCAAGCCCCCCCGCTATGCGGAGCTCCATGTCACGAGCAACTTCTCCTTCCTCCGTGGCGCCTCCCATCCGGAGGAGCTCGTCCGCACCGCCCACGCTCTCGGGTATGCCGGCATCGCGATCACCGATCACACGACGCTCGCCGGCATCGTCCGGGCACACGGGGCCGCGAAGGAGGTCGGCATCCCGCTCATCGTCGGGGCCACGCTCACATCTGTCGATGGCCACGTCCTCGTGGTGTGGGCGGAAAACAGGGCCGGCTACTCAAACCTCTGCCGCCTCCTCTCGCTCGGCTACGGCGGGATCCCGGCGGGGAGCGGACAGGAGCAGCGCGATGGCACAGCGGCTGCCAGCGCGATGGCGGAGGAGGAGAAAGATCGCGGCCCGGTCAGCTGTCGGCTCTCGCTCGACATGATCGCGGCCCATGCGGCGGGCCTGCGGGCCGGCGTGCCGCTGGCGGCCGCGGACGGAGATTGGCGGCGGCTGGCGGGGTGGCGCGAGGTGTTTGGGGAGCGCGTCTGCGGGCTGGCGGAGGTGGCGCTCGAGGGGGATGACACGGTGCGGCTCGAGCGCTTCGCCCGCGCCTGCCGGCGGGCGGGAGTCGACGTCGTGGCGGCCGGCGACGTCCGCTGTCATGTCCGCGCCCGGCTCCCCCTCCTCGATGCCCTCACGGCGGTCCGTCATGGCGGCACGATCGAGGAGGTCCGCGCCCGCCTCCTCACCAACGGCGAGCGCCATCTCCACGAGCAATCCACGCTCCTGGCCCGCTTCGCGAGCTTGCCAGGGGCCGTCGAACGCTCCGTGGAATGGGCCGCGGCCTGCACCTTTTCCCTCGACGAACTGCGCTACGAATACCCCGATGCCGTCGTGCCGGCCGGTGCGACGGCAGCGGGATACCTCGCCGAGACGGTCTGGCGGGGGGCCGCGAAACGCTATCCAGACGGGGTTCCCGAGAAGGTCCGCGGCCTCCTCGAGCACGAGCTTGCGCTCGTCTCGGAGCTCGGCTACGAGGCCTATTTCCTCACTGTCTTCGACATCGTGCGCTTCGCCCGCCGCCGCGGAATCCTCTGCCAGGGGCGCGGGTCGGCGGCCAATTCGGCGATCTGCTACTGCCTCGGGATCACGTCGGTCGACCCGGCCAGGATGCAGGTCCTCTTCGAGCGCTTCATCAGCCGCGAGCGCCGCGAGGCCCCCGACATCGACATCGACTTCGAGCACCACCGCCGCGAGGAGGTGATCCAATACCTCTACGACACCTACGGCCGCTCGCGCGCGGCGATGACCGCCGAGGTGATCTGCTACCGCCTCCGCTCGGCCGTGCGCGACATGGGAAAGGCGATTGGGCTATCGCTCGACCGCGTGGCGCGGATCGCCGAGGTGCTCGATGTCGGCGACCGGGTCGACCGACTGCCAGAGCGGCTCGCCGAGGCGGGGCTCGAGCCCGACGGCGACACCGGCCGGCGGCTCACGGCCCTCGTCGGTGAGCTCATCGGCTTCCCCCGTCATCTTGGCCAGCATGTCGGCGGCATGGTGATGACGCGTGGTGATCTGTGCGATCTGGTGCCGATCCAGCCGGCGACGATGGCGGGCCGTTCGATCGTCCAGTGGGACAAGGACGACCTCGACGAACTGGGGATTCTGAAAGTCGATTGCCTGGCGCTCGGAATGCTCACCGCCATCCACCGGGCGTTCGATCAGGTCGAGGCGGCGGGGGGGCCGAGGCTGACGCTCGCCACCGTGCCGGCGGAGGATCCGGCCGTCTACGAGATGGTGTCGCGGGCCGACACCGTCGGTGTGTTCCAGATCGAGAGCCGGGCGCAGATGAGCATGCTGCCGAGGCTCAAGCCAGCCTGCTTCTACGACCTCGTCATCGAGGTGGCGATCGTCAGGCCGGGGCCGATCCAGGGGGGGATGGTCCATCCCTACCTGCGCAGGCGCAGTGGCGAGGAGCCGGTGAGCTACCCCAACGAGGCGATCCGCGGCGTCCTCGAGAACACGCTCGGCGTCCCCCTCTTCCAGGAGCAGGCGATGCGGCTGGCGGTGGTGGCAGCCGGGTTCACGCCGGGGGAGGCTGATCAGCTCCGCCGGGCGATGGGGGCCTGGCGGCGGCCGGGGGTGATCGACGAGTTTCACCGCCGACTCGTCGAGGGGATGACGTCGCGCGGGCTCGCTGCGGAGTTTGCCGAGCAGGTGTTTGCCCAGATCCGCGGCTTTGGCGAATACGGCTTCCCCGAGTCGCACGCGGCAAGCTTTGCCCTGCTTGTCTACGTGTCGGCATGGCTCAAGTGCCATCATCCGGCGGCCTTCACGGCGGCGCTTCTGGCGAGCCAGCCGATGGGGTTTTACGCCCCGGCCCAGCTCGTGCGCGATGTCCGGAAGCGTGGGGTGCGCGTGTTGGCGGTGGATGTGAACGCCAGCGCCTGGCATGCGCGCGTCTGCTGCCAGGCGCAGGAGGCTGGGGAAGGCGTGCCACCGGGCCAAGGAAAATCGCCGAGCCTCCGCAAGCCACAAAGCCTCCGCAAGCCACAAAGCCTTCGCAAGCCACAAAGCCTTCGCTTGGGTCTCGAGCAGGTGCACGGCCTCGGCGCGGCGGAGGGGGAGCGGATCGAGGTGGCGCAGCGCGACGGCTTGTTTGGCACGGTCGATGATCTCGCCCGCCGCGCCAGGCTCGGCCGCGAGGCGCTGTTGAGCCTGGCGCGGGCCGGGACGCTGGCTTCGCTGGGAATCGACCGGCGGCGGGCGGTGTGGGAGGCGCTGCGCGATCGGGAACGCCCCGGCAGTCAGCCGCTCTTGGTCGACCTCGCCGACGACGAGGAGGATGACGAGGTCGAGCTTCCGGCGACGACTCCCCGCGAGGAGGTGATCTTCGATTACCGTACCTCGGGCCTCTCGCTCGAGGCCCACCCGCTCCAGTTCGACCGAGCGGGGCTCGCCCGACGCGGCGTCGTCACCACGGCGGAGGCCCACGATGCCCCGGAAGGACGGTGCGTGGCGGTGGCGGGGATCGTCCTCTCCAGGCAGCGGCCGTCGACGGCCCACGGGATCATTTTCCTGTCGATCGAGGATGAGACCGGCGCGGCGAATGTCGTCGTCCGGCCGGACGTGTGGCAGCAGGCCGAGGCGCTGGCGCGGCGGGCAGCGGCGGTCGTGATCGAGGCCCGGGTGCAGCGCCGGGGCGGGGTCGTCCATCTCCTGGCGACACGGATGGAGCGGCTGGTGTCGGACGAGGCCGCAGGCGGGGGGGAAGCGCGGCTCCCGGAGGGGGCATCCCTGCCGCGGATGTCGCGCGACTTCTGTTGAGGAAAGGGATCGCACGGCGAAGGGGAGGGGCTTTGAAGAGCCTGCCGAAGCGGGGGCCATGATGCTACAACGTTTCCCATGAGCACCTCCGCCCACCCTGCCGTCGTCAGCACCGATCTCCCCCTCGGCCCCGTCCATCGTGGCAAGGTTCGCGATTGCTACCGGCTCGCCCCCGATCATCCCGGCGGCGAGGCGCGGATGCTGATTGTGTCGACCGACCGGATCAGCGCCTTCGACTGGATCCTCCCCACGCCGATCCCCGACAAAGGCCGCGTCCTCACCGCCATCTCGCGCCACTGGTTCGACTGGCTTTTCCACGGCCCCGCCCCCGTTGCCCATCACCTGATCACGACCGACGTCGAGGCGATGGGGCTACCAGCGGGCATCGACCTCGGGCCGCTCCGCGGCCGATCGATGCTCGTCCGGGCGGCCACCGTGATCCCGTTTGAGTGTGTCGTCCGTGGCCGGCTCGCCGGGAGTGGATGGGCCGAGTACCGACGCAGCGGCACGGTCTGTGGCGAGAACCTTCCGGCCGGGCTCTCGGCCGGCGATGAGCTTCCCGAACCGATCTTCACGCCAGCCACGAAGGCCACCAGTGGCCACGACGAGAATGTCTCGTTTGCTGTCATGGCCGAGAGCATCGGCTCGGAGCTGGCGAGCTTACTCAGGGCGAAGAGCCTCGATGTCTTCCGGCGCGGAGCCGCCCATGCCGCTGCCAAGGGAATTGTCCTCGCCGACACCAAGTTCGAGTGGGGCCAGGCTGCCGATGGCACCGTGATCCTCGTCGACGAGGTGCTGACTCCCGATTCGTCGCGGTTCTGGCCGGCGGCAGCCGTCGGCGGGGGGCGCGTCCCCGATTCCTTCGACAAGCAGTTCGTCCGCGATTGGCTCGAGGCGAGCGGCTGGGACAAGGCGAGCCCTCCGCCGCAGCTCCCCGCCGATGTCGTCGTGAAAACGCGGCAAAAATACCTCGAGGCCTGCCGGTTGCTCACCGGCACCCTCCCGACGGGTGTGGAATGAGCGGACGGGCCGTCGTGTGGGGGTGTGCCGGGCCAACACTGCCCTAGGGATGCGGCGGGGGCGAAACTAGAATCGGGTTGACCCTTCCCCGCAGACCCGCCCCGAGTCTCCCCACCGCGAACCCCTCCCCTGCCCCATGCTGCGCTACTGGACCGCCGGCGAATCGCACGGCCCCGCCCTCCTCGCCCTCGTCGACGGCTTCCCGGCGGGGCTGGCCGTCGACCTCCCGGCGATTGATGCCGAGCTCGTGCGCCGACAGGGGGGCTATGGTCGTGGTGGACGGCAGCGGATCGAGACCGACAGCGTCCGATTCCTCTCGGGGCTGTGGCGGGGAACGACGCTCGGCAGCCCGTTGGCGATGGAGATCGTCAACCGAGACGCCAAGCTCGAACGGCTCGACGATGTCGACCGTCCGCGGCCTGGTCATGCCGACCTGGCCGGGGCCGTCAAACATCTCGGCGGCGTCCGCGCGGTGCTCGAACGGGCCAGTGCCCGCGAGACCGCGGCGCGCGTGGCGGCCGGAGCCCTCGCCCGCCAACTCCTTGCCACCTTCGGGATCGAGGTCGGCGGCTGGGTGACGGCGCTTGGCGGCATCGAGCTGGGGCCCCGTGAGGGAACGCTTCCCGAGCTGCGGGGCTTGCGCGACTCCAGCGCCATCTATTCGCTCCACCCCGAGCGAGATGAGGAAGTCACCGAGCTCATCGACCGGGTCGGCAAGGAGGGGGACACCCTCGGGGGCGTGGTCGAGGTCCGTGTCGACGGCCTGCCGATCGGCCTCGGGACTCACGCCCAGTGGGATCGGAAACTCGATGGCCGACTCGCCCAGGCGGTGATGGCCGTGCAGGCGATCAAGGGGGTCGAGATCGGGCTCGGCTTCGAGGCAGCCAGGCGCCGTGGCTCGCAGGTTCACGACCCGATTCATTACGACGCGGCGCGGCGTGATCAGACCGATCTCGGCTTCACCCGGCCGACGAACAACGCCGGCGGCCTCGAGGCGGGGATGACCAACGGGCAGCCGCTGGTGATCCGGGCCGCGATGAAGCCGATCAGCACCCTCCGCAAGCCGCTGGAGAGCGTGAATCTGCGCACGAAGCAGACCGAGGAAGCGGCCTACGAGCGGAGCGACGTCTGCGCGGTGAGCGCTGCGGCGGTGATTGTCGAGCATGTCGTCGCCTTCGAGATGGCCGCGGCGCTTGTCGACAAGTTCGGCGGCGATAGCGTCGAGGAGATGCTGGCGCGCTGGAAGCTGTACCACGATCTGGCCCGCGCCCGTTGACAAAGACGATGACGGAAAGCCGCCGGGGGACGGATTCCCCGGAAATCCGCGAGGGACATGGATGTTCGTCGCCCAGCAAGCCGCCCGCAGCCGTGTCGTTCGCACGACGTTCGTCGTCGCCTGCCTGATCCCCTGCGCGGTGCTCGTCGCCTGGGCCGGGTGGCGCCGCACCGGGGCCCACCGCGACCAGATCGTTCGGGAGTGGGAGGGGACCCTCGGCATGCCGCTGGCGGTCGGGCGCGTCGAACATCTCCGCCCCGGAGCACTCCGGCTGATGGATGTGGCCCTGCCCGACGGCCGCGGGGGGGAGTCGGTTCGGGTGCCGCGGGTCGATGTGGAGTCGTCCGCGACGGAAGTCCGCATCCGTCTGTCGGAACTCACCGGCACCCCGACGGCGATCGCTGCCGCGGTGCGCCTGGCGGGCGCATGGCTCGATGAACCGACCCGATTCAATCGCAACGTCGTCATCGATATTGGTCGGTTCGGCTTCGGCGCGGCGGAGACTGCTGGCCGTGCCGGAATGCGGATCGAGTGTGTCGGGGCCGAGGCCGGCCGGGCGATCCGCCTCCGCGCGGAGCCGGAGAACGGGGAGTGGCTTGTCGTCCAAGCCCCCGCGGTGACCGGAGTGCCGGGGAAACGCCTCTCGGTGCGCGGGCAGGTGGCGACGCCATTTCCGCTCAGCGCCGTCGCAGCGGCCCTCGGCTGGTCGGCTGGCGCAGCCGAGGGAACGGGCCTTGCCACTCTCGCCGGTGCGATCGATGCCGAGGTGGGGCTGAGCGGCTGGGACGGATCGTTCAGCGCCGTCCTTGCCGACGTCGATCTCGCCGCCGTCACGACGGCCATCCCCTGGCATGCCACCGGCATGGCACGCGTTGTCATCGACGAATGTCGGATGGTGGCGGGGCGGGTCGACTCGGTCCGGGGGCGCGTGGTGACCGGTGCCGGTGGGATCGAGCAGGAGGGCCTCGAGGCCCTCGTGACGACGCTCGGATGCCGCGTCGGCCCCGGGTGGAGGCCGGCCCCGCGCGGCACCGACATCCGCTTCGAGCGCGGCGCGGCCAGCGTCGAGATCGATGAACGGGGGATGCGGATCACCGCCGCCGACCAATCGGCCCTGCTGGTGGGGGCCGAAGGTTCGCTCCTCGAGCCGCCGGTCGCCGCGGTGAGCCTCTCTTCCGTGGCGCGGGCCCTCTCGCCGACCACCGCGCCGGCGGTGCCGGCCACGCCGATGAGCGGATGGCTTCTTTCGATCTTTCCCTTTCCCGCGCGGGCCGCAGCGCCAGACCCTCTTCTCCCACTCGACCGGAGGGGAGTGAGGGGAAATTGACGAAGTCTTGACGGTGAATCGACTGGGGTCTGACCCGCCGCCGCTGGCAAGCCGGGGGAAATGCATCAAAGTAAGAGCCTGCTCGGTGATGGCGGTTGCCATCGCAGGCCAGCGCCCCCCGTGGCGATTCCCTCCCCTCCCTCCGAGGCCCGTCCCGACATGACGTCGAAGACCAGTCACTCCCCCAAGCAGTCCCGGCGCTCCAAGGCCGGCAAGTCCGTTTCGACGGCCTCCGGCCATCCCACGGCCCAGCCGGCCAATGGCGGTCGCCATGCGCAGATCGACGTCGACGCCGACGAGTTCGCCTTTGGGCGGTCGGCGATCGGCGGCCCCCAGAGTGAGGTCGAGCGGCACGACCGTGTCGGCGGGGAGACGGCACTGGCCAACGATGCCGATCCGCTCCATCAACACACCGGCCAGCACTGGAGCGACCTCGATTGGCCGGTCGTCATCTGGATCGGGCTGATCCATGCCGCCGCCCTGGTGGCCCCCTTCTTCTTCAGCTGGTCGGGGCTGGCGATCTGCGTGGTCTTGAGCTGGGCCACGGGGAGCCTCGGCGTCTGTCTTGGCTACCACCGCCTGCTGACGCACGGCAGCTTCTCGACCACCCGGGCCGTGAAGATGTTCTACGCTTGGATGGGGGGGGTGTCTGGTGAGGGCTCGGCGCTCCACTGGGTTGCCAACCACCGCAAGCACCACGCCTTCAGCGATATCGAGGGGGATCCGCACACCCCGTACGACGGTGGCGTCTGGAGCCACATCCTCTGGATGTTTCCGCGGCGCGACGCCGCCGAGCTCGACGCCCACTGCCGTCGCTGGGCCCCCGATCTCTACAAGGATCCGGGGATCCTCTTTCTCCACAAGACGTTCCTGCTGTGGCACGTTGTCATCGGCGCGGCTCTCCTCTTTGCCGGGGCGGCGATCTATGACTGGCGGACCGGAGTCTCGTGGCTCCTGTGGGGGCTGGCCGTGCGGATGGTCTACGTGTTTCATGTGACGTGGTTCGTCAATTCGGCGACCCACATCTGGGGCTACCGCAACTACGAGACGAACGACAACTCGCGGAATCTGTGGTGGGTCGGGCTGCTGGCGTTCGGTGAGGGGTGGCACAACAACCACCACGCTTTTCAACGGATGGCCAAGCACGGCCACCGGTGGTGGGAGTTCGACACCACCTACTGGATGATCCTGGTCATGGAAAAGCTCGGGCTGGCCTGGAATGTCGTCAAAACCCCGCGTGGCGGCAGGACTACGGTCGCCTGATGCCCGGGAGCCTGCGTCGGTTTTTTTCTGCTGGTCCCGGGCGGGAGGCCTTCCCCCCCGGGACCACCCCGGCCTGGCCAATTGGGCCGGGGGATGCCGGTGGGGGCGGATGCTGTTGCAAATCGGCCCCCCGCCGATACACTTTTTGGTTCCCCAAGAGACATGGTTTGGAGCGGTGAATGCCGCGGATGATTTGGTTTCCGTGGTAGGCGTGCCGGTGGTACATGGAGTGGGATGCAGCGTGCATCCTCGGAGTGCCGCGCACGGCTTGCCCGTCACGTTTCAGGTCGCCTGCAAAAGGGCGGTTTTCGGCTGATGTCGCTCACGAAAGATCGTAAAACGGAACTCATCGGTGCGTATCGGCGAGGGAATGCCGACACCGGCTCGGCAGAGATCCAGATCGCCCTCCTCTCGGGCCGGATCACCCATCTGACCGGGCATTTCAAAACGCACTCGAAAGACTTCGCCAGCCGGCGCGGTCTGCTGCAGATGGTCAGTCGCCGCCGCCGCCTGCTCGACTATCTCAAGCGGGTCGAGCCGCAGCGGTACCTCGACATCATCCAGCGACTCGAGATCCGTAAGTAATCGCCGAGGTATGTTTGGGCCCGGTCGCCGACGCCCGAGGCAAACCTTCGTCGCGGCGAACGTGAGCGGGTGGCTACGGGCCCTTAAAGCGCGTGGCCACGGGCCCTTGAAGTGAAGGGTTCACGCGATCCGCTCTCCTTGCGTGGCACTGCGGTGCTCGGTCTCGGCGGCGGTTCGGGAAGAGATTCTGGTCCATTGGGGGTGGGGTGTCGTGGGGGAAAATCCTCCAGACCTGCATTCCTGTTCACTTGATGCTTCCGGCGGTTCGTTGCTGCCGGGGGCGTGCCACCGGGAACTGGTCCCCTGATTGCGGGGGGTGTTCAGGTCGGTCGGCAGAGGCGGTGGTGGAGTCCTGGAGGTTCGGCACGTGGCCGAGCCTCGGACGTCTCGCCGCCTTGGTTCGGTATCGGGGGGGGTGGCTTCAGCTCCATCGCCCCTCGTGACGACGGCGTGCACAGGGCGCGCGGTCGGGCGGGCAGGGAAGAAAGAAGAGTTTTTATGAAAACGGTTGTCGAACGAAAAATCGGAAATCACACCCTCTCCATCGAGACGGGACAGTTGGCGAAGCAGGCGGCCGGGGCCGTCCTCGTGCGCTATGCGGAGACGGCGGTCATCGTGGCCGCAGCGACCGGAGCACCGCGCACTGGTATCGATTTCTTCCCGCTCACGTGTGATTACCGCGAGCGTTCTGCGGCGGCGGGCAAGTTTCCCGGTGGCTTCCTCAAGCGCGAGGGGCGCCCGACGATGAAGGAGACGCTCACGAGCCGTCTCATGGATCGTCCCATCCGCCCGTTGTTCCCCGACGGGTTCTTCGACGAGGTCCAAATCCAGGCCTCGGTCCTCTCCAGCGACAAGCAAAATGACGGCGACGTCTTGGCGATGAACGGTGCTTCGGCGGCGCTGTCGATCTCCCCACTCCCCTTCCGCGGGCCGCTCGGGAGCGTCCGGTTGGCGCAGGTCGACGGGGTGTTTGTTCCGTTCCCGACGCAGGATCAACTCGAGGAGAGCGATCTCGACCTGATCGTCTCCGGAAGCGAGACGGCGGTGCTGATGATCGAGGGCTTCGCCCGCGAGATGCCCGAAGCCCGCATGCTCGAGGCGATCGTCGAGTGCCACCGGATCATCCGCGAGCTGTGCTCGATGCAGCATGAGCTCGTCCGGCTCGCCGGCAAGCCGAAGAAGGAGTATGTCCTCGCCGACTACACCAACCTCCGCGAGCGGCTCACCCGCGACTACCTCCACGACCTCAAGGCCGCCAAGGCGACCGCCGTCAAGGCCGAGCGTGGTCAGGCAGTGAAGGCCCTCAAGGAGAAGGCGAAGGGGGCGATTGTCCCCCTCGAGCCGGCCGGTTCTGCCAAGTCGGGTGATGCCGGTGGCGTCAGCGAGGCCGATTTCTCGCATGTTTGGCACGGGCTCGAGGAGCGTGCCGTTCGGGACCTGATCTACGAAGGAAAGCGTCCTGACGGTCGTGACTACACGACCCTCCGTCCGATCTCCTGTGAGGTCGATCTGCTCCCACGCGTGCACGGTTCCGCGGTCTTCCAGCGCGGCGAGACCCAGGCGTTGGTGACGATCACCCTTGGGACCGGCAAGGACGAGCAGCGCGTTGACGGCCTCCTCGACGAGTATTCGAAGAAGTTCATGCTCGACTACTACTTCCCGTCGTTCTCCGTTGGCGAGGTCCGCCCAATCCGCGGCCCCGGCCGGCGCGAGATCGGCCACGGCGCCCTTGCCGAGCGGAGCGTCAAGCCGGTGCTCCCCGCTCCCGACGTTTTCCCCTACACAATCCGGGTGCTCTCCGACATCCTCGAGTCGAACGGCTCGAGCTCGATGGCCTCGGTGTGCGGTGCAACCCTCGCCCTGATGGCCGCCGGTGTGCCGATCACGAGCCCCGTCGCGGGGATCTCCGTCGGGCTCGTCAAGCAGTCGGAGCACGAGTGGAAGCTCCTCACCGACATCATCGGTGACGAGGACCACTACGGCGACATGGACTTCAAGATCGCCGGGACCCCGGCCGGGATCACGGGCATTCAGCTCGACCTGAAGATCGACGGCATCTCGCCGGCGATCATCGAGGCGACGCTGAAGCAGTCCCGCGTGGCCCGCCTCGAGATCCTCCGGGCGATGCTCTCGACGATCAGTCGTCCGCGTCAGGAGATCTCCCCGTGGGCTCCGCGGCTCCTGCGGAC
>CALQRA010000136.1 GCA_943332855.1 Candidatus Kuenenia stuttgartensis
CCCCGACCTGATCCGCTCCACGCGCGACGACTTCAGGCCGATCGACGTGAAGATGGGGCCCGACGGGGCGATCTACATCGCCGATTGGTACAACCCGATCATCCAGCATGGCGAGGTCGACTTCCGCGACGACCGCCGCGATCGCACGCATGGCCGAATCTGGCGCGTGACGGCGAAGGGGCGTGCGCTCGAGCCACGCTTCGATGCCACAACGCTCTCCAACGGTGAATTGATCGATGGGCTCACAGCCGACGGCTGGGCCCGTGATGCCGCCCGGCGCGTCCTCGTCGAGCGCGGGATCGACGAGGTCGGCGCCGATCTCGATACCTGGGCCTCCGCCGCACGCCGCGCCGCGCCCGGCACCCCCGGCTACCACCCCGACCTCGAACGGCGCTGCCTCGAGCTTCTCTGGCTCCGTCAGGGGCTCGACGACGGCTCGAATGCGGCGATCGACGGAGCGCTCCTGTCGCGGGTGCTCACCTCGCCCGACCCCCACGCCCGCGCGGCCGCAGCCAGAGTCGTCGTCGACTGGGCCGATCGGCTCGGGACGCCGGGCGTCGGCCCCGACGGCAGCCCCGGCCCCATCGATCTCCTCGCGCCGACGGTCGACGACGATGCTCCGGCCGTGCGCCTCGAGGGGGTAAGGGCGCTGGCGGCCGTCGGCACCCGCGACGAGACCTCCCCTGCCGACGCGACTCGCGCCGCAGCGCTGGCGCTTCATGTCGTCGATCATCCCCGCGACGACGCCCTCGACTATGCGGTGTGGCTGGCGGCCCGCGAGCTCCAGGGGGCCTGGCTCCCGGCGGTCCTCGCCGGCAGCTTCGACGATGGCGGGAAGCTCGCGCGCGTCCTGTTCGCGATCAGGGCCGCGGAAGCGACCGCCGCCAGTGGCTGGATGATCGACCGCTGGAGATCGGGGGCCGTGACGGGCACCGAGCTCGACATGCTCATCGACGCGATCGCGCTGCTGGGTGACGCCGGGCACCAGCAGTCGGTGTTCGGATTCGTCTCCGACCCGGCCATCCCCGCCGTTCGCGCCGCCACCGTGCTCGGGCAACAGGTGGAGGCCCACCGCAAACGGCGCGTCGTCCCGGAGGGCGATCTGAAGGGGCTGGCGCGGCTGGTGGCAAGTCCGGAGCCTGCGCTTGCCGCCGCCGCGATCGATGCGGCGGGGCTCTGGCAGGTGGCGGAGGCAGCTGATGGACTGGGCGAGATCGCCGCCGATCCGGGGCGCGACTTGGCCGTTCGGCAGGGAGCGATCCGGGCGCTCGGCAACCTCCCGGGCAGCGCGGCCCACGAGAGCCTGGCACGGGTTGCCGGGGCGGCCGCCACCCCCGAGCCGGTTTTGGCCGCGGCGCTCTCCGCGCTTGTGGGCCGATCCTTGGATGACGCCTCCGCGCTCACCGCCGCCTGGCTCGCAACCGGCCCCGGCGATGGCGCGATCCACGAGGTGATGCGGGCCTTCCTCGGGGCGCGCGGCGCCGCCGATCGCCTCGCCGAGGCCCTGGCCACCACCACGCTCCCCCCTTCCACGGCCCGCACGGCGCTGCAGGATGTGACCGCAGCGGGGCGGCCTGAGCCGGGCCTCACCGCGGCGCTCGAAGGTGCCGCCGCGGCGGCCGGTGGCCGGACGATGACGGCCGAGGAGCGGGCGTGGATCCTCGCCCGCGTCGCCCTTGGGGCCGATGCCGGCCGGGGGCGTGAGCTCTACCGCCGCGAGAATCTCCGCTGCGTCGCCTGCCACCGCATCGACCGCGAAGGGGGCCGAGTGGGGCCGAACCTGACCGCGATCGGATCGGCCGCGCAGCCCGATTACCTCCTCGACTCGCTCCTCGATCCGGCCAAGAACGTCAAGGAGGGCTACGGTTCGCTCGTCGTCGTCACAGCCGACGGCCAGGTCACCAGCGGCATCCCGGTGTCGCGGTCCGACACGGAGCTCGTCCTCCGCGACAGCCTCGACAAGGAAGTCCGGCTCCGGCTGGCCGACATCGAGGAAGAGGCCCCCGGCACCTCGCTGATGCCGGCCGGCCTCGTCGATGGCCTGTCGGCCGAGGATCTCGCCGATCTCGTCCGCTATCTCTCCGCGCTTGGCCGCTGACCGCAGCGGGAGGGCGACGGCGGCGCGGTAGCATGGGTGGTCGCTCGCCGCGGCCCCGTTCCGCTCTCCCGCCCTCACGAGCCCACGCCATGCCTTCCCTCAAGCGGATTCTCGTCACTGGCGGCGCCGGCTTCCTCGGCAGCCATCTGTGCGAGCGGCTCGTCAGCGAAGGTCACGACGTGATCTGCGTCGACAACTTCTTCACGAGCCAGAAGGCGAACGTCGCCCACCTCCTCGCGGAGCCGAACTTCGAGCTCCTTCGCCACGACATCGTCCAGCCGCTGTGGCTCGAGGTCGACGAGATCTACAACCTCGCCTGCCCGGCGGCGCCGGGGCATTACCAATTCAATCCGATCAAGACGATGAAGACGAGCGTGATCGGGGCGATCAACGTCCTCGGGATGGCGAAGCGCTGCCGGGCCAAGGTTCTCCAGGCCTCGACGAGCGAGGTCTACGGCGACCCGGAAGTCCATCCGCAGCCGGAGAGCTACCGCGGCGCGGTCAATCCGATCGGACCGCGGGCCTGCTACGACGAGGGAAAGCGGGCCGCCGAGACGCTGTTCATGGATTACCACCGCGCCCACCGGCTCAACGTCCGGATCGTGCGGATCTTCAACACCTACGGCCCGCGGATGAATCCCTACGACGGCCGGGTGGTGAGCAACTTCATCCGCCAGGCGATCGCCGGCGAACCGATCACGATCTTCGGTTCGGGCGACCAGACGCGGAGCTTCTGCTACCGCGACGACCTCATCGAGGGGATGATGCGGATGATGGCCGCCCCGGACGATTTCGTCGGCCCGGTGAACATCGGCAATCCGGGTGAGTTCACGATCCGCGAACTGGCCGAGCTGACGCTTCAGCTGTGCGGATCGTCGTCGACGATCGTCCACCGCCCCCTGCCGGTCGACGACCCGGAGCGCCGCCGCCCCGACATTGCGCTGGCGCGCGACCGGCTCGGCTGGGCGCCGACGATCGCCCTCCGCGCGGGGCTCGAGCGGACGATTGAGTGGTTCCGCACCGTGAACCTCGCCGACTACCGTCCCCCGACCCCGAACTACTGATCAGGCCTCCCCCGGCCGGTCCACATTCCGGGCGAGGAAGGGGGCGATGAGCCGCGCCGCCACGGTCACCAGCCCGATCCCGGCAACGAGCCCCAGCTCGTCGAAGGCCCAATCGACGCCATCGGCAAAGCGGCCGAAGAGCGGCTGGGTGATCTCGTCGGCCGCCGCAAACAGCGCCAGTGGCACAAACAGCGCCGCCGCGGCGCGCCACCCCCATCCACCGCGGGAGGCAAAGGCCGCCGCCACAAGGCCGCCGAGGAGGGTGTAGGCGATGAGGTGGAGCGACTTGTCGCCGGGGGCATTCGGGCCGACGAGCTCGGCCGGCCGCGGGTGGTGCGTCGCGTAGAGAAGGATGCAGGTGTAGGCCGCCGCGAGCAGGTCGAGGCCCCGCTGCACGGCCCCGGGAAGGGCTCCGCCAGGAGGCGGAATTGGGCTTCGTCGTCCGTCCGTCATCCGGTACCCTCCGCCCCCTCGTCCCGGACCGAGGCCCCTGTGGCATCGGCTCCGGCGGAGCATACCGGAGCCCCAGGCCCCCCACATCCCCCACGGTTCGGTGAGTCGACGCCCACCGGCGTCGGCCCGGACGCCCAGGAGCCCATCCCCATGGAGCGCACGCAATTATCGGCGGTTGTCCTCGAGTTGCTCGAGAAGGAGACCGGCGAGACCTACCCCGCCGTCGAGGAATCGACCACGCTCCGCGAGGGCCTGAATCTCGACTCACTCGACATGGCGGGCCTCGTCCTCCACATCGAAAGTCACTTCGGCATCCAGATCGAGAGCGAGCTCCTCGACGGCATCCATTCGGTCGGTGATCTGCTCGACGTCCTGGAGACAAAGATCGCCGCCAAGTCGGTTCGCAGGGCGGCCTGACCTCCCGTCCGGCGAGGGTCCCCGAGCATGACGACGCCCCACCTCTCCTGCCCCGTCGCGGTCCATGCGACCTTCACCTGCCGCGCGGCGGGGATCGGGGCGCTGCGCGAGGCGCCCGTGCTGGGTGCCCCGCCGCTGCCGCCGCGCTTCCTCCGCCATGCCGACGAGCACACGGTCGTCGGCATCCGCGCCGTCCAGGAGGCGATGGCCGCGATCGGCCAGAGCCCGAAGAATCCCCGGGCCGGCGCGAGCGATCGCTTCGCTGTCGTCGCCGCCCCTTGTGGCGCCGGCCGCCCGGCGAGCGCCCGCACGCTCGTCAGCCTCCGCGAAGGGGGCCCGGTGACGGTCTCGCCGCATGTCGTCCCCCAGTGCTCGCTCCATGCGGTGGCCAGTGCCGTGAGCGTCGGCCTGCGGATCCACGGCCCCAACATCGGCGTCGGCGGTGGCCCCGAGGCGCTCTCCGAAGCCTTCGTCACGGCGCTGTCGCTCCTCGACGAGCCGGGCGTGGAGGGATGCTGGCTCGTGCTCACCGCCTGGGATGAAGAGCCGGTGCTCGACGTCCGGGGCGACGTTCCCGGCGACGCCGTCTGCCGCGCCGTGGCACTGGCCCTCGATCGGGCCGCCACCGGGAGCCTGCGGCTGTCGCTCCGCACCGTGCCGAGCGTGGCGGTGATCGACGGCGCTGCGACGACTGCCCTCATCGGCCATCCTTCCCTGGCCGCGCTGGCGATCCTTCTCGACCAGGCCGGTCGCGCTTCTGGCCCTGAGCGTCTCGACGACTGCGACGGCTGCCTCTGGTCGCTCCGCCTGGGATGGGGAGCGATGGTGAATCTCGACTTCGCGCTGCCAACGCGTGAGCAAAGGAGGATCGCTGCATGACGCGAGCCCCCCTTCGCGCCGATCGATCAGCGCTGATCACCGGCATCGGCGCCGTGACCCCGCTCGGAAACGATTTCGACACGATCGCCGACGCGCTCCTCGATGGGCGATCGGGCGTCGTCGAGATCGATGGCGCCGGGTTCAGCCGTGAGGCGCGGCAGTTCGCCGCGCCGGTGGCCGCGATCCCGGCGATGGCCGCGGACGACTCCCTCGACCGTCTCGGCCGGCTCTGTCTGGTAGCAGCACACGCGGCCCGGGCCGATGCCGGGCTCGGCGACCTGGGCGACCTGGGCGGCGGCCCGGTCGCCGGGGCGCGTGTCGGCCTCGTTTTGGGGATCGGGGCGGAGCAGCTCAAGGGCTGGGAGGCCGATTTCCTCGCCGGCGGCCGGCAGGTCTTCTCCCCCGATCGTCCCCCGAGCCTCGTCCACCGGATTGCCGCCCACCTCGGGATCGATGGGCCAGCGGTGACCGTCGCCGCGGCCTGTGCCTCCAGCGGCTACGCGCTGGCGCTGGCCCGCCGCTGGATCGCCATGGGCTTGGTCGACGTCTGCCTGGCTGGCGGCGCTGACATCCTCTCCCCCACCGGCTTTGCCGCCTTCTACAACCTCCGCGCGCTGTCCCGCCGCAGCGACGATCCTGTCCGCGCCTCGCGCCCCTTCGACCGCGATCGCGACGGCTTCGTGATGGGGGAGGGGAGCGCGGTGCTCGTCCTCGAAGCGCGCCGCCACGCCGAGGGGCGCGGCGCACGGGTGCGCGGTGAACTGGCCGGGGTCGGCATGTCGGGGGACGCGACGCACATGGTGATCCCGAGCGACGATCCGACGGAAGCCGCCCGCGCGATCCAGCTGGCGCTCCTCGACGCCGGCGTGGAGCCGGCCGGGGTCGACTATGTCAACGCCCACGCCGCCGGCACGCCGGTGGGGGACGTGGCCGAGGCGGCGGCGATCCGCCTCGCGCTCGGCAGGGCGGCCGACGGCGTTCCGGTCAGTTCGACGAAGAGCATGTCGGGCCACCTCGTCAGCGCGGCGGCCGCCTTCGAGGCGCTGGCCTGCCTGGCGGCCATCGACCGCCAGACGATCCCCCCCACACTCAACCTCGACCATCCCGACCAGCGCTGCCGGCTCGACCACGTGCCGCATGTCGCCCGGCCGCACCCCATCTCCGTGACCGCCAGCAATTCCTTCGGCTTCGGCGGGGCGAATCTATGCCTCGTCATCCGCCGCGCCGCCTGACTTCGATCCACCGTTTCCACACCGTTTCCCCACCGTTTTCCAGGAGATCCCCCGATGACCAGCTGCTCCTCGCAGTGCGCCTCCCTCCGCCCCGCCGATCCCTCCTCGCCGCCGCTCCCGGCCAGCGAGATCGATTCGCTCCTCGAGCGGCTTGTGGCGGAGTGGCATGTGGTCGATCCGGGGCATGCTGCCACCGAGCTCGAGGGGCGGGTCTGCGACCTTCACAAGTTCAACTTCCAGCTCTGGCACGAGGAGGACATCGCCCGTTCTCCCGAGGTGACTGATGCGCGGATCGCCGAGGTGAAGCGAAACATCGATCGCTTCAACCAGGCCCGCAACGACGCCATCGAGAAGGTCGATGACTGGCTCGTCACCGAGCTTGCCGCCCGCGCGATCCAGGCCGCTGCCAGCACCCCCGCGGCCACCGAGACCCCCGGCTCGGCGATCGACCGGCTCTCGATCCTCGAGCTCCGCCGATTCCACATGCGCGAGCAGCTCGACCGTGCCGATGCCACCCAGGAGCACCGCGAGAAGGCGGCGGCCCGGATGGCGGTGCTCGACGCCCAGCGGGGCCATCTCATCGAGGCGATCGACCGTCTCCTCACGGAGATCTTCCTGGGGCAGCGGCCACTGCGTGTGTTCCGGATGATGAAGATGTACAACGATCCGACGATGAACCCGTATCTCTACAAGGCCCAGAGCCGGTCGGCGGCCTGATGCGCTCCGGCTCTGTGCCCCCCGAAGTGGCTCCGCATGTTCGAACACCGCCGCGAATCGCTCCTCCCCCGGCATGCCTTTGCCCGGCGGGTGGTGTGGCATCTCGCCAGCGCCAGCAGCTTGGTGGCGCTGGCGCTGGGGTTCGGCGTGCTCGGCTACCACTGGCTTGGCGGTCTCCCCTGGATCGATGCGCTTCTCAATGCGTCGATGATCCTCGGCGGGATGGGGCCGGTCGACCCGATGACGTCTCCGGCGGGGAAATTGTTTGCGTCGTTCTATGCGCTCTTTTCCGGGCTTCTCTTCATAGGCGTGGCGTCGCTGGTCGTCGCGCCGTTCGTCCATCGGATCATGCACCGCCTCCACATCGAGGAGGAGTGATCCGGCGGGGGCGGTTGTGGTTCGGTCGGTGAGCGGGTGAAATGGGTTCGCCCCTCCCCTCTCCGGAGCAACCCGATGGCCCTCAAGAAAACGACCGCCACGAAGATGTCGACGGCCAAGAAGCCGGCCGCCCCAGCCGCGGCCCCCAAGAAGCTCCCGGCGAAGAAGGTCGTGCCGCGGGCGAAAGCCCCCGCGAAGAAGCCCGCCGCGGCAGCACCAGCGCGCCGCGCCGTCGCCGGCCGGCCCGGCGTCAACTCAGTGGGGATGAAGCTCGTGCCGATCCCCGCCGGCAGCTTCACGATGGGGAGCCCGCTCAAGGAGAAGGGGCGCGGCACCGACGAAGCCCAGCAGCGCGTCACGATCCATCATCCATTCATCATCAGCCGCACGGTCGTCACCAAGGCCGAGTGGAAGGCCGTGATGAAGTCGGAGCCATGGAAGGGGCAGCGGTGTGTCGTCGATGGGAATGACGCGCCGGCGGTGTATGTCGACTGGCACGACGCGGTCGCCTTCTGCCGCAAGCTGACGACGCTGGAACGTGGCGAGGGATGGCTCGAGAAGGGGGAGCACTACCGACTGCCGACGGAGGCGGAGTGGGAGTATGCCTGCCGCGCCGGCACGAAATCGGCGTGGTCGTTCGGCGCCGATCCGCGCAAGCTCGACGACCATGCCTGGCACTACGGCAACACCGGCGATCGCAAGGAGGCCTACGCCCACCGCGTCGGCCTCAAAAAACCCAATCCCTGGGGCCTGTGCGACATGCACGGCAACGTCTACGAGTGGTGCTCCGACTGGTACAAGCCGGTGCTCGCCGGTGGCGACGATCCGCAGGGACCGTCGACGGGGACGTTCAAGGTGCTGCGCGGCGGTGGCTGGGGCTACGACCCGGCTCGCTGCCGGTCGGCCGATCGCAACAAAAACGTTTCCTCGTTCACCGACTTTTCCGGCGGCTTCCGCGTCGTCCTCGCCGGCGAGTGATCGGCGGCTGGCGCGCGGCGTTGTGGGGGGGCACCAAATGAGCGGGCTGTGGACGAAGAACCCCAGGCGATAGCGCCGTGGATGGAAGACCGAATTCTTTCCCTTCCCACCTCTGGCCAGTTGAAAAGGGGCCCACCAGCTATGCGACTTCGCATCTATGTCGATACATCAGTTTTCGGCGGCTGCGAAGACGTGGAGTTCCTGAAACCTTCCCGCCGCCTCGTGAACGCGATGGCGACTGGTGAATACGTCTGTGTGATCTCCGAGGTGACCCTCCTCGAGTTGGAAAACGCCCCGGCGCTGGTTCGTGAACACTTGGAGCGGATTCCAGAGTCGCTCATCGAGGTGCTGCCGCTCGACGCCGAGGCCGAGGCGCTGGCTACCGAATACATCCGCGACGGTGCGGTAGGAAAGCACCAACGGGCCGATGCGCTTCATATCGCGATTGCGACGGCGGCCCGAATCGATGTGCTCGTGAGCTGGAACTTCAAGCACATCGTCAACCTGCGGCGCATTCATGCGTTCAACGCGGTAAACTTGAAAAGGGGGTATCCGATCCTCGAAATCCGGAATCCTCGGGAGGTGATCGGCGATGAGTGAGATTCAAAAGCAGCAGGGTACGGCGGTCGATCAGATGCGACTGGTCCGTGACCAGCTCAATCGGGAGATCGAAGCAACGAGTAAGCAAAGTTTGCTTGATCGCGTTCACGGCCATCGGTACACGAACCCCCTCCTGCAGCGATTGGCCTCGAAAGCCGTGGACAAGGCCGAGGTGTCCGGGACCGTCCACGGCGGCTCCTGATCGTTGCCGGACTTCTTGGCTCGCTGCCGGTCACGAATCGCAACAAGAACGATCCCTCGTTCACCGACTTCTCCGGGGGCTTCCGCGTCGTCCTCGCCGGCGAGTGATCGGCGGCTGGCGCGCGGCCTCGGGGGCCGCGCACCAGCGCCTTGGGATCGACCCTCGGGATCGAAGGTTCACCAGCCGAAACCGCGCCGCCAGCCGCGCCTCGCCACACGGCCACCGACACGCACGGCATGCGCAGTCGGCCCGACGTACACCGGCGCGGGGCGATAGACCGGCGCTACCACCACGGGGGCATAGACCGGTGCCACCACAGCGGGAGCATAGACCGGCCGTGCGTAGACAGCGGGCCCGTAGAACGGCGGTCGGTAGCCCGGATAGCCCCAGGCGACCGGACTGAACGGCGCGACGTACCTCGGCCCGAAGGCTGGCCCAAAAGCTGGACCGAAGCCTGGACCGAAGCCCGGCCCAAAAGCTGGACCAAATCCCAGCCCATAGCCCGGACCAAATCCCGGACCGAAGCCACCCATCGCCATCGGCCCGCCCCAGCCCCAGCCGCCGACCCACAGGCCCTGGGCGTTGGCCGACTGCGGAACGCAGGCGAGCGCCCCGCAGACCAGCGCCGCCATCAACCCACGACGAATGCTGTTCACTGTTTTTGAGATCTCCGGAGGTATCTGGGCCCGCCATGGGGCCCGACACAAATCAAGCTACCGCTTTCCGTCGGAAATCGCGCGTCTACGGACGCCGGCCTGAAGGAAGTTCTGCCGCGGTCGCCGTCAGGCCCGTCCTGCGGCCGGCTCCATGCCCGCCAAAACCCTCGTTTGGAGCGGTCTCGGGAGGGGTGGCCGTCGCCTGGGCGGCCGGGCCCGACGCCGAGCATGACCCGATCATGCCCCACAGCCCGCTACACTTGAGTGCCAGCATCTCGCTGCCAGCATTCTTCTCCCGCGCCGCCGGCTCCTCCCATGCCGCTCATCGAGGTCACCGCGGTCGCCAAGCACTACGACCTCGGCACGGTCCGAGTCGAGGCCCTCAAGGGGGTGACGCTGGCGATCGAGCGCGGGGAGTATGTCGCCCTCGTCGGCCCGTCGGGGTCGGGGAAGTCGACGCTCATGAACACGCTCGGCTGCCTCGACCGCCCCAGCTCCGGAAGCTACCGGCTCGACGGCCGGGAGGTGGTGACGCTCTCCAAGGATGAGCGTGCTGCGGTCCGCAACCGCCACCTCGGCTTCGTGTTCCAAAACTTCAACCTCCTGGCGCGGACGTCAGCGCTGGAGAATGTCGAACTGCCGCTGATCTATGCCCGGGGGATCCCCGCCCGCGAGCGGCGCAAACGGGCCCGCGAGGCGCTCGAGAGCGTCGGCCTGGCCGACCGGCTCGACCACCATCCCGCCCAGCTCTCCGGCGGCCAGCAGCAGCGCGTGGCGATCGCCCGGGCACTCGTCAACGGCCCCTCGATCCTGATGGGCGACGAGCCGACCGGCAACCTCGACAGCCGCACCGGCCAAGACGTGATCGCGCTATTTCGCCGTCTCAACCGCGAGCAGGGGCTGACGGTAATCATCGTCACACACGATCCGGAAGTCGCCACGAGCGCCGATCGCATCGTCACGCTCCGCGACGGGCTGATCCTCTCCGACGTCCGGGCAGCGGGCCCCGTCGAGCCGGTTCATTCGTAGCGACGCTTTACTCATAGCGCAGCGCCTCGATCGGATCGAGCCGGGCGGCGCGCCTGGCCGGATACCATCCGAAGAACACCCCAACGATCGCCGCGAACAGGATCGCGAGCACGCCGGCCGGCACCGAGATCACGATCGGCCAGTCGGTGCCGCTGGAATAGGCATTGATGGCCATCGTTAGGCCGGCCGCGCCGGCCACGCCGAGCGTGAAGCCGACAAGCCCGCCGAGCGCCGAGAGGAGGACCGCCTCGAGGAGAAACTGCCGGAGAATGTCGCCGCTGGTGGCCCCCAGGGCCATCCGCAGGCCAATCTCCTTGGTGCGCTCGGTGACGCTCACGAGCATGATGTTCATGATCCCCACGCCGCCAACCAGGAGCGAGATCCCGGCGATCGAGGCGAGCATCGCCGTCATCACGCCCGTCACGACGCCGAGCGCCTTGGCGATCTCGGTGGTGTTTTGCACCTGGAAGTCGTTGACTTGCCCCGGCGCGATCCGGTGGCGGTCGGCGAGGAGGTGGCGGATCTCCCGTTCCGTGCCGCGCATCCCGTCGACACTCCGGGCGGAGACGAGGATCGCGTGCACCCCCTTGAAGCCGTTCCCCACCAGCCGCTTGCGGGCCGTCGAATAGGGCATGAGGAGGATGTCGTCCTGGTCGTCGCCGACGATGTTTGCCCCCTTCTTCTCGAGGACCCCGATGACGCGGAAGGGAATGTTGCGGATGCGGACGATCTGCTGAAGAGGGTTGGCCGTCTGGAACAGCCGCGCCGCGACGGTGGTGCCGAGAACGCAGACCTTCTCCGCCCCCGCCACGTCGCGCTCGCTAAAAAAGCCCCCCCGGCGGACCTGCCAGCTCCGCACCGTCGGATAGTCGACCCCGACCCCGAACATCTGCTTCGGGCTCCAGTTGGTGCCGGCATGGATCGCCTGGCCGGCAGCGGCCACCAGCGGCGTGACGGCAAGCACGCTCTGGCACTCCGAGGCGATCGCATCGACATCCCCTTGGGAGAGGGTCTGGAGCGGCCCCTGGCGCACGCCCCCGCGTTCGCCGGTGCCAGGGATGACGACGATCACGTTCGTGCCGATCGCCGAAAACTGCCCGCGGATCATCTCGGCAGCGCTCTGGCCGACCGAGACGAGCGTCGTCACCGCAGCGATGCCGATGACGACTCCGAGCACGGTCAGCAGGGCGCGGAGCCGGTTCTTCTGGAGCGAGCGGAAGGCGAGTTGCAGTGTGACCATCACCCCTCCGGGCTCGAGCCCGATTCAGTCGGTCCCCGTTCAATCGTCCTTGGGAGCGACCCCGACCACGAGCCTCTGTCCCGGCTCGACATCCCCGGAGACGATCTCGGTGGCGCGGTGGTCGCCGATGCCTGACGTCACCGGGATGCCGCGGAGGAGTCCGTCGGCCTCGACCACCCACACGTGTCGCCGTTTCCGTTCCCCCTCCGCCTCGGCCTTGGCGCTCGCCGAAGGTGACTCACCGCGCGCCTGATCGTCGGCCTCCAGCGCCGTCCCATCGAGGATCACCCGGTCGGCCTCACGGACATGGTCGCGAACGGGATAGAAGCGCAGCGCCGCGTTGGGCACCTTGATCACGCCGTCGCGCCGATCGACC